>CANMNA010000029.1 GCA_947499075.1 Myxococcales bacterium
TGCAGCGACGCCGACACCTGCAAGGCCGGCGCGTGCGGCGGCAGCGCCAAGGTCTGCGACGACAAAGATCCATGCACCAACGACGCTTGCGATCAGCTCAACGGGGCCTGCAAGACCGAAGCGATCGCCGGATGTGGCGGCAACTGCAAGACTGTCGCCGAATGCGACGACAAGAACGCATGCTCCGACGATAGCTGCACGGCCGGCAAGTGCAGCAGCAAGGCCGCAGACGGCAAGGCCTGCGATGACGGCGATGCCTGCAGCGTCGGCGACGCCTGCGCCAGCGCCAAGTGCGTGCCCGGCAAGGCGACCACCTGCAGCGACAACAACGCGTGCACCGCCGACACCTGCGATCCAGCCACGGGCAAGTGCGGATCGACCGCGCTGCCTGACGGCTTCGCCTGCGATGATGGCAACTTGTGCACGTTGAGCGACCAGTGCAAGACCGCCAAGTGTACGGCCGGCGTCAGCGCCGTGTGCGACGACGGCAACCCGTGCACCACCGACAGCTGCGACCCGGCGACCGGCAAGTGCGGCACCAAGGCGATCGCCGACAACACCGCGTGCAGCGACAAGGATGGATGCACCACCGCCGACGTCTGCAAGGCCGGCAAGTGCACCGGCACAGCGGTTGTGTGCAGCGATGGCGACCCGTGCACCACCGACAGCTGCGGCGGCGGCAAGTGCCAGTTCAAGGCGATCCCCAACTGCGGCGCAGGATGCAAGCTCGATGGCGACTGCAACGACAAGAATGCTTGCACGACAGACAGTTGCGTCAACGGCCAGTGCATCCAGAAGCCGCAGGCCGGTGGCGCCTGCGACGACAAGAATGCGTGCACCAGCGGCGATACCTGCGCCGTCGTGGGCCAAGCGGGGTTGTGCCAAGGCAAAACGGTTGTCTGCGACGACAAGAACCCGTGCACCAGCGACGCCTGCGACAAAGCCAACGGCACTTGCCTGTCCAGCCCCGTCGCCACCAACACGCCGTGCGATGACGGCAATAGCTGCACAGTGGGCGATGCCTGCAAGCTCGGCAGCTGCAGCGGCACCGGCGGCGTGGCCTGCGACGACGGCAACGCGTGCACGGCCGACGCCTGCGACAAGGGCACCGGCAAGTGCATCAGCGCACCCATCGCCGGGTGTGGCAGCGACTGCTTGGCCAATGCCGACTGCAACGACAAGAATCCTTGCACCGTCGACACCTGCAAGCTCGGCAAGTGTGCGATCGCCAACAACGACGGCGCGCCGTGCAGTGACGGCGACAGTTGCACCGCCAGCGAATTGTGCGCGGCGGGCAAGTGCACGCCGGGCAAGCCGATCGTCTGCGACGACAAGAACCCGTGCACTATGGACGCCTGCGACAAGGCCACCGGCACTTGCGGTGTCACCACCGCCAAGGACGGCGCAGCGTGCAGCGACAACAACGGATGCACCCAGAACGACGCGTGCAAGGCCGGCAGCTGCGGCGGCACGGCGATCGTGTGCCTGGACAACGACCCGTGCACCGTCGACGTGTGCGTCGCCACCACCGGCAAGTGCGTGTTCAACGGCATCCCCAAGTGCGGCAAGAACTGCGCGACCAATCTGGACTGCGGCGGCAAGGACATCTGCTTTGAGCCGGCGTGCGTCAGCGGCCAATGCCAGAACAAGCCGCTGACCGGCACCGCCTGCAACGACGGCAACCCGTGCACCAACACCGACACCTGCGGCTCAGGCGTGTGCAGCGGCAAACCGGTGGTGTGCAACGACGGCAACCCGTGCACGTCCGATGCCTGCGACAAGGGCAACGGCAAGTGCGTCACCGGCGTCGGCGCATCGGGCACCCCGTGCAATGACAAGAACTTGTGCACCACCGCCGATGTCTGCAAGACCGGGTTGTGCCTGGGCACGCCCAACAATTGCAACGACGCCGACCCCTGCACGCTCGACAAGTGCGACGCCACCACCGGCGTGTGCAGTCACACCGCGGTGCCCAACTGTGGCAACCCATGCAAGGTCAACAGCGATTGCAACGACGCCAATCCATGCACCATTGACACCTGTGTCGCTACCAAGTGCACCTACGCCGGCGGCGGCGGCACTTTACCTTGCGATGATGGCAACTTGTGCACCATCGGCGACGTGTGCAAGGGCGGCGCGTGCCAGCCCGGCGCCGTCCAGACTTGCGACGACAAGAACGCCTGCACCGTCGACAGCTGCGACAGCAAGACCGGCAAGTGCAGCAGTGTCGTCGGCAACACCGGCGCAGCCTGCAATGACGGCAACTTGTGCACCCAGAGCGACGCATGCACGCTCGGCTTGTGTGTCCCCGGCGCGCCCGTCGTCTGCGCCGACAGTGACCCGTGCACGTTTGACCTGTGCGTGCCGGGCAGCGGCAAGTGCCAGTTCCCCGATATCCCGGGCTGCGGCAACAAGTGCAAGGTCGATACCGACTGCAAAATTGCGGGCGTACAGTGCATCGATCCGGCGTGCGTGGCCAACCAGTGCACGGTCAAGCCCAACAGCGGCAAGACGTGCGACGACAAGACCCTGTGCACCAACAAGGACACCTGCACCGTGGGCGTGTGCTTGGGCAGCGTCGTGGTCTGCAACGACAGCGACCCGTGTACGCTCGACGCGTGCGACAAAGCTTCGGGATGCGTCTTCCAAAAAATCGCCAACTGCGGCGGCAAGTGCAAGGCCAACGTCGACTGCGATGACAAGGACGTGTGCTCGTTTGACACCTGCAACGTGCTCACCGGCAACTGCATCTACACCAAGGTCGTCGGTTGCAATGCCAATCCGCAGTGCAAGCTGCAGACCGACTGCGACGACAGCGACGCGTGCACGGCCGACTTTTGCGACTTGACCAAGGGTCTGTGCCAGCACGTCAAGATTCCAGGTTGCGTCGCCACGCCCCAGTGCAAGGTCGCCACCGACTGCGACGACAAGAACAAGTGCACCCAAGACTACTGCAACACGTTTACGGGCAAGTGCCTCAGCGTACCCCTGCCCGGTTGCACACCGTGACTTTTGCCGAACTGCCCGATACCGAAGGGATTGCCCGGCGCATGGTGACGCTGCCAGGCGGTGTGCAGCTCCATGTCGCCGAGATGGGGCCGCGCACTGGCAAGCTGGTGGTGCTGGTCCACGGTTTTCCAGAATTCTGGTGGTCGTGGCGTCACCAGTTGCGCGCACTGGCGGCAGCGGGCATTCGGGCGGTGGCCCCCGACCTGCGCGGCTATGGCGACAGCGACAAGCCCAAGCCGGGCTCGCAGGCAGGCGATTACAGCGTGCGGGCGCTGGCGGGCGACATTGCGGCGCTCATCAAGGCACTGCAGCGCGAGCTTGGCAGGCCCAGTGAGCCCGCGGTGCTGGTGGGTCACGATTGGGGCGGCGCGATCAGCTGGGCGGTGCCGGCGTTGCATCCCGAGGTGGTGGCCAAGCTGGCGATTCTCAACGCGCCGCATCCGGGCGCCTTTCGCCGGTCGCTGTGGCGGCACCCCAGCCAGATTGCCAAGTCTTGGTATATTATCATGTTCCAAGTGCCGGGGCTGGCAGAGCACATGATGCGCCGCGATCCCGGCCGGATGATGGCGCGGACGCTGTACGGCGCAGCAGGCAACCGCAAGGCCATCACCCGCGACGACGTGCAGGTGTATGCCGATGCGATTGTGCGCCCGGGGGTGCTGGAGTGCGCGTTGGCGTACTACCGCAGCATGGGCGCGGCGCTCGGTGACTTCAAGGCGCTTTGCCAACCGATCGCCTGTCCGGTGCTGGTGCTGTGGGGTACCCAAGACCCGGCGCTGGGCGCGTTTCTGGCCGAAGACGGGCGACCGTTTTGCACGGCCAGCTATGAGATCGTGTGGTTTGCCGATGCCGGCCACTGGCTGCAGTTGGAGGAATCAGCCGCGGTCTCTGCCCAGGTAATTGGGTGGGCAACGGCCTAAGGAACTGTCCAAGTTATTCTTGGACAGTTCCTAACCGGCGGGCGCGCTTGCCGCGTTGGACCACGGTGGTAGAGTAGCCCAGGACGGAACGGCCTGTGCGCAACGAATTTCCCCAAACCTTTGGCCCTTACGAACTGCTGCGCCGCTTGGGCCGCGGTGGCATGGCCGAAGTGTATTTGGCCAAGGTCGCCTCAGCGCGTGGCGACAACCGACTTGTGGCGCTCAAGCGCATGCACGCCCAACTGACCGAAGATCAGAGCGCCGTTGACATGTTGGTGCAGGAAGCCCGCCTCGCGATGCGGTTTGACCACCCCAACATCGCCCAGACCTTTGAGCTTGGCTGCCACGACGGCACCTACTTTTTCATCATGGAATATGTAGACGGCGTCGACTTGGGCACGCTCGCCAACACCTGCGAAAACCGTGGCGCGCGGTTGGACCCGACCATGATCGCCTACGTGTGCGCCGGCATCGCACGTGGGCTTGGCTACGCCCACGAGTTGTGCGACGAAGACGGGCAGCGTCTGGGCATTGTCCACCGCGACGTCAGCCCGCAAAACGTCCTGATTGCCCGGCGCGGCGAGGTCAAGATCATCGATTTTGGTGTCGCCAAAGTCGCGGCACGCATCCAGCAGACGATGGCGGGGATCATCAAAGGCAAGTACGCCTACATGAGCCCCGAGCAAGCCAGCGCAGAGCCGGTCGATGGCCGCTCAGACGTGTTCAGCCTAGGCGTGTGCATGTGGGAACTGCTCACCGGCAAGCCGCTTTTTCGGGCCATGGGCTCCAATTCGCCGTTCGCTGTGCTGCGCGCCGTCCGCGAGGATCCGATCACCAAGGCCCACAATTTGGCCGAGGGGCTGTCGCTCGATCTTTCAGCGATCGTGCACAAGGCACTGGAGCGCGACAAGGCCAAGCGCTACCCGTCGATGATCGCGCTCGCCCACGATCTCGACGGGTGGCTGCGCTTGAACGGCCCGAGCTATGGCCCAGATCGCCTGGCCGACGATGTGCGCAAGGCCTTGCTGGCGGCGCCGCCTGGCTCTGTGCCCCAAAACGCGATCGCCACGCCGCCGCTGGCCAAAATGGCGGTCGAGGAGTACCAGCCTTCGCAGCTGTCGGTGGTGGCCCAGTCGCCGCTCGAAATCCACAGGCCACCGCGGCGTGTGCCGCACAGCCAGACAGCGCCCGAGAGGTCCTCGCCCAACAACCAGCGATCGCCGTCGATGATCTATCCCCGGGCTTACTTGACCCCCGATCAGCGCGCCGACTTCGAGCAGGCCGGGCAGACGACCGACCCACAGCCAGTCAGACCAGCGGCGATCGCGCAATCGGGCGTGCCGCAGTGGTGGCCGACGCGCCGGGTGGTGCTGCAGTTTCTGTGGGTGGGTATGGTGGCGCTGGTGTTTGCACTGGGCTGGAGCACAATCGCGACCCTGTTGCGGTTGGGCGTGATCGGCGGCTGACGTCGCCGCGACCCTACTGCGGCTCGACCTGATACGGCTGCAACTCGAACTCCAAAGCGCCAACGCGAACCCGAATGGTGCGACCGGTCGCCACGATCTGGCCCTCCTTGCCGGCAAGCAAGCCGCCGACCAGCAGGCACTTGTCACCCGGTTTGGGCCCGGTCGGCGGCTGTGGCGGTGGCTGCGGCCGATCTTGCTGGCGTGGTGGCGCGAAGGCCTCCCGCCGCGGCTCGCGATTCGGTTGGGGGCGCTGATCGGGGCGCTGGGCGGCAGCTTGCGGCGGCTGGTTCCAGCGATCGCGCGGCGTGTCCCTGCGCTGCTCAGGCTGGCGCTGCTCAGGCTGGCGCTGCTCAGGCTGGCGCTGCTCAGGCTGGCGCTGCTCAGGCTGGCGCTGCTCGGGCTGGCGCTGCTCGGGCCGGTGTGGCGGTGGCGGTGGCGGTGGCGGTGGCGGTGGCGGCGGCGGCGGCTCAGGCTCAGGCTGCAAGCGAAACGGGTCCAGGCGCTCGAGCAGACTCGGCCGTGGCTCAAGCGGCACCTTGCGCGGCGGCGCAGGCATCTGCGGTCGGTAGGGCTGCCACGCCCGTGCCGACGCTTGCACCGCTGCTGGCGGCAGCGGCGCCGAAGTGCGTGCCGCGGCGGGCGCGGGCGCTGCTGGCTCTGGCAGCACGAATTGCCCGATCAGAGCCTGCAGCGCCGGTAGCGCTTGGCTCAGCCACATCGCAAGGTCGCCGCTGGGGTCCTCCCACGCCAAGGCTTGCGCAACATCCCAGCGCCGCGCAACGGCGACACCGTCTGTGGTCGCCACGGCCCAGCCGAATAGGTCTGCCCATCCTGCCCAGTCGCCAGCCGCAGCGATTGCCGCCGCCACATCGGCTTGAGCCAATGCCGGCACACGCAACGCCACCTCCACACCGTTTGCATCGACGACAAGGCCCGCGTGCGCGGCAAACACCTCCGGTCGCGCAGCCGACAACTGGGCGTGCTGACTCTCTAAGCGCTCGCGATCCGCCTGGGCGCGCGTCAGCACCACCGCGATGTGGTCGACGCTGTGATCATTGAAAAACGACGGCTCCGGCTTGCTCGCCCACACCTCTAGCGGGCTGCGCGCAATGCCGCACCTGTCCAGCGCCTGCTCCAACAGCGACTTGCAGCGCTCACGCACGCGGCTGCGCTCGGGCGTAAAGCGGTTCGACGCCCGCTTGGCCGGCTGCCACGCTGCAAAGTCGGCGTCTTGCCAGCGCTCAAATGTCTCAAACAACGCCAAGGGGGCCCGCCGATTGCGTCACGAAAAAATGGAGGCGGCCTGCGTGATCGAAAACTTCGTCAACCAATCGCCATATTTGGCGTTGCGGCCCTTGACGACATCGAAGTACGCCGACTGCAAGCGCTCCGTGATCGGCCCGCGGAACCCCACGCCGATCTTGCGGCCATCGACGACGCGCACTGGCGTCACCTCTGCAGCAGTTCCGGTCAGGAAGACTTCGTCGGCGCAGTACAATTCGTCGCGCGCAAACAGACGCTCTTCGGCCGGCATGCCCAAGTCGCGCGCCATCTGCAAGATGGTCGCGCGGGTGATGCCACCCAGGATGTTCATGCCCAGCGGCGGCGTAATCAGCACGCCGTTTTGGACCATGAAAATATTCTCGCCGGACGCCTCGGTCACGTAGCCCTGCTCGTTGAGCAAGATCGCTTCGTCGGCGCCGCACGCCAGCGCCTCGCGCTTGGCCAGGATCGAATTGACGTAATGCCCGGTAATCTTGGCCTTGGACATCACGGTTGCATGCCCAGGGCGCTGAAACGCGGAAATTTTGGCGCGAATGCCGTTGCGCAGCCCCTCTTCGCCCAAATAGGCGCCCCACTTCCACGCCGCAATGAGCACGTGGATGGGGTTGCCCGATGCCCCAATGCCCATCGCACCGTCGGCGATGTAGATGACCGGCCGCAGGTACCCTTCGGCCAAGTTGTTGGCCTGCAAGGCGGCGACGCAGGCGGCGGCGAGATCGTCGACGCTGTACTCCAGCCCGATATCCAGCGTGGCAATGTGGGCGCTGTCGACCAGCCGCCGGCAGTGCTCTCGGAGGCGGAACACCGCGCCCTGGCCTGGCGCCACCTGATAGGCGCGAATCCCTTCAAAAGCCGCGAGACCATAATGAAACGAGTGGGTCAGATGCGGCAGGCGAGCCCCGTCGGCATCGACGATGCGGCCGTTGAGCCAGACGCGCACGTCAGGAGAATTGCCGGGAATTACTGCAGTTGCCACCATACCCTCCGCGGCGCGCGGCGGCGCCTTCGGCGAGCATAGCGCGGCCGCGGTTTGCTTGTCACGGTGGACCGTGGCACAGTCGTGACAATGTCGGCCTCACCGCAATTGCCGTTCGCCGCACTGGTTGCTCAGTGGCCTGAGGTGGCGGTACGCCGTTTGGCACGGCTAGACACGCCGCTGGCCATCGCGGCCTACCTCGATCAACTGGATGACACAGAGGATGCGCCGGTGCGCTCGCCGCTGTCGGTCCTGCGCGACCGGTGCTGCAATCCGCTGGACGCGGGCCTGCTCGCGGCGGCGGCGCTGCGTCAGTTGGGGGTCCATCCGCAACTGCACGCGGTGTGCGCGGGCGATCTGTGGGCGACGCTGGCGTACGCGACATGGGCGGGCACGGCCGTGACCTTGGGCGGCCGGCCGTGGCGGAGCTTGCCAAGGCAGCGAGGACTGATGATCAGCAATTATGACGCTTTGGACTGGATGACCGAAGACTCAGGCGCCAATTCCGTGGTCGAGGCCGCGCTGCAGCTCGCCGGCTACAGGCCGAAGTAGACGCGCGACACCGCTTCGAGGCCCTCGGGCGGATAGCCGCGTGGCCCCTGATACTTCATGCCGTTGATATAGACAGATGGGGTGCCAGAGACACCAGCGCGTTGCCCTTCGCCGACATCGCGACCGACAACCTGCTTGCCCGCGCCCGCTTCGATGTCTTTCTTGAACTTGGCGACGTCTAAGCCTGCCTGCTCGGCATACTTGATCAAGTTGTCGAGATCGAGCGCTGATTGGTTGTTGTACAGCACGTCGTGGTAGCTCCAGAATTTGTCCTGACCCTGCTGCAGCGCTGCCATCGACGCTTCGGCGGCACCTTGCGCCTTGTCGTGGATATCCAGCGGCATGTGCTTGTAGACCAGCGCCACATCATTGGGGAATTTTCGAGCGAACTCTTTGAGTCCCGGCGAGGCCTTGCCGCAGAACGGGCACTGAAAGTCTTCGAACACCACCACCTGAATCTTGGCGGTGGGCTTGCCCAAAATCGGGCTGCCGGCGCTGTCAAAG
This sequence comes from Myxococcales bacterium, assembly GCA_947499075.1. Classification (GTDB taxonomy): domain Bacteria; phylum Myxococcota_A; class UBA9042; order UBA9042; family UBA9042; genus SXRM01. Next base: position 8,712 of record CANMNA010000029.1, read on the forward strand.
GTCTGCTTGGGTCCACCCATCTGCTCAAAGTTCTTGCCACCCTTGACGATCTCAGTGTACAGGTCAACGCCAGTCTTGCCCATGCTCTTGGCTTGGTCGACTGACTTCTTGAGTTGCTCTTCGATGATAGGCTTGAGCCGATCGTAGGTCTTGGGCGCGGCCAACCGCACGCCGTTGACCATGATGTTGGGATAAGTGTTGGCGGCGATCTCGCTGGCGAGCAGGCTATCGCGCAGCACTTGGCCGCGGTACTTGCCCGCCTCGACCTCTTTCTTGGCTTTGTCCCAATTGACGCCAACTTCTTTGGCGGCGCTCTCGACCGACGACGGCGACAGCGCCGACGACTTGATCAACTTGTCGAACAACGGCCAGAACTTGCCCTGCGCATTGGCCGCCGCTGCAATCTCTGAGGCCCAAATCGCGTCCGGATGCGGCATGGGCACCACTTTGTGCAACCAACGGATCTGGACTTTGTCGCCAAAGTCTTTGACAATATTATCGATTGCTGGGGCGAAATCGACCGTCTCCTGGTTGCCGAACGAACCAAAGATGACGATCTTGACATTGGTCGAGTCGGGGCCGCGCTTGGCGTCATCGGCATGAATCTGCGCGCGCCAAATCTGGTTGGGGTCAGCCGGCGCACTGGGCGGCGTCGCAGGCGACGGGCTGGGCGACGGGCTGGGCGACGGGCTGGGCGACGGTGACGGTGCAGGAGACGGCGAAGGGCTCGGACTAGGCGAAGGCGCCGGGCTGGGCGTGGCCAACATCGAGGCCAGCTCTTGGCCAGCGACCGGCCCAGCCATTGGCGCCAATGCAGGCGCAGCCGCGCCGCCCTTGTGGGTCACCCGACCGGCAACGTAGCCGCCGACAAAGACCAGCATCAGCACCAGGATCACTTGTTCTTTCTTCATAGGCTCTTACCTTCGCGCCAGCGTGGGCGCAAAAATCGACGGCAAAGGTTAGGACAAGCTGCTGTCCGCGCAAGGCCACTGGTCGTATTTGTGGAAGGGCCGCCTACTGGCCGCTGGCGAGGCGCTTGGCGAACTTGTCGTCGTGGCCCACTTCGCGGATGCGTGCTTGGGCGGAAGCGATGTCGTACGCCACGCGCACGTGCTCAATCGACTTCTTGTCGCTGTCGAAGATCACAAAGCAGGCTTGCGGGTTGCGATCGCGCGGCTGCCCAACCGAGCCGACGTTGACCAGGTACTTGGAGCCCTCACGGTAGGTGTAGTGGCCGGTCACTTCCTTGACCTTTTTGCCAGTGTACTCATACACGGTAGTCAGGTGCGAGTGTCCAATGAAATTAAACGAAAAAAATCCATCTTTCATCCGCGTCAGCGCTTCGGCTTCTTCGCTGCGCACGACGTAGTAAAAACCCGACGGCAAAATCGGCGCGGCGTGGTAGAGGCCTACGTCAATGTCAGCGCGCTGGTGGGTGTAAGGCAGCGAATACAGCCATCCAAAATTCTCGTCGGTCAGCTCGTTGCGCGACCAGTACAGCACGCGCCGCGCCGATTCGTAGTAATAATCGGCGTCCATGACGCCGACGGTCGCGGCATCGTGATTGCCCATCAGAACAACCGTACACCACTCGCGCAGCAACTCGCAGCACTCGTTGGGGTTGCCACCATAGCCCACCACGTCGCCCAGACACACGATCTCGTCGATGTCTTCGCGGTCGCAGCGCTCCAAAACCTTGGTCAAGGCCTGAATGTTGGCGTGAATGTCGCTGATAATTGCAAGGCGCATGCGAACCTCCGGCCGCAACAGTACGGCAAGGTTGCCAACTCAGCAAGCTATCTTGCACAAACCGTGCGCTGCGGCAATGCTTCGCTGCGGCGGCGCAGTGGTGCTGGCGCCTGTGTGAGAGCAAATCATGCCGCAAATTGGCGAAGCCGCCCCCGATTTCAGTCTAGTCGCCGACGACGGCAGCACCGTGACGCTGATTGCCCTGCGCGGCCGGCCGGTTGTCGTCTACTTCTACCCGCGCGACGACACGCCAGGGTGCACGGTGCAAGCTTGCGACTTTCGCGATCGCAACGCGGTGTGGGCCACCGAACTGACCACCACCGTCTTGGGCATCTCGGCTGACAGCACGGCCGCGCACGTGCGGTTCAAGAAGAAGTTCGGCCTGAATTTTCCGTTGCTGTCTGATCCCAGCAAAGAGACGATGCGCGCGTACGGCGCCTTCGGCAAGAAAGTGATGTACGGCAAGACCATCGACGGCATCATTCGCTCGACATTTCTGGTCGACGCCAACGGCACGCTTGTGCGGGCTTGGCCCAAAGTCTCCGTCAAGGGCCACGCCGATGAAGTGTTGGCCGCGATCCGCAACTTGGCTCAGAGGGTGTAGCCAATTGAGTCAACTGGAAAACCGCAGCGGTGACCATTGTCGGGGACGCCGTCGCATTGAATTGCGCGGGTTTTGGTCCTCGTAGGTCCTCGCCCAACACCGCTTTTTTTGGCTACACCCTCTAGTCCATAGCCGTCGAATTCGTCGTAAAGGTGACATATGGCAGGCAATGAGCCCACCGGCAAACTAACAGCGTTTGACGCCAACACCCCGGCACTGCGCGACTTTACCGAGGCAGAGCTGCTCGACGCTCTGGCGCAGATTGGCATCGTCACCGATCGCGCGCAGTTTTCTGCCCGAGCGGCCGAAGTCGAGCTGCAGGCCGACATCGAAGACGAGTGGCTCACGGCGTGCAGCAGTGACGACGAGAACCTGCGTGTCGTAGCGTGGATGGCTGTGCGCGAACTGTGGGAGCGCTGGCAACTGCCGCAGTGGCCCAAAGACCGGCTGGCGCGGATGCTGCTGTACCTCATCGACGCCGATTTTTCGGTGCAGTGGGCCGATAACCACCACGCGCCGACGATCGGTCAGGTGCTTGACGCTTTGGACGCGTACATTGCGGCCGCGCCAGACAAGCGCGATGCGCTGGACGAGCTGGCGGCAATGGGTGAGTTACCGCCCTCGGCATGGCCCGCCAAGACCATGGACGCGATGGCCGAGTGGGCGGAGATCGGCAACCTGGCGATGGCTGCGCGCGGCGGTGCGCTGATGGCCACCGTGCTCGGACATGGCCACGCGCTGGCCTTTCTGGCCGCCGCCCTGCTGTCGGCTCGCCTGATTGATCGGGCCCAATCGGCCGCAATGGAAGTACCGCTCGATGCCGATCTCGATGCCGGATTCGCTGAACTGTGTGCGTACCTGTGCCTGGCTGCCGGCGATGTGGTCTTGGCCGATCACTGGATGACCCACCACGACAAGCTGTCCACGGTGCGCAAAAGCGAGATGACGTTTGCGATTGAGGCCGTGCGCGACCACTTGACGGCCTGGAAGCAGGGCGGCCGCCAGGAAGGCGAGACGGTACCGGACAAAGTCCGCGGCGCAGCCAAGCAAGCAGCGTCATGGACAACGTTTTACGTGATGATGGCGTTTGCAGGCACGGGCGCACCGGGTGGCGGCAAGGGCGACGGCGATGATCACGACAAGAAGAGTCTAGGCGATTACTGAGCCGACTTGGGCCACGCTGCTGCGATCGCCCATTTCACGCACCGTCGGGGCGGCCAAGTCACCCACCAGCGCCTGCACCACGACCGACGCAGCGGTCATGCCGAACACCGAAGTCACGAATACCGCTGAGCCTTCGATGATGTTCTTGTGGGTACACTGGTGCACTTCGGCCTCGTTGGGCGGGCAGATGCACTGAAAACCGTGCTCGCGATCCCAGTCAGGCGGCAGCGGCATGCGGCGCGACTCCAGCGAATACACGACCTGAACGCCGCTGTGCACCCCACGCTGCGGGCCCACTTCCGGCCAGCCATAGTGGCGGCGCAGCGACTTGCGCACCGCTTTGGCCAAAGGGTCGCTGTGGGTGTGGTACAGGTCAGCCACGCGCACTTGCGTCGGATCCAGCTTGCCAGCCGCGCCCATCGAGCTGACCACCGCGATGCCATTTTCACGGCAACGGTGCAGCAAGTGCAGTTTGGCGGTGACATTGTCGATCGCGTCGACCACAAAACTGGGCGGATCGTCCAGCGGCAGCAGCTGATCGGCGTTGGTGGGCCCATAGAAGGCCACGATCGGCACGACCTGGCATTGCGGGTTGATGGCCCGCAGCCGCTCTGCCAGCAGCTCGGCTTTGGACTTGCCGACGTTGCCTGCCATCGCCTGAATCTGCCGGTTGAGGTTGGTGGCACACACGACGTCGTAGTCGACCAGGGTCAGCTTGCCGATCCCGCTGCGGCACAGGCCTTCAGCGGCGTAACCGCCGACGCCGCCCAGCCCCACGACCATCACATGGGCGGCTTCGAGCTTGCGAAAGCCCGCCACACTGGTCAGCCGAACGAGGCGATCGAAGCGTCGCTGGGCCGGGCGCGACTTGGCAAATCTGGGGCGCTCGCTCACGGCATCCATGCAGGGTCTCCGAGGGGCAACGAGAATACGCGGGCGGCGTTGGCATTGCTGCGTGCGATGATCTGGGCTGGGTCTTGGCCGCGCCACTGGCCGATCTGGCCGGCGAGCGCCCGCAAGTGAGTCACGGCCGCCGGGTAATCGCAATCCAGAAACGGCCAATCCGTTTCGATCATCAGGCTGTCGGCGTCGGCCTCACGCACCGCTGCTGCTTGCTTTACTGGGTTGGGCCGCGACTCGAGCGCCAGCGACACGCAAAGGCCCAGCTGGGCGTAGGCCGCAACCGCTTGCGGCGGACCCGAAAATCGATGCACCACGCCCTGCCAATTGGCCGAGACCTGGCGCAGCGTCTCAGCAGCGTGGCCATGCCAACCGACGACGTGCAGCACCAAAGGCAAGCCGAGATCGCGCGCGACAGTCAGCTCGCGGCGCATCCAGCGCATCTGATCGTCGGCGCACATCTGATCGCGGCGATTCTTGTCCAACCCCAGCTCGCCCAGCGCCACCGCGTCGCCGAGCGCCAGCTCAGCCATCAGCGCGGCTAGCCCCTGCTCGCGCTCCAGCTCGCTGTGCGCGGCCAGCCACCAAGGATGTAGCCCGATCGCGCGCCGCAGCCGCGGCACCGCAGCGCACAGCGTCCGGCTTGCGGCAAAGCGCTGCGGCCCATAGCCAGCGGTAACCGCACCCAGCCATCCGGCAGCCGCTTGCAGGCCCGCTACCATGGCCTCAGTCGGCCACGCCGGATCGTCGCAATGACAATGGGTGTCGAACAGCGGCGGCAGCTGCGTCACAGGCAGGCGCAGACTTTCTTGTCGGGGCAGCAGTCGCCGATAGACTCACACAGCTCGTCGCACCAGCACAAGCCGGTGCCCTGCCCGCCGCACTTGCCCTTGCAAGACTTGGTCGGGACGGCGTTGCAGGTCTGCACGTCACCACAACCGACGTTGTCGAAGTCGGCACAGCAGTCGCCCAGGCTCTTGCACGCAGTGTCACACCAGCACGAGCCTGTGCTCTTGGCGCCGCAATGGCCGACGCAGCTGCCCGCTGGCGCGGCGACGCAACTGCCTGAGCCGCCATCGGTCGCGATGACGCAATTTTGGCTGCTGGTGCAGGTTTGGGTCGTGCTCCAAGTCGACCACTTGATGTCGGCGGTGGCCGTCGTGCAGACGTTTTTGCCATCGCATTGACCCAAGCCGGTGCGTTTCTGCACGGACTTGCCGCTGCACTGAAACTGGGTCTTGACCGCGCCGCACGCGGTGCCTTTGGCCTTGGGAAACTTGGTGGCGACGTCGCAGCACTCACCGGAGGCACAGCCACACAACGCCATGTAGTCTTTGCAGCAGTCGCCAGCCGCAGTGCACACGCTGTCGCAGTAGCAGCTGCCGGTGCCACTCTTGGTCCCGCACGATCCGGCGCACGATCCGGCCGGGGTAGTCACTTTGCACGTTGGCATTTGGCTGCTGCCACTGGCGGTGCACTGGGTGCCCGTGCCGCAAGTCTGGACGTTTTGCCACCCACCCACGTTTTGAAACTGCGCGGTTGTCACACATCCAGTTGGGCTGCTGCCGTTGCATCCGGCGGAGATCTCGCGCTTTTGAATCGTCTGCCCACTGCACTGGTACTCAATCGCGATGGGCCCGCCGCCGCAGATGGCCTTGGCCGCCTTGATGGTGTTGCTCGCGGCGTCGCAGCACATGCCGGTCGCACAGCACCCGGCGATGGCCTTGGGCGTGCACAGCCCCAGCTTGGCGTCGCAGACGTTGATTGCACAGGGGTCGCCAGTTGGGCCACAGTCGGCGTCGCTCAGGCAACAGCCCTGCTGGGCTTGACCGACGCACTTGCCGTTGGGCTGGCAGCTGTCGCCAAACGTGCAGGCGTTGCCATCGCTGCACAGCGAGCCGACGGCGGGTGTCCACATGCTGGCCGACTTGGCCGATGCGCACGACTGGCAATCGTTGGCCGGATTGGCCTCGCCCTCGGGATGGCAACCGCCATCGATCAGGCACCAACCGGCCTTGGTTGTGACCTTGCACTCGCCGGTGGCGCCGTCACAGATCGCCGCCTGACACGGGTTGGGGTCCGTGCAGCTGATCGCAACGTACGCGCAAGTGCCGGTCTGCACATCGCAGGTGTCCTTGGTGCACGCGTTGCCGTCGCTGCACGCGCTGTCTTGGGTGCAACATCCCAAGATCGGCTGCAAGCCACACTTGTTGGTCGTGGGGTCGCACAAGGCTTTCTCACAGACCGTACCGGCAGGGCATTCGGTGTCGTTGCCACAGCAGTCGGGCGTGACCGTCCACGCGTCGCTGGCTTGGGCCACGCTGCAGGTTTTGCACGGCGTGGCTTGGCTGGCTTGACCGTCAGCCACGCATTTGCCGGCGATCAGGCAAAAATTGGCCGCCAGCGCGTGCTGGCACTTGCCGACGACGGGGTCGCAAGCATCGGTCGTGCAGTCCAGACTGTCGGCACAGGTCGTCAAAATACCGGTACAAACGCCGAGCTTGCACTTGTCACTCTTGGTGCAGGGGTTGCCGTCGTCGCACACGGTGCTGGCAGGCGCCGGCTTGTTGATGCAGCAACCGCCGCTGCAGGTCCCGATGCTGCACGGCGTCAGGGGGCAGTCAGCGTCGGTTGCACAAAACTCCGCCGCGTCGCAAACGGTTGTGTCGGCACCAGCTCCGGCGTCTGCGCTGTAGTCAACTAGCGCATCAGTCACGTTCTGGGCGCCTGTGTCGTCGCTTGGCGGGCCGCCACTGCCGTCCTGACCGACGAGCGCGTCGCCAGACTCGGGCGCGCCGGTCGTGCCGTCTGCCTTGGTTGTAATCGCGTCGCCCTTTGCGCCTGTGCCCTTGGTATCTGCAGCTTTGGTTTCGGCAGAAAACTGAGGTGCAGAAGCGTCGGCGTTGATCAGGCCGGTGCCTCGCTCGACGCGCAAGTCGTTGCTACATGCCGCGACGACGAGCAAACACGCGACAGCCATTGGCACCAACGGCAACGCCTGTCTCCAAGCGCAAGCGAGCGTACCCCAGTGCTTGTCGAGCCAACGTCGCATCATGCGTTCCGCCCTGTCGCCGCAGTGCCGCCTTGGCAGTCACTGCCGAGGGGCTGACAGTGTAGCCCAGCTTGCAGGTCCAGTTCCACCGAATTCGCGTCACCTTGGCGACGACCGTGGCGACTGTGGGCCCCACCCGCTAGCGGACGCTCGGCAGACCGTGGGCAATGTTGCGACCTTGCGCCCAAATGCCCGCTCCGGCCTTGACAACCGCGACTGTCACGCTGATTCTTTCGGCCCCCCGGCGCCCGGGGTGACGAACGGCAACACGGCAATGCGCGATTTTACCTTTACGAGCGAGTCGGTCACCGCAGGGCACCCCGACAAAGTTTGCGATCAGATTTCTGACGCAATTCTCGACGCAATCTTGACTCAGGACCGCTACGGACGGGTGGCGTGCGAGTCGCTTGTGACCACCGGCTTGGTGGTCTTGGCTGGCGAAATCACCACCTCGGCCAACGTTGACTACCGCGATGTCGTCCGCAAGACCATTGAGCGCATCGGCTACAACGATCCGCGCGATCGCTTTGAAGCCGAGTCCTGTGGCGTCATGGTCTCGGTGGGCAAGCAGTCAGTTGACATCGCGGCAGGCGTCGATCTCGAGATCAACCAACGCCGGGCCATGGATCCCAATCAAGGTGCCGGCGATCAAGGGCTGATGTTTGGGTACGCGTGCAACCAGACCACAGAGCTGATGCCGCTGCCAATCACGATTGCCCACAAGCTGACCCGCCGCATGGAGCAATTGCTGCGCGATGGCACGCTGCCGTGGCTGCGGCCGGACGGCAAATCGCAGGTGTCGGTGCGCTACGCCAATGGCGAAGCTGTCGCGGTCGACGCGGTGGTCATCAGCACCATGCACCGGCCCGAAGTCAGCCAGAGCGAAATTCACGCCCAGATGAAAGAGTTGGTGATTCAGCACGTGATTCCGCCACACCTGCTGCACGAAGGCACCAAGTTCCACATCAATCCGACCGGCATTTTCGTCATCGGTGGTCCACACGGCGACTGCGGCTTGACCGGCCGCAAGATCATTGTCGACACCTACGGTGGCTGGGGACGGCATGGCGGTGGGGCATTCTCCGGCAAGGATCCGTCCAAGGTCGATCGCTCGGCGGCCTATTTTGCCCGCTATGTCGCCAAGAACATTGTCGCTGCCAATTTGGCAGACGAGTGCGAAGTGCAAGTGTCCTACGCGATTGGCGTCGCGCAGCCAACGTCGGTCAAGGTTGACTGCCGCGGCACGCACCGGTACTCGCCAGAGCGCATCGAGAACGCCGTGCGTGAGGTTTTCGACTTCCGACCGGCCCGCATCATCGAGCACCTCGATCTGCTCCGGCCCATGTATTCTCAGACCGCATCGGGCGGCCATTTTGGCCGAGATGACGGTGGCTTCGGCTGGGAGAGCACCGCGATGGCGCAAGCGCTGTTGGGCCAACTGGCCAATTGAATGCGCCAGCGGCCTGGGGTCAAGCGCAATCGGCGTTGACAGGCGTGGTGACGCCACTGTAAACTTTCGCCCCCGCTCGTTGGCTTTGGTCAACGCTGCGCAGGGCAAAGGCCCACCACTGAACGACAATCTCGGAGCGCCTGCGTCCACGACCGCAGGACAGCGCGAGGTGCAAGTTGCACCCCTTCTCCCCGATTTGACCCAGATTTTGACCCTGACCAGATTTTGACCCTGACCAGATTTTGACCCTGACCCAGCGCCGCCACCGACTTTGCGCTACCCGTGACCCTGTGGCGCTGATCTCGTTCCCCTGACCCCGTTGACCTTGAGGCTTGCCATGTCGCTCACCAAACAAACCGCGAGCTTGCGCTCCGAAGACGTCGTCCACGCTTGGTACGTCGTCGATCTCAAAGACGTGGTCTTGGGCCGCGCCGCGGTCAAGCTCGCCAACCTGCTGCGCGGCCGGGATCGTCCGAGCTACACGCCCAATGCCGATTGCGGATCGTTTGTGGTGGTCGTCAACGCGTCGCAAGCGACGCTGACGGGCCGCAAGCTCGACCAGAAAATGTACCACCACCACACCAATTTTCCCGGCGGCATCAAGAGCGTGCCTGCGCGCCGATTGCTGCAGCGCAAGAGCGAGCAGGCCATTCGGCTGGCGGTCTGGGGCATGCTGCCCAAGGGCGCACTGGGTCGGCGGCTTATTACCAAGCTCAAGGTGTACGCCGGTCCAGTTCATCCCCATTCGGCGCAAAGCCCTGTGGCTTTTGCCGTCTAATTCCGTTCCACAGCTCAGGCTGCCGCTATAGATTTCCGCCGGGACCCATTCGTCCCACCATCAGGTTCACCATGGCAACAACCCGTAGAGTCACCGATTCCAGCGCACCGTCGAAGCGCTGGTACGCCACTGGCCGCCGCAAAGAAGCGACAGCGCGTGTCTACCTGTCGCAGGGCACCGGCGCCATCATGGTCAACAACCGCGCGATCAGCGAGTACCTGCGCCGTCAGACGCTGGAGATGCTGGTCAACGAGCCGTTTGTGGCCATCGAGCGCGCGGGACAGTTCGATGTCAAGGCGACGGTTGCTGGCGGCGGTCTGAGCGGTCAAGCCGGCGCCATTCGGCACGGTATCGCCCGCGCCTTGACGGCTTTCGACTTGGAACTGCGTCCGGCGCTGAAGTCAGCTGGGCTGTTGACCCGCGATCCGCGCGCCAAGGAACGCAAGAAGTACGGCCGGGTCGCTGCGCGCGCCCGCTTCCAGTTCTCCAAGCGCTAAGTCTCCATACGCACAGGCATAGACATCGGGTGCAGGCTCCAGCCTATTTGGTTAGGACCCACACCTGCCGATTCCCACGTCGCCGAATCCGGGTTGACGCAGGCCGGTCGCTGGGTAGCTCAGGTGGTTAGAGCGAGCGACTCATAATCGCTAGGTCGAGGGTTCAAGTCCCCCCCCAGCGACCAACGGCAGGGCCGGAACCGCAATGGTTCCGGCCCTTTGTCGTTTTGGCATCCGCCCGGGCTCGGTCACCGGTGGTGCACGGACTGCCGCTCGCAAGCACAGTCCCCATCACCGCCGCGCACGGCCACTGCACCCACCCGGGCGTGCCCCGCTCGAGTTGGTCGACTTGGTGTGTCGCCGGGCGCCACGTGGTGAGCAAGGCACCGTCCAGCCGCGGGTCGCGGCGCTCCATCGCGACGCCAGCCTTCCAACGCCGCGGTTTGTGCAACCACTGCGCTACGTCGAGGCGATGATCGCGCCACCACAGCTCTACCCGGCCGGCCAAGTTGGGCAAGCGCATCCCACGCACCAGGATCCGGCCTGGGCCTGACCCGCTCCGCAACACGGCGACCTCTCCCGCGCGCAGCCATGGCGCGGCTGGACGCTCTAGCAACACGCGCCGACCAGATGGCAAGAGCAGCGCGAGGTCAGCAAGGCGCACAGCCTGATCAGATAGCTGCACGATCTCCAAGTAGTCGCCAACCCCTTCTTCGTGGAGCAACGGATCGGCAAGAACCTCGCTGATGACGATGCGCGGCACGCTTTGGGCCATGTCCGCGGCTGTCACCGCGCGAGGCAGCGCGGCATAGGTCGGCAGGGCTGGCGGCAACCCGGCTCTGGCAGCAGCGGCCGGAAGTGCCTGAGCGCCAAGGCTGCCCGGCGGGTGACATCCCAGGGCGGCGAGCACGAGCAGCAGCCACATGCCCAGCTGCCAACCAGTTGTGATACGTGGAGAACGACAACAAGGCAACATCATCTCGATACCTCAGCCGCAGCATGCGGGCACGGGCAGCAGAGCAAGAGTCGTGCCAAGCCGCTGATTGGAGAATCGCCAGATATTATCAAGGCTTTTTTGAGATGCCTGCTGGTCTCACTGGCGCTGAGACTGGTCTCGAGACTGGTCTCGAGACTGATTGCCAGACTGATCGCCAGACTGCCGTGGTCACCGCCGGTCCAGTAGGTTGAACAGGGCGCGGTGAGTGGCGGCAAACGTCTACACAATTGACGCGTTAGCTGGAGTCAGGCCACTGCGAGCAACCTTGACCACTGCACACAATCGGCCTATTATCGGCCGCCGCAACTCGTCGGCCCGCTGTCGCTTGAGGGTTCCATGTCGCCTCGCCTTGCCAAAGTCTTTTGTAGTTGTCTACTTGCTATGACGTGCACGATCGCGCCCGGCAAAGCAGGCGCCAATCCGGCTGAAGGCGCGGACGTCGAGCGGACCCTCGCCATCGTCGAGTTGCGCACGGGCGAGACAGCCGATCCGCTGACCAACAAGTATCTTGCTGAAATCATCTCTGCTTTTCGCGACCAGAACCGGGTCAACATGATCTTGGTCGATGGCAAGACGACCGCCGACAAGGTCCGCAAGAATCGCGATCAGGTTCCGTCGGCCATCACGGCCGAGACAAAAGCCGCGTTGGCCGATGCCCGCAAGAAGGGCAATGATTTGCTGGATAACGCTGATTTTCCAGGTGCAATCAAGGGGTTGACTGGGGCGGAAGCCAAGTATCGGGCGGCGATGGGCGCGCCGGGCGCCGACGACAAGCTGCGTGAAGAATACCTCGATGTCTTGGCCCAGCTGGCAACTGCGCATGTCGCGGCAGGTGACAAAGGTGCCGCGGCGGAAGTTTTTCGGACGGTGATCACGACTTTTGGTCTCAAGGCCAAGGTGACCGATGACAACTACCGGCCTGACGTCGTCGAGCTGTTCAAGGCTGAAGTTAAGAAAGTCGAAAAGATGCCCAAAGGTAGCGTGGAAGTCGCCAGCCAGCCCGCAGGTGCCCGGATTATCTTGGGCGGCAACGACAGAGGCGCATCGCCCATGACGGTGAGCGACCTGATTCCAGGCACCTACGGTGTCCGCCTACAGTCTGGGGCGATGTCCTCGATGCTGCACCGCGTCAAAGTCGATGGCGGGGCAACGGCCAAGGTCACGTTCGACATCGCATTCGAGTCGCATTTGGCGCTGGAAGACGACCACGTGGGCCTGATGTACACGGATATGAAGACCGCAGAGGCGCGGATTCAGGCCGACGCTGTCAGCGCGGGCAAAGACATTGAGGCCAATCTGGTGTGTGCTGTGGGCGTTGTCGACGGCAAGCTGGTGTCGTACTTGGTCGACGTGTCGGGCGACCGCATCGTGCGCTATGCCAATGACGTCAAGGTCCCCAAGGTCGGGATCAGCAAGCGCGCAGTCAACACGGTACTGGTGACGATTTTGGGCGAAACGGCGGACAAGAACGTCGTCGAAGGACCGATCCAGCCACCAGCAAAGTCGGCTTGGTACAACAGCAAGCCCGGCTTGGTCGCGAGCGGCGTCGCCGTTATCGGACTGGGCATCGGCTTGGCGTTTGCAAGCTACTTGAACCGCGACGCGATCACAGTCTACAGCTGCGCCGACCCATCGCTTCCGTGTAGCAACAAAGACCCTGTCAAAAATGCAAAGGCAGTTGCTGATTTCAAGTCAAGCATAGAGAGCAAGGGCGTCATGTCCGGTGTCGGACTTGGGCTTGGAGCGCTGGCGGCAGCGGCAGCAGGTTACTTTTTCTACGCGGAGTCACAGAAGTCTGCCGATGGCGGGCCAGTTACGCTGTATCAGGGCGTCCCTGGCGTGAACCACCCGGTGCAGGTGATCCTGCCGCCGGTGCGCCTTGATGCGGTCGGCGTGCGTTTCGTCGCGCAGTAGTTTGAAGCGTTGCCACCGCAGTCCGGCGTCGACGTTGGCAACGACGAGTCGCTTGCGTGGCTGTTTGACGCCAAGATTGGGCTAGTTCAGGCCCGTCGCGGCCACCGGACAGCAGTCGATGCACTGGCACTGGCGTGGTTTGCCTCGCGGGTGTGTTCTGCGGCAGATCTCAGGCCGCATTCGCTGGTCGATTTGGGCGCTGGCAGCGGCATCGTGGCGATCTTGGTGGGCGCTGTGCTGCCAGAATTGCGCATGACGCTGGTCGAGACCCAGCCCCGCCAGGTGGATCGGGCGCAACGCAACGCAACCCTGAATGGCATGGCCAACCGGGTGCAGGTGGTGGCCCACGATCTGGCTGCGCCACTGCCACTGGCGCTCGGCCGGTTTGCGCTGGTGGTGACTAACCCGCCATTTCGGCGTCTGGGTCAGGATCAGCCGCCGCAGAGCGAGGAGCGCCGACTCGCCCACTTTGAAAGCACCGCTGATTTGCAGGTTTGGCTGAGACGGGTGGCGGAATCGCTGGCCGATCCTGGATTGGCCATCGCGATCTACCCGTGGCAAAACCGGGCGCGCCTGAGCCAGGCCGCCAAGGTTGCCGGCTTGCACGGCCACGTCGTCCAGATGCGACACAGTCCGTCGGATGCGTCGCCGACCCGAGCCCTGATGGTGGCCAGCCGACAGCCACTGCCGGCCACACTGATCAAAATGTCAGGCTTTAGCCTGCATCCGGATGGCACAGCAGATTCAACTTATACCGATGAGATTCAGAGCTTTATTGAGACAATGACCAGATCATCTTGGGCACCGCTGTCACCGTTGTCGGGCTAAATTTGCTCAGCCCAAGACCGGGTGCTAGCTTGAACCGTGGGCGGATTGGCCAATGGGGTCACTCAGGCCGCCCAGAGAGCACCTCGGCAGGTGCGGGATGAACATAGGCCGCTTCTGAAGCGTCCAACCTGAAGAAGGCCCGCTATACACCGGGCCGAGCTAGCCGGAGGGAGCCATGTTAGACGCCTTCATCATTGAGCAAATCCGCAAGCGCGAGGACGACCGCCATCAACGGCGCCATCAGCCGCATCTGGAACCGCCGGGCCACTTTCCCTTGGAACGGCCGCCGCAAGCCGATCAGGATGTCAACGGCAGACGTGAAGACGACGACAACGACGGCATGGTCGTGTTTGATATGTAGCTTGCCAAGGCGCCGCGCTAACGCGGCTGTGTAACCGAGGCGTTGGCGCGTCAGATCAACGAACTGTCAGACCTAGCCTTCGATATCTGTTCGCCGGGTCGCGACTTTGCTGATCAGTCCGTATTCCAAGGCTTCTTCGGCGGTCATCCAAAAATCTCGTTGCGTATCACGCTCGACCCGTGCAAGCGGCTGACCGGTCTCGGTGGCGAGGAGGGTGTTCAGTTTGGCGCGGGTCTTGAGGATCTCGTTGGCAGTAATCTCAAGGTCGCTTGCTGGGCCATACACGTTGCCGGCGATCAGCGGCTGGTGGATCAAGAAGCGCGCGTTGGGCAGCGCGATGCGGTCGGCCTTGTCGGCGGCCAGCAAGATGATGGTGCCCATCGATGCCGTCAAGCCGGTGCACACGATCCGAACGGGCGGGCGAACCAGCCGCATCACGTCGTAAATCGCAAACCCAGAGGTAATACTGCCGCCAGGTGAGTTCAGGTAGACGGTGATGGGCTTGGTCGCGTCATCGGACTCCAGCAGCAAGAGCTCGAGCACGACGCGGGCCGCGACTTTGTCGTCGATGCCGCTGGAGATCACGATCGTGCGCGACTTCAGCAGCCGCTCAGACAGGTCGGGGCGCCCCTCGTGCTTGTCGTCTTTGCGCTCAGACGGTGGGGCTGGCTCGTCGTCATCATCGTCGTCGTCATGGGCCGCGGGCGCGGTGTCGAGGGCAAAGGGGCGAGGAATTCGGTAGTTCATGGCAATCCTGAGCGCACAGCTTGAGCGCCCGAGCGGCGCAGTGTAGCCGCAGTTGCGCGATGTGTCACAGTAGCTGTGGTCGGCTACTGTGATCGAACCCGGTGGTCGCGTGCTCATCGAGGGGTTGGGGTCAGCCGCGATCCCCCACTTTGAGGGCATCTCTGCGTCACTGCGTCGCTTCTCTCGCTGCGGCGTACCTGAGTACGCCTCGCTCTTTCAGCTCCTTGTGCCTTGTCGAGCGCAGCGAGCAACCCAGCACTGCGCATCTCAAATCGGGGGCCGCGCGAGATTTCTGTGGGGAATTTAGGTCAGAACGCGGTCTTGACCGCTGCCACAACCCGCTCGCGATCAGCCTGAGTCATGCCCGGCGCAATCGGCAGGGCCAGCACTTCGCGGCAAGCCTTCTCGGCCAAAGGCAGCGACGCTGGAGGCGACGCAGATGCAACCGCGCCCTGTTGATGTAGCGCGGTCGGATAGTAGATTTGCGTTTGAATGCCAGCCGCTTGCAGTGCAGCGCGCAGCTTGTTTCGCTCAGACGATCGCACAACATACTGGTTCCAGGCGTGACCTGGGGTTCGCGCAGGCAGCTTGAGCAGGTCGGGGCGCAGGCGCGCAAGCTGCTGTAGGTGCTCAGTGTAGTACGCGGCGTTGCTGCGCCGCTCGGCAATCCAGGTGTCCAAGTGGGGCAGCAGCGCCGACAAGAACGCCGCTTGCAAGGCGTCGAGCCGAAAGTTGCCGCCCAAGTGATCGAACTGGTAGCGCAGTGCCTGGCCATGCTGCCGCTTTTCCCGCACCCGCGCCGCCAGCGTTTCGTCGGTGGTGATGACCGCGCCACCATCGCCGAGTGCGCCTAAATTCTTGGCGGGAAAGAACGAAAAGCACCCTGCGACGCCGGTAGTCCCGACCGGACGGTCATTGCTGTGGGTGGCACCGATCGCCTGCGCACAATCCTCGACGAGGACCGCGCGGCGACTGACGCACAACTTGTTGATTTGGATCAAATCCAACGGCTCGCCGAACAGGTGAACGGCCAGCACGGCGCGGGTCTTGGGTGTCCACGCTTGGGCGAACTCATCTACGCCCGGATAGAAACACCCCGGCTGCAGGTCCACAAAAACGGGGCGCAAGCCGGCGCGCAGGATCGACGTCGCCGACGAGATAAATGAGAACGGCGTGGTCAACACTTCGTCGCCTGGCTTGAGCCGCGCTAGGTCACCGTTGCCCTGCTGCAAAGCCAAAAACGTGGCGAGCAGCGCATCGGTGCCGCTGGAGACCCCGATCACATGGGGCACGTCCAACCAGTGGGCAAGCTGAGCCTCAAACGCAAGCACTTCTGGACCGAGCACAAAAGTGCCGTGGCTCAGGCAACGCTGCAGCGCGGCGTGCAGCTCGTCTTGCAGGGGCTGCAGCAACCGCACCATGTCAAACGAAACAATCTGGCTGTGTTGACTCATGCTGGCGCTCCTGGCACGTGCGGCATCACGCCGGTCGTGGTGGCTACGTACTGACCGCCACAGCGCGTGCACGCGGCCAACTCACCGCGAATGGGGCTCACCGGCAAAGCCAAGCGCTCACCGCAGCTGCACACCCAGCCGCGTACGCGCGCTGGATTGCCGGTGACCAAAGCGTAATCGGGTACAGGCCGTGTCACCACTGCGCCGGCCCCGATGAACGCGTAGTCGCCGATGCGGTTGCCGCACACGATCGTGCTGTTGGCGCCCAAGGTCGCGCCGCGACCGACCCACGTCGCGGCAAACTCGGCCTTGCGGCTGACTTCTGCGCGCGGGCGAACCACGTTGGTGAAGACGCAGCTCGGGCCGCAAAATACACCGTCGCCAAGGTGGACGCCGTCATAGATCGACACGTTGTTTTGGACACGAACCCGGTCGCCCAGGACGGCGCTTGCTTGAACAAACGCGTTTTGGCCGAGCACACAGTCTTGGCCAATCCGTGCGCCGTCCATGACATGGGCAAAGTGCCAGACCTTGGTGCCCGGGCCGATGTGTGCTTGCGCACCCACGACCGCAGTCGGGTGGACTTGAACACCGCGATCGAGCCAGTCAGTGGGCACCAAGCCAGCGATGGCCACCGGCGCACCATTGCTGCCGAGCGACGCTTCGGCGGCACCCAGCACCGCCAGCACCCGCGTCGCTTCGGCACCGTCAGCGATGATTGGCGCCGACGGATCAGCCACGGCCGCGAGAAACGCGCGCATTTCACGCTCTAGCGGCTCGTCTGGCACCAAGGCGACCGGCTCCGCTTCGGCTTTGCGCGGATGCGGCACACCGTCGTTCCAGTCTACGCCATGGCGGTACAGGACCAGCTTGTGGCTCCAAGGTTGCTGATCGTCGAACACGGCCATGGCGTTGCTGCCGACCACTACCAACCGCTGCTCCTTGAACGGATGCAGCCAGGACACGTAAATGTGGGCCTGAACACCACTTTCCCAATGCAGATGCGTCACGGTCGAGTCGGCAATCTTGGGATGCAAGAAATAGCCGCCCGTCGCCGCCACCTTGGCCGGCAAGCTGCCGACCAACCGCAGCAAGACCGCGATGTCGTGGGGCGCAAACGACCACAGCGAGTTCTCCTCGCGGCGAAATCGACCCAAATTCAAGCGATTCGAGTACAAGTACAACAGTCTGCCCATCGCTCCCTGCCGCACCAGGCGGTCCAGCTCGATGACCGCCGGGTGGTGGTGCAAAAGGTGGCCAATCATGAGCACTAGGTTGTTATTATTAGCTTTCTCACACAGTGGCGCACATTGATCGGCATGCAGCGCCAGCGGCTTCTCGACAAACACGTGCTGACCGCGGTCCAAGAAGAAGCCCGTCAAGCGGGCGTGATCGACCGCTGGCGCGGCGATGGCCACGGCCATGTCAGGCGGCACATCGGCCTCTTGTGCCACGACAAGGGCGTGCGGGTACGTCTTGGCGGCCGCCGTGCGACAGGCTGGATCGGGATCGCACACGCAGGCCAGCGCGTCCAATTGATGGAGATTACGGGCGATATTGCGACCCCAAGGACCAAATCCGACCAACGCCACCTTGCTCATTGCATCCACGCGCACCTTTGCCCGTGTGGGCCTCGGCCTATGTAGCACGAAAGGCTATGCCCGCCAAAGATTTCGCCGATGTCGGCGCTACTGGAAACATCGACGAATTCATGCCACCATTGGCCGCCGTCGGCTGATGGGCTGGAGGAGTGCATGGGTGGAAGTGGCATCATCGCAATCGTGGTCGTCGTCGCCTTAGCTGTGATTGCGATCGTGTTGCTGTTGCGCAAGTCGCCCACTGGCTCTGCCCTAGGCAGCGCGGCTTCTGCAGCGCCCGCTCATGCTGCGGTTGGCAAGTCCAACCTGCCGGGACAACCACATGCGCCGCAGTTTGGCGCGCCGGCTGGCCCGCCACCGACTATGCCGGCACCTCAGGCCCTGCCAGCGGTACTGGAAAAGGTCAGTTGCACCTTCAACAGCGCTGTTCATGGGGCCATGCCGCCGTTTGGCACGCTGTCGTGTGAGGGCGGCATCGTGGTGTATCAAGCAACGTCGCGGGTGGTGACCAAAGCCGGGGGCTTAGGCGAAGACGGCTCCAGCACGTTGCAATCACTGGGCGCCATTGAGATGGGGAAATTTCGCTTTGAGATTGCGGTTAGTTCCGTGCAGCGCGTCGATTTTGTACGCAACAAGGCCGTCGTCCATGCAGATGCCGGTGTGTACGAATTCGATGGAGTAGCTGCGTGCGGTCCGCTAGTGCAGCCGTGGTTTACCCAGCACGGTCTCGTCGGCTAGCCGCAAAAGAATTAGAGCGCCAACGAAATCTAGTCGATTTTGTTGGTGGCTCGTTTGCTTGCTGCGTTGGTTGCCAAGCTCGCCAAAGCGTTCGACTCGCGGCAACAGTGCCAAACCTACTGCTGAGCGACTTAATTTCGCCGGGGCCCTTACGCGAATCACCGCAAGTTCAGCGCACGGCCGTCGGCGATGATTCGCCATCGCTCAGTGGCCGAACTGCGAAAAGCGGACGAAGAGCGCCACGCTTGGCCGGTGCGACGGGGTTAGGAACGGTCAAGGAACAACTCGATCACTTTGGTGCTGCAAGGAGCGGCAAGTCGGCTGTCAAGCCGCGAGCTTGCGACCCACCCAGCAAGCACGAACTGTCCAAGCCATACTTGGACAGTTCCTTAGCAGCGGCGACCGGCGCAAGGCCCACCGGAGGCGGCGTGCGCATCGTCACCGTAGCGCCAGTGCACTCGCACAGCGTGGCCACGCGACCACAAGAGCCAACAGGATAGATTTCATTGGGTCCGCCGACCGCAGTTCAGCGCGGTAGGGCTGCGACGCGCGACGAAGCTGTGCGGTTTGCCGATCTCTACAAGAAGCGGTCGATGCCGCGCACGCCGTCCGAAGCGCCATCTGCCGCTGCTTGGTACTCGACATCCAGCAAACCGTTGATGCGCTGCATGATCACTTCAGTGGCCGCGCGAAACTGCACGCCGTGGCGCTCGGCTGCGCTGCGGGTCAGCGGGACGTACGGCTCCTGCACCCGATACGGCCCGAGCTCGGGTCCAGTCGGCTCCATCGGCGTACCAAACCGATAGGTGACTTTGCCGCCCTTGGAGAAGGGCGACACGCCGGGGTACAGCTTGTCGGCGCCGTTGCACCCGACAGGAACAACCGCAGCCCCCAAGTGCATCGCCAGCTGGATCATGCCGGTGTGGCCTTTGGCCAAGCGCTTAGAGCGCGTACCCTGCGGAAACACCAGCACATTGACGCCCAGCTCGCAGATCGCCTGCCGATTGAGGCGAATGACCTGCGCGATCATCGGCTCAAACCGCTGTTCAAACGCATCGACAAAGCCCCGCAGTGAGCCACCGCGGTCGGCAACAAATTGGCGCACCGCCGGCGTTTGCCCGGCCAAATCTGCGTCTTCGGGCTGCACGGCGCCATCGACCAGATCGCGCAAGAACCGGTACTCGTCGGCCTCGGTGCGCCGCCCCATGGCTTTGCGGAACTCAGCGACCAGTACGTAGCCGCGCGACGGCAACGGAATGTTGTTGGTCGAGTCCAAAAACCGCGCGGTCATCGCCTTGTCATAGTACTTGCCCTTGACCCATGTCGCCGTAAACGGCAACCCCGCGCGGTACATCGCGTACTGGGCTGGCCAGTAGTTGTAGCGATCGGTGTGGTTCATGGCCAGAAACACCGTGCGGTCGCGCGGCAGGTTGTCCAATCCTTCTAGCACGATGCGGGTGCGGCGCGGCAGCAAGTAGTCCCAGCTGAGCACCAGATTGGCCATCACCAATTGGCCGGCGGGACGCCGATGAAGACGCAGCTTTTCAAGTTGTTGCAGGGTGATCATGGCAGTGGTGGGGCACAGTAGTGGTGGCGCAGTGTAACCGCTGTCAAAGCCGGCCGACAATGGCCTAGTGGCAAACTGTTGGCGATTCAGCGAATTCGTGGCACCAGTCCGGGCGCGGATCCCGATCGGGGGTCAGTCAGGTGACGTGCCTGAACGGATCGGGCAGGCGTTGACTGACCTTGTATCTTGAAACGGATGTAAGCCTGGTGCCGCGGAGCCGCCGCCGAGGGCATGGCGCTGACCTCACCCGCTCGCGGCCGCTGGCGCGGCAGGCTCGCAGCCCTCTCCCTGAAGGGAGAGGGCAAACACTAACAATTTACCTGCTTATCTCGATTTCAGACCGGCCTGCCCCCATGAAATACCCCCGAGACACTGCAAGGCGCAAGGCGCACGCATGTTGCGGTAACCCAATTGCGCCGACCGTGCAGCCAACGGTGAGGAACGGTCAAGGAACAACTCGATCGCTTTGGTGCTGCAAGGAGCGGCGAGTCGGCTGTGAAGCCGCAAGCTTGCGACCCACCAAGCAAGCACGAACTGTCCAAGTTATACTTGGACAGTTCCTTAGGTAGAAATTAATATTAATTCCAGAGCTCTCTCCCTTCAGGGAGAGGGCCGGAGCCGAGCCGCGCCTGCGCGGCCTGCTCCGGGGTGAGGTCCAGTCAAGCTAGCCGCAATTGGCGCGCTGAACCTGGATTCGCGACCCCCTTTTCGGAACCGCGCCGCGCCAGTCCCTAAATTCGCCACAGAAATCTCCGGCGGCCCCCGATTTGAGATGCGCAGTGCTGGGTTGCTCGCTGCGCTCGACAAGGAACAAGGAACTGAAAGAGCGAGGCGTACTCAGGTACGCCGCAGCGAGAGAAGCGACGCAGTGACGCAGAGATGCGCTCAAAGTGG
>CANMNA010000030.1 GCA_947499075.1 Myxococcales bacterium
CGTCACAGACATCGCCAATACCGTCCTTGTCGGTGTCGACTTGGCTCGGATCGGCGGCGAGCGGGCAAACGTCCTTGGTGTCCGCTACGCCGTCGCCGTCGTCGTCGTCGTCACAGACATCGCCCTTGCCGTCTTTGTCGGTGTCGACTTGGCTCGGATCGGCGGCGAGCGGGCAAACGTCCTTGGTGTCCGCTACGCCGTCGCCGTCGTCGTCGTCGTCACAGGCATCGCCCGTGCCGTCTTTGTCGGTGTCGGTCTGGGTGGCGTTCAATGCCAGCGGACAATTATCGGCGTTGTCATTTTTGGCGTCGCCATCCGTGTCTTTCTTGGCCGGATCAGTCTCGTCGCCGTCCACCTGTCCGTTCTTGTTGGCGTCCTCGGCGCCATCTTGGAGGGTGTCGCCGTCGCTGTCCGCCAGCCGCGGATCGGTTTCGCCGCTGTCGACCTTGCCATTGGCATTGTTGTCTTCGACACCATCGCCCAAGCCATCGTTGTCGGTGTCCTTGACCGTCGCATTGGTCTCGCCAGTATCGAACTTGCCGTTCTGGTTGGCGTCCTCTATGTTGTCGTTCAAACCATCGCCATCGGTGTCTTTGACCAACGGGCTGCTTTCACCCGCATCGACCTTGGCGTTTTTGTTGGCGTCCTCTACGCCATCAGAGAGGGTATCGCCGTCCGTATCGGCCTTAGTGGGGTCCGTCTCGCCGGCATTGACCGTACCGTTCTTGTTGGCGTCTTCAACACCGTCGCCTAGGCCATCGCCATCGCTGTCTTTTTTCAACGGGTCGGTCTCGCCGGGATCGACAATGCCGTTCTTGTTGGCGTCCTCCTGGCCATCTTTGAGGCCATCTTCGTCGGTGTCGGCGACCAGTGGCTTGGTCTCGCCTACATCGACTTGGCCATTCTGGTTGGCGTCTTCCTTGCCGTCTTGCAAGCCATCGCCGTCGGTGTCTGGATTGGTGAAGTCCGTTTCGCCGACATCTAATATGTTGTTACTGTTGAGATCCTCCTTGTTGTTGGGCAGTCCGTCGCCGTCGCAGTCAGTCGGCGAAAAGCAGCCAGCAAGGCATTTCTGGGTAAGGCCGTTGCACAAGCCGCTGTCGCAATCGGCGCTAACCAGGCACTTGAGGTTGGCAGCACACTTGGTAGAGCAGGTGCCGCCGCAGTCTACATCGGTCTCGCTGCCGTTCTTCTCGTTGTCGGTGCACGTCGGTACTTTGACGGTAAATGTCACCTGGGCCGTGGCGGTGTTGCCGTCGGAATCTTTGACCGCCGCCGCAGCGGTGTACGTCACGCCATTGGATAAGCCAAAGCTGGTGGGGATGTCCGCGCTCCATTTGCCGGCTGCGTCCGCGGTCACGTCCAGCGTTTTGGTGCCAATCGTGATGGTGACCGTGAGTCCGCCCTCGGTGCTGCCCGACAACGTCGGCGTGGTCGTGGTGACTTTTTGACCGGCAGTTGGCGCACTGATATCGACGTAAGTGCCGATCACAATCGGGTCGGCCGCGGCCTTGCTCAGGTCAAGCGGCAGGCTGTCATTCCAGCACGTAAAATCGGTGCTGAGCGTCTTGCCGTCCGTTGCAGTGGCCGCCCACACGATGTTCTTGCCGAATGTCATTGGCTTGGGCTTGCCTAGGGCCACGTCGACCTTGGCGGTCAGGCTCGCATCGACGACGTCTTTCATGGGCACAGCGAACGTCAAGAAGAAGTCTTCGGTCCCGAGAACAGCAGACCCGGCTTTCTTGACCTCGACATAACCCACAGTCACCAACGGATTGATGCTGGTGGCCTTGGGGTTCCATGTCTTCAAAACATCGCCGGTGCTGGCCTGCACGAACACCAACTCTTCGGAAATACCGTTGACCACCAAATAGTACTCAATCGTCGCGACCACACCGTCGCTGTCCAGGCCGATACCCCATCCGAACGGGGTCAGCTCTGCACCGCCGACTTTCTTGAGCGGACTCGCGTCCAAACGCAGCCGAAAAAAGACGTGCACACCGTTGTCGCGCACGTACATGGCCGGGTTGTTGGCATCGCCGACCAAGTCGCGCTCGCTTTTGACGCCGCCCTGGTCTTGCGGCGGATCAAACGAAGCGCCGCCCGCACAGCCAATCGCTTTGTAGTCGGCGTCGGCGCCAAACGAAGCGGGCGGTGTCGCAAACGCCGTTGACGAGAGGAGAGACGCCAACAGCGTCACAAAAATTGTCCGTAGTCCCATGATCAAACCTGCCGAGTTGGCGGCGTCCCTGTTGCCGCGGCGTGGCGTATAGCAGTGGCGATCACGATGGCTCAAGCATTTGGCGACAAACCCAAGCCTAGGGGGGGAAGCACCATCGCGCAGCAGGTCCAAAGTCAATGAAAGGCCTACGGATGTCAAGTCGCGTTGACACACACCTTTACACGCTGTCAGAGCGAGCGTGCCCACATGGGGTGATCAACGCCGTACGCCGTCTGACGCTGCAGGCTGAACTGCCCCGCTTCGTTCCGCGGCTACTTGCACACGGCGTCGTCGCCGCACATCTTGCCATCGCCGCACACCGGCTTGCCGTACAGCTTGCTGGTCACACATCCCGTAGCGGCGGCGCAAGAGTTCACGGTGCAAAACTCGGTGTCATCGCAACCAGTCGCAGCCTTGGCGGCGCAACTGCCAGAATCGCCGCAGCTCTGGTTGGCAAATGCGTCGGTGCGGAACATCCACGCGTCGGCGTAGCCTTTGCCTTGGGTGCGGTTGCTGCCAGCCAAGCCGATGGCGCCGTTGGGGAGAATGGCGAGGCCCCATCCGTGTTCCAGCATCGCGCCGCCCCAGTCCTTGTCCCACAACCGCACGCCGTTGGGGGCCAAGCGCGCGACTGCCAGATTGTCCATCGCGTTGCCGACTGCCATCCACCCACCGTCGCCGATGGGCGCCAAGGCGTAGATGTCGAACAGCGAGACGACGCGCTCCCACACTAGCTTGCCGTCTGGGTTGATGCGGGCCACCCGGTCGTCGCCACCCAACACCACGTCGCCGCCTGCGACGCCCACTGCAGCAGTCCACAGCTTGGCCGTCGAGCCCTCAATCGGCCCACTGGAGAGCAACTTGCCAGTCGCGTCGAAGCGCACCACGAATTGGCCACTGCCATCTTTGTTGCTTGAAACGCCGGCGACGACGAAGTTGCCGGTCGTGGTCACGGCCATGGCGTGCGCAAGGTCGCTGGTGTTCGGCAGCGCGACTGGCACATCGAGGGCCTTTTGGCCGTCGCTGCCAAACGTCAGCAGGCTGACGTCCCAGTTTTTTGCTGCCGTCTGGTTGGCGGCGACCGCAACGCCACCGGCAGGTGTGACCCCCAGGCCGACAAGGCGCGGAAAGCCCCCGGTCGGCGTGACCGCCCACACCAGCTTGCCGTCAGCCGACACGCGCGCCAGCGACTGACCCATGTTGGCCGCCAAGCCACCGGCAAGCGGTGCCAGCGCTGGTCGGCCTTCTGTCGACGCCGGATCCAAGTCGAGCGACCAGACCACCTCACCGGTAGGCGATCGCCGGCCGAGATGGGCCTTGCCGGCACCACCCAGCGGTTGCTTGGTCACCAAACACGCCAAGTCGGTGTCCAGTACTTCGACGTCGTAGCCGACTTCGGTCCCATAGTCGCCTTCGAGCACGCTCCACAGCTGCTGCTTGCCACCGGTGCACTTGCCCACCTTGCAGGTGCCGCCGCTGTTGCACCCTGTCGCATCGCTGCAAATCTTGCCCTCCTCGGCGGCGCTGTGCACGCACTGACCGTTGTCGCAGCTGTCGGCGGTGCAATTCAGGCCATCGTTGCAGTCGGCGTTGGCGGTGCACTGGCACACTTTGCCCACCGGATTCGGAACCGAATTTCATTGAAATATAAAGTTGTTACGACCCATGCCTAGGTGTCTGCCAGCAACGGTCGCCGGCAATCACCGCCGGATCGCACGCCTTGCTGCTGCGGATTTCGCCGCGGGTCGCAAGCGCCCGCACGCGACGGTTGCGTGGCAAAACTGCGCACTCCTGCGTGGTGCATGCCTGCGCGGGCCACTGCCTGAGTCGGCCACGGCAACCCAAGCCGCTGTGGACAAATAAGCCATAACATCCAGTTTATTCAGAACGTGGCACCTGCCTAGACGGGTCAAGTAGGGCAGAGAATGCGCGGCCACGGCCGCAATCGACGGGTGGTTGCCGCCCGCGCCATCGAAGCGCAACAGCGTTCTGTCCAGATCCAAACCGGCCCACGCCACAAGCCTGACAATGGCTGCCGCCGCAATGCCAATCGCCTCTGCACAGGGCGTGTTGCCCGCCCAGACCGTGGCGTGCAGCCACAGGCCCGCACCGGCGTGGCTGAGCATTGCCGTGCTGAACTGCGTTTGGCCGCGCTTGCGACCGGTATGACCGGGTGCGCAGGTTTTGGCGCTGCGGCGTCGCGCTGGCGGCAGGTCGTCGCCCTCAGGCAAGGCGCGCAGGCGCTGCGCCGTCACCGTCGGGTCGAAGTCCAGCACGGTCCAGAAACAGCCACACGCGTCAAGGGCTTGCACCAACTGGCTGCGCAGCAGGTCGCGGCAGGCGCAGCCTTGGGCCCAAAGCCAGCCGACGAACTCGTCGGCACGCTCAAGTCGGTCGGCGACGGCAAGCAGGCGCGACAGCGACGCTGGACTGGGCAGTTTCTTCAGTCCAGCAATCTCTGCAACCCGACTGGACAGGCCCAGGATTGCGCGGGCAAAGCCCTTGATGCCGCCAGTCTGAGGGGCCGAGAAGAAGGCCAGGCCAGCGATAAGCAGGTCAAACCCGCCATAGCCGCCTTGGCGCGGAA
This sequence comes from Myxococcales bacterium, assembly GCA_947499075.1. Classification (GTDB taxonomy): domain Bacteria; phylum Myxococcota_A; class UBA9042; order UBA9042; family UBA9042; genus SXRM01. The sequence goes on from CANMNA010000030.1 coordinate 4,809, forward strand.
TCGCACAGCGCTGCGCCAGTTCGGCCATGAGGTTGCCCTGCCGCAACAGGCTAACCAGGAAGGTAAAGGTGACGACCCAAGCCGGCAACGGCAGGGGCTTGCGCTTGTGGATGACAACGGTCTGAACGTTCGGCATGCTTGACTCGGTCGCCGCCTCGAGACGGCTCAGTGACTCGGTCCAGCGGCCCGGCGCCACTAACGCCGGATCGCTCGAGGCGGCGACCATCCCATGCTACTGATTTGAAAACATTTTTTGACTGGGGGTGGCGCGTAGTCCGCTGAAATTAGATCAGATTTTCGCGATCCGGAACCGGTGGGCCTTGGGCGTCCTTTTCGACGAACCAGACGCCATCGCCGGGGACGAGGTCGCCATCGAGCAGGTCGGCGGCGTGGGTGGCGAAGATCAGTTGGCTGTGGCCGAGTTTGCCGGATTCGCGGAAGATTTGCAGCACGTAGCGAGCTAGGTGGGGGTGGAGGCTGCGTTCGAGTTCGTCGTAGAGCAGCACGTCGCCAGCGCTTGGGGCGTCGAAGATGTCATCGGCGAGTTCGAGCAGCCGCAGCCTGCCGTCGCTTTGGTCGGCGATGGTGAAGGCAGGCAAGCCGTTCTCGCCAGTGGCGTTGTGCTGAAACTGGAGTTGGTACGCCGGTTGCTGTGCAGCGCTCAGTGCTGCCAGCGTATGTGCCCTGTCGGCCGCGGCCGCTGCACTCGCCGATGGGGCCACCGCGGCGGCCTCGAATTGCCTTGCAATCGCGGCTTGATGCTGCGGCACGATGGTTTGTACGCTGCTCATGCCGCGAATGCCCGTGTCGGCGTTGCAGATTGCGTCTAGAACGAACCGCCGCTTCGCTTCGTTCGCGGCAAACTCGCGCGCGAGCACATCCTCGTAGAGCAAGGGGTTCTGCTTTCTGCGCGCGTCAACAACCGCGAACGCGTCGTATTGCACCAATGGCCCAGTCGCGCCCCGCAGCTCCGTCGCGTTCCTCGCTGCGGCCTCGGCCAGAAACGGCTGATTGGGCCGGGTGCCCTCGGCGACGAACCCGAAGAACGCTCTGCGCTCCTCGCTGACGACGAGGACTGGTCCGAACACGACTGATACTGTACTGCCACCATTGGCTACCCGCCGGAAGATGTCTACGTCACTGCCGTCGACATGCTTGCTCAGCGACTCTCGTTCAACCCGGTGCGCGGAAACCGCGATGACGTAGGTGTACACGTCGTTGCCCGACGTGTAGAGGTACTCGAACACCGCTGGCGCTGTCTGGGTCCCTGACGCAAGTAGAAACGTCGGCACTGCGATCAGCTCTGCGGTGGCTTTGCCCCGAATTGCCAGTCCGGCGCCAAAAGCGATTGCGCGCAGGAGGTTTGATTTGCCCGACGCATTTGCGCCGTACAGGGCCGCCACGCGGGCCACTGCGCCGATGCCGGGTACGTTTGCCAAGAGCGGGCTGTGCGCTGCGTCGACGGCCGTGCCCCGCAGGTCGATGACTTCGCGGCTGTCAAACGAGAGGAAGTTTTCGACAGCAAACTGGATCAGCATTGCATCGCTCCGCGCGCAAGTGGGCGCAGGGGGCGGACGAAAGCATGGGTGGCGGGTGGGGGACAGGTTCAGGGCAGAGGTGGGCCGGCGACGCCGCAGCTTGGGACACTGCTCTGCGGACACCTACCACTTCGGCGGACCCAATCGCAGCAACTACTGCAAGGACCGCAGGCGCTCGGGCTCCGGCGACAGCGGGTCGCTGCCCTGGGCCTCAACGGTCAGGACACAGGTCATGCCGGCCAGCGCCACTTGGCGCGTGTGGGCTTTGGGCAGCGTGCCGATGACTTCGCGCTTGTCGGGCGGCGGCGGATGGCCGGTGCTGTTCAGCTTGCGGTCGCGGCGGGCCATGCAGGTCACGGCGGTCAGGCCAGGCAATTTCTCTACAGTGGGCAATCTGGAAGACAGGCAATATTAGGCGGTCAGCTTCTTCTCCAACGCTTCGAGCTCCGTACGCAGCGCCGCCACCGCCTTTTTCATCCGGTCACGTTGCCCGGCTTTGACCTTGGTTGGATCGACAGCGGCCCAGCCAGCGGCGAGTGTCTGGGCGTCGTTCAGCCATTTTTCGGCTTGGGTGATCAGCCGGCCCGGTTGGGGCGGCGGGAGCGCGGCCTGGACTGGCGCCTTCGGCTGTACGCCCGGCGTCGCGTCGTCGGTGTCGTACCAGGTACCCGAGTTGGCGGCGCCGACGGTGTCCTTGAACTGGGCGACGGTCATCGACTGGGTGATAGCGGCGTTGGCGAGCTGGGCGCGCTTGGTTGGATCGCTGACGCGGACGAGTTCGAGCATCCGCGTGTAGCCGAGCTGCTCGGGCACGGTTGGCGGCAGGGTCTGGTGCACGATGTGGACTTGGACGCTTTCGCGCAGCAGCCAGGGCTTGAGGCCGAACGACGCGAGGTCTTCGGCGTGGGTGTCGAGGAACTCGGTGAACTTGGTTTGTTTGGCGTTGCTGCGATCGGTGTAAGCGAAGGAGTCGCCGCCAAAGAAGCTGTCGAGGATCACCCGGCCGACTTCGAGGCGGAAGTAGAGCAGGTGGTCGCGGACCAGCAATTTGAGGTTGGCGAGGATGGTTTGGAATTCGGTTGTGGATGTTGGGGCTTGGAGGTCGGTGGACATGGGGGCTCCGGTGGGGTGAGAGAGAAATCGACCAGTAGGGCTGGCCCTACTGGTCGAAAGCTGGGGGCGCCGGGTGGGGCGGCGCCGTAGGTGGCGTAGATTTGCTGGTTTTTGTGATGGGGTCAAGGGCGTGGTCAGCTACCAAAAGCTGGGTTTAGAGGGCGCAGCCAATTGAGCGAACTCGCAAAGCTCGGTGGCACCCCGGTGGCGACCGCTGCGTGAGGCGCCGTGGCACGGAATCGCCCGGCTACAGGTAAGGGCACCCGCCTGCGCGGGTGCCCCGGCCGGGTGTCAGGACCTTCTGCCCAGTGGCAAGCCTCGCCGGCCTTGAACGGTTGGCCTAATCAAGTGAACATCGGCCGACCAGTGGCCGCACTGCTTTCGTCAACAGATGCATGGCTTTAGGAGAGTTTCACCGATGCTTGTCCCCGCCGCGCGCATCGCGTCCATCACCCGCCAAACCCTCGAAGCCTTCGTCCAAACCCTCATCGCCGAGGAACGCTACGACGACGAGACCGGCCACTCGACCTTCGCCGACGGCAGCCCCTGCGCCACTTGCACCAGCGCCGCGAGGCACATCGCCCGCGCGTTTGGCGGCAAGGTCATGGGCTACTGGTCCGCCGCCAATCCCACCGCCGAGATCGGCAGCCGCTACGACGACGGCCACGACTTTGCCCTCATCGCCGACCGTTGGGTCGTCGACTATTTTGCCTACACGACAGTCAACCTGTTGGACGCGCCAGTGCTCGACTTGCACAGCGCGGCCGACCGCAGACTCGCCCGGCGCCTCCTCGGCAACCGCAAAACCTGGGCAGTGGTGCCATCATGAGCGCCAACGCCAATTGGACGCGCGACGAACACTTGCTGGCGTTCGTCCTCTACAACCAGATACCCTTTGGCAAGTTCCACAGCCGAAACCCAGATGTTCAGAGCCTCGCGCGCATCTTGGGTCGAACAGATAGTAGCGTTGCCATCAAGTTATCCAACTTCGCCCGGCTAGACCCAGCCCTTCAAGCCCGCGGGATCCGCGGCGGCGAAGGCATGCCGGGGCCGCCGCCCGTCTGGCTGACCCCGATTCCCCTACGCCGCGCGCAACATGAAGTCGACGTGTACTGCGTCATACGGAAACACAATCTTGCCGTCGTCGGTCCGGTCGAGCAGCCCGGCGTCGAGCAGCGCGTGGACATCACCATGTACGGCTTTGACGTCGCGGCTGACCCGCCGCGCCGCCTCTCGCAGCGAAACCGGGCCGGCACCGGTGAGCGCCCGCAGGAGCGCCCAACGCTTGGCCGTCAACACTTGCCACAGCAACGCTGGCGTCGCAAAGGCGATGTGCGCTTGTGCAGGGGCGTCCGCAGCCGTCACGGACTCCATGGCCCGCGCGGCATCGGCCAACGTATCGGCCAAGGTTGCAACCTCAAGAATGACCGTGTTCATCGCGCCACCTTTGCACATCGTGCTGAAAATCTGCCATCAGTTGTTGTGGTGACACAAACGCATAGGCTTGCTCAATCGCACCGGCGTGCCGATGGTCGCCTTTGCCCGCTTCATTGTCGTAGCGCAAGACGCAGACGCCATCAACGACGAGGGCGAGGCGGTACTTGAACGAGTAGCTACTGCCTCGCAGCGGCGCGGGCAGGTGCCAAATCACGATTTGAACAAAGGCCCTTTCGCTTGTCACGACCCGGGTGTTGAATAAGCAGTGCGCCTTCATGTTGGAGAGTCCGCCAACATCTGGCTGGCTGTCCAAGTCGGGCCACCAGGAGGCAATCCCGCAGCCGCCGTATTGCCTGTAGGGTCCTACGGAACTGTCCAAGTATAACTTGGACAGTTCGTGCTTGCTTGGTGGGTCGCAAGCTCGCGGCTTCACAGCCGACTCGCCGCTCCTTGCAGCACCAAAGTGATCGAGTTGTTCCTTGACCGTTCCTAAGCTGCTGCCGCCCGGTGTCCATCAAGATCCTGCGACTCGCCGCGCGGTGCCTGCGGCCCCGAGGCGGCATCGCTCAGGATGACACTGTTGTGCGGGGCGAACTCTCGCCCGACGATCCAATCCTCTTCGCCAAAGAGCAGGGCGAGAGCCCTCGGGCGGGCGGGCGCGGAGGCTCGCCCCTACCCGACTTGCAAAACTCCCCGCGATAATATGGGGTTCGCAAGCGCCAGGCAGGGAGAGGTTCGCAAGCGCCAAGCAGGTGCCGCCCTACTTATTACTCCGCCCAAACGCCGGCCGATCCAGCATGTTGCTATCGGTCGCAAACGGGTTGAACAGCACCGGCTCGCGCTTGTTGCCGCCCGCCGTCTGCATGGTCGGCACCCCATACCCTGGCGTATTGCGCCGCAAAAACGCCGGCTGATCCAGCTCATGCTCGTGATTCGGCAAAGAACTACTCTGCGCGGGCCCCAACGGCAGCGCCTGCTGCATCTGCGCCGGGTGGCTGACCGAGCCCAGCGGCGCGGTCACCGCCGAAGCCATCAGCTGCCGCTCATGCGGCGACGACGCCGCCATCGCGTACACCGGCTCTTCCTGCTGCTGGTGGTGCAGCTGGGCCCGACCCGCCGGCGGCGCTGGAATCTGGTAGCCCGGATTGGTCTGGCTGCCGGTGGTCCGCGCCGGAGAATACAGCCGCGTCTGGGTGTTTTGCTGCACCGTGACTTTGGCCACCCGGTCAAAGCCGGTGGCGACCACCGTGACCTTGATTTCGTCGCCCATGCTCTCGTCGATAATCGCACCAAAGATGGTGTTGGTGTCGGCGGCGGCGGCGTCCTGAATCAAGTTCATGGCTTCGTTGAGGTCGGCCAGCGACATGTCGGCGCCACCGGTAATCGTGACCAACAGCCCCGTCGCGCCATCGACCTTGGCGTCTTCGAGCAGCGGGCTGGAGATGGCCAGCTCGGCGGCGCGGGCCGCGCGGTCATCGCCCGAAGCACGACCGGTGCCCATCAGCGCCTTGCCTTTGCCTTTCATAATCGATTTCACATCGGCGAAGTCGACGTTAATCAGGCCCTGGACCGCAATCATGTCGCTGATGCCGCGCACCGCTTCGACGACCACCGAGTCGACCAGCTTGAACGCTTCCTTGATCGGAATCCGTGGATTGGCGACCTGGAAGATGCGGTCGTTGGGGATGATAATCAGGGTGTCGACGGCCAATTCCAGCTCGCGCAAGCCCTCTTCGGCCTGCCGCGATCGAACCCGGCCTTCGAAGCCAAACGGCCGTGTCACGACGGCGACGGTGAGCGCGCCGGCTTCGCGTGCTGCCCGGGCAATGACCGGTGCCGCGCCGGTGCCGGTGCCGCCGCCCATGCCCGCGGTGATGAACACCATGTCGCAGTCGGCGACCGCGTCGCGCAAGGCTTCTTCGGCTTCCAGGGCCGACTGTTGGCCGACATCCGGGTTGCCGCCCGCGCCCAAGCCTTGGGTCAAGCACAGGCCCAGCTGGACCTTGTGCATGGCCTCGTTGGCGCCCAAGGCCTGCGCGTCGGTGTTGGCGCTCAAGAACTCGATGTGGGTCAGGTTCTCGGCAATCAAGTTGTTGACAGCGTTGCCGCCGCATCCGCCGACGCCGATGACTTTGATGCGGGCGCCCGACAACCGCGGCGCTTCGAACTCGATGGATTGAAACATGATGAACTCCTTGTGGTGTGCGGTGGTGGCCTAGGGCCTGTAAGAGAACAACTCAACCAACTGTGACGAGGAAGGAGCGGCGAGTCGGCTGTAACGCCACGAGCTTGCGACCCACCAAGCCAACGCCGCTTGGCCAACTCATAGTTGGCCAAGCCCTTAGATGGCTTCCCTGACCCAGGTAAAGAAGCGGCCGATGGCGTTGGCGCCGCCTTTGCTGCGGCTGACGCGACCATCGCTCCGCCGCTGAATTTCTTGTTCGTCGGCCAGCCCCTGCATGACCAGACCGATGGCCGCCGAGTTGACCGGCGAGTTGACAGCGGCGTGCATGCCGCCCATTTTCTTGGGGTAGCCAATGCGCACCGGCCACCCGAACAGCTCTTCGCCCTGCTGACCGATACCGGGCAACAGCGCGGTGCCACCCGTCAGCACGAGCCCCGAGCCAATCACATCGCGGAAGTTGCTGGCTTCGATCTCGCGCTCAATCAGCCGAAAAATCTCCTCCATCCGCGGCTCGATGATGTCGCACAGCAGGCGGCGCTTGCGCAGCACGGGGTCACGGGCGCCGACACTTTGGACCTCAATGGTCTCGTCATCGCTGACCATGCTCGACTGCGCACATCCGTGCATGAGCTTGATCCGCTCGGCTTCGGACTTGGGGGTGCGCAAACCGACCGCGATGTCGCTGGTGATGTGGTCGCCACCGACCGGCAGCACCGCCGAGTGCACGATGAAACCATTGTGGTAAATCGCGACATCGGTGGTGCCCGCGCCGATGTCGACCAGCACCACGCCCAGCTCCTTGTCGTCGTCTTCGAGCACCGCGCGGGCCGAAGCCAGCAGCTCAGCGGTGGTCTTCATGACCTTGAGGTCGGCGCGCTCGGCGCACTGCACCACGTTTTGCACGCTGGCGTTGAGCGCCGTCAAAATGTGGACATTGACCTGCAGACGCTGCCCGCTGATGCCAATCGGGTGCGCGATGCCGTCGTTGTCATCGACCACAAACTCTTGTGGCACGGTGTGGATAATCTGGCGGTCGGCCGGAATCTGCACCGCTTTGGCGTTGTCGAGCACGGCTTGCACGTCCGACTCGGTCACCTCGCGGTGTTGCACGCCGACCACGCCTTTGTTGTTGAAGCTGCGCAGGTGCGAGCCCGAAATCGACACGTACACGGCGTTAATCGTGCATCCCGTCATAATCTCGGCTTCATGGATGGCCTTCTGGATGGCCTCCTTGGTTTCCGTGACGTTGACGACCACACCCTTCTTGATGCCCATCGACGGGCAACTGCCCATGCCGATGATGTCCAAGGTTCCGTCGGCTTTGACATCGCCGACCACGACCTTGACCTTGTGGCTGCCTACATCGAGCCCGACGATGATTTGATCCTTCCCGCGCGCCATTGTTGCCTCCCTTTGCCCTCTGAAGTTGCTCACACCATGCTCCGACTAGCTTGTCCCGCGGACCGTCGTGCGGGGGCTAGTCGTCGTTCAATTCGTCTTTGTCATCACCTTCGGCGCCCTTGGCCGAACGTGTAGGCTCTTTGGGCAGCGGCACCGCGCCCGCGCCACCCGCCAGCGCGCTCTTGGCCGACACTTTCTCAGTGCGGACCACAATGCGCTCTGGCCGCAATTCGTCGTCGAGTAGCGCATACCGCAGCCACTCGCCGGCCTTTTCAGCCTGATCGAGCACCCGGCCGATGAGCGCAAACGCGCGCAGCGGGTCGGCTTCCAGGTTCTTGCCCAGCCGAATCTCGGCGCCATCCTTGGCCGAGACCAGGGTCGTGCCCAGCACCGTGTCGCGGTGCACTTCCGACAGCGGAAAACGCTCCGACAGCGGCGACGTCGCATGGGCCTGAATCAGCCGCAACACGTCGCGCAACCGGCGCTGCTCCCCCGATGGCGCCTCGCCCGCCACTTGCAGGTGGGCCTCGCGGTACAGGGTGGTCGAAAAGCCCGTCAGCACCGGCAAGTCGCCCGCTTCGCCCAGCTCGGCCCGTTTGAACACGTGACCGTTGGCGTCGACAATCATCATCTTGCCGTCGCCGAGCAGCAGCGCGTAGGGCAGATACTCTTGCACCAGAAATGTCACCTTGTTGGGCAGTTGCGTGCGCACTTCGGCGTGGCGGACCCACGGCAGCTTCTCGATGCCGCGCGCCGCTGCCTCGCGGTCGATCGCCACCAGGTCGCTGCCCCAGCGCACGCCCGAGTGGAGCAGGACTTGCTGCGAGGTCACGCGCTTGGCCCCCAGCGTCTCGAATTTGCTGGCGACACCGGTCTCGACCCGGGTCTGAAAGTCGTGCATGTTGAGCACTGCCAGCGCGACGATGAGCAGGCACAGCAGCGCCATGCCCCACGTCAGCGCGGTCATCCACCCGGCGGCGGGCGTCTCGCTGACTTCGACTTCGTCGTCGTCGCGCTCGACTTCTACCGCCGGCACGTCGGCGTTTTTGGCTTGCCACCATTGGCGCAGCTTGTCGCCCATGCCTGAACGCTTGGGCTGGTCTGGCTTGGTGACACGGTAGTTGCGGGTGTTGCCCGACTTGGGGTCGCGTTGAAACATCATGGGCTCACCTCGGACCACGCCGCGACGTGCAGCCACTGACCACAATCGTGGACCACGGCTTTGGCGGCATTGGGCAATGCGAACGCCCGGGCCGCTGCGCTTGCCGCTTGCCACACCGCGCCACCGAAGGTGAGCTCGGCCAACCATGGGGCCAGCTCATCGGCCTGCCATGCAGCCTGACGGGTCCAGCGGCCGGCACCGCCGTGGCAAAATGCTTGGGCATTGGCGGCTTGGTGGTCGCCTGCCGCGTGCGGAAAGGGCACCAGCAGCGCCGGCAGCGCCGCCGCAGCCAGCTCGGCCACGGTGCCAGAGCCCGCGCGGGTGATGGCCACGTCAGCCCAAGCATACGCGCCTGCCATGTCGTCGATAAACGGGAGCACGCTGGCTGGAATTCCCAGCTCGGCGTAGGCCGCCTGCACTGGATCTCCCGGCAATTTACCAACTTGGTGGCGGACTTCGACATCGGCGCCCAGTGCTTGGGCGCGCTGCACCAGCCCCGGGACTTCGCTATTGAGGAACTGCGAGCCCTGCGACCCGCCGAGCACCAGCACCCGCGCCTTGCGATCCTGCGGCCGCGCTTGCCGCACTGGACCCACCGCCGCAATCTCGCTGCGCACCGGATTGCCGGTCAGCCGTGTCGCGGCCTGCGGAAAACTCGGCGTCGCCGCCGCAAAACCGACGTAGACCCGGCCTACCATCCGGCCCAGCACCTTGTTGGTCAAGCCGGGCACCGCGTTGGACTCATGCACCGCGGTGGCGATCCCCAGCGACCGCGCCGCCAACAGCGTCGCGCCTGAGGCGTAGCCGCCTACGCCAATCACCAGCGCGGGTCTTTCTGCCTGCAGGATCTGGCGCGCTGCCCAGATGCCTTTGGCCAGGTTGGTGATGCCGCGCAGCTTGGTCAGCACGCCACCGCCGACCAGCCGCGAGCCTGCCACCAGCATCAGGCGGTGACCGCGCTTGGGCACCATGGTCGCTTCGTAGCCTTGCGCGGTGCCGATGAACACCACTTGCGCACCCACGGCGCGGAACGCATCGGCCAGCGCCAGCGCCGGCACGACGTGGCCGCCGGTCCCGCCGCCCGCCAGCACGACGGTGGGCGCGTGCGTCTGCACGAGGTCGGTCGCCGTCGGCGGCATGGCGTCGTTGTGGGTCAAGAGCGCGTGCATGGCTAGGGTTCCTCTTGGCTAACGTCGGCGACTTTGTGGGTGCCGCTGCGGAAATTGGCTGGCCGCTCCTCGGGCTTGCCCGGCACGCGCAACCAGCGCATCCAGCGCGGCGCGGCCGGCGGCTCCCAATCAGGATTGCCACCGCGGCCAATGTTGAGCAGCACGCCGGCTGCCAGCGCCAAGACCACCAGCGACGAGCCACCGTGCGACACAAACGGCAAGGTCAGACCCTTGGTCGGCAGCGTGCCCATCACCACGCCAAAGTTGACTGCCGCTTGCGTGCCAAACAGTACGGTGATGCCGCCCGCCAGCAAGCGCCCAAATTCATCGCGGGCGTGCAGCGCAATCCGCAGCCCGCGCAAAATCAGGAAGATGAACGCCAACGCCACCAGCGCCACGCCGACCAGACCCAGCTCTTCGGCGATGATCGACAGGATAAAGTCGGTGTGGCACTCGGGCACAAAGCCCAGCTTCTGGCGCGACAGGCCCAGACCATTGCCAAACAGGCCGCCGGTCGCCACCGCCAGTTTGCCGTTGAACAGCTGAAAGCCTGTAGTATCGCGGTACAGTAACGGATCGAGAAACGCCATGAAGCGCTTGGCCCGCATCGGGCTGTACATGATGACCGCGCCCAGCCCGGCGATACCCGTCAGCCCGAGAAACACGATGTAGGCCACGTTCAGGCCGGCGACATAGGTCATGGTGAACAGCAGCACTGCCAGCACGATGCCGGTGCCAAGGTCCGGCTGCTTCATGCACAGGCCAAACACCACCAGCCAGACCATCGCGTGCGGCAAGAAACCGACCGAAAAGGTGTGGACACGCTCCGTCGAAATCTTTTTGGTCAGCGAGTGGGCGAGGTAGACCGCAAAGCCGAACTTCGCGAATTCAGCCGGCTGGAACATGAAACCTGGCAGCGGCAGCCAGCGCCGCGCCTTGTTGATGACCACGCCAAAGGCCAGCGTCGCCACCAGCAGACCCACGCAGAGCACAATTTGCGGATAGGCGACGCGCCGCCACGCTTGGTACGGAATGCTGCACCCGACCAGCAGCACCACCAGCGCGACCGCGGCATGGGCCAAGTGCTTGCTCAGAAATACGGTATCGCTCAGGTTTTTGGTCTGGTGCAAAGAGGCATACACGCTTGCCGAGTACGCCATCACCACGCCGGTGGTCATCAGCGCGAAGATGGTCGCGACCAAGGCCCAATCCATACCGACCGGCACTTTGACCAGCGCCTTGTCCGTCTTGGGCGGCCGAGCCTGCGTCTGCAGCGTGGCCTCGGCGCCGACATAGTCGGGCGCGTCTTCCAGGGTCATGTCTAGCGTGCTTGACATTGCTTGCCTCACCGCAACTTCAGGCTGGCCAAGGCCACCAGCGCCAGCATCATCGACACAATCCAGAACCGCACGGTCACGCGCGGCTCTGGCCAACCCAACTTCTCGTAGTGGTGATGAATGGGTGCCATCAGGAAGATCCGCTTCTTGGTGCGCTTGAACCAGAAGCGCTGGATCACCACGCTGGCACCCTCGGCCACGAACAGGCCGTTGATGATGACACCCAACAGCTCATTCTTGGAGAACACCGAGACCATGCCCAGTGCTCCGCCCAAGGACAGCGCGCCGACATCGCCCATAAACACCAATGCTGGAAAGGTGTTGTACCACAAGAACGCCAAGCACGCGCCGATCATCGCGCCGCAGAATACGGCCAGCTCTTGGACACCGGGCACCGCTGGGATCAGCAAGTACTTGGCGACCTCGAAGCCGCCAAACTTGGCACCGGTGAGGTAGCACAAGATGGCGAACGTGCCCGCGGCGACCATGAGCGGCACCGTGACGAGGCCATCGAGCCCGTCGGTGAAATTAACGGTGGTCGAAGTCGCCACGACCACAAATGAGGCAAACAGAATGTAGGCGGGCGCGCCGATGTCGATGGCGAAGTGCTTGGTGCTGAAGAACGGCATGTGCAGCATCGTCGCGCCGTCGTGGTGACCGAGCCATCCCAAGTAAAACGCAGTGAACACCAGAATCGCGCTTCCGAATTGCGTGACCATTTTCTGGGTCTCGGTCACGCCTTTGCTGGTGCGGTCGCGGATTTTGAGCCAGTCGTCGATAAAGCCCACGGCACCGTATACCGCCGTAATCGCGCAGGTCAGCCAGATGAACGGGCTCGACAGGTCCGCCCACAGCCCCAGCGACAGGAACATCGCCAGCAGCACCAGCACGCCGCCCATCGTCGGCGTCCCGCGCTTGCTGAAGTGCGCTTCGGGTCCGTCATCGCGCACCACTTGGCCAATTTGCTTTTGCTGCAACAGCCCAATAAAGCGAGGAAACAGCAGCACCGCAATCAGCAGCGCCGTGGCCGCCGCGCCCATCGACCGAAATGTCACGTAGCGAAACACATTGAGCGCGCTGAAGTCGCCCCGGAAATTGTTGGAAAGCCACAGGAACATCTTAGCGTGCCTCCCCTGCTGTGGATACTGCAAACTGAGTTGGGGCCGCGTGCGAGGCCCGCAGCACCTCGAGCACGCCCTCCATCTTGGCGCCGCGCGAGCCTTTCACCAGCAGCGTCGCGGGCTTCGGGGCCAGGCGCAGCACCAACTCTCCGGCTTCTTGGGTAGTCTGGCACAGCACGATGTCGGCGGTATCCATCCCCGCCAGCTTGGCGCCGACGGCGTACTCGCGACCCATTTCGCCCACCGCGAACAGGCAGTCGATCCCTGCTGTCGCCACATGGCGGCCGACCCGCTGATGCAGTTCGCGTTCGGTGACACCCAGTTCGCGCATCGGCCCCAGCACCGCTACGCGCGGCCCGGGCAAACTCGCCAGGGTGTCCAGCGCCGTCTCGGTCGAGCGCGGATTGGCGTTGTAGCAATCTTCCAGTACCAGCCATTGGCCGATCCGGGTCGGCAACATGCGCTGGCCCACCGGTCGGTAGCGGCTCAGTGCCGCCGCCGAGTCCTGCATATCCGCACCCAGCACCCACGCCGCGGTCAGGGCTGCGAGCGCATTGTGGGCCAGGTGCACGCCCAGTCCGGGCAGCGTGACGGTCACGCGCTGGCCGGCCATGGCCACGTCAAACGTCTGCAGTGGATCGCCGCTGTCCAGACCCGTCGCCACCACAGGGCTCGCCAACGTCACGTCGCCGCCCGAAAGGCCAAACCGGACTACCCGGCACTGCAACTGGGCCACAATCGGGTCCAGCAGCGGCTCATTGTGGGGCACAATCGCCACACCATCGACCGGCAGCGCCCGCAACAGGTCGGACTTCTCGTCGACAATGCCTTGCAGCGTACCCAAGCCCTCCAGGTGCGCCTCGGCTAAGCTAGTCACAATGCCCAGCTTGGGCTGGGCCATCTGGGCCAGCATCGCGATCTCGCCCGGCACCGACATGCCCATCTCGACCACGGCCACGGTGTGCTGCGGCCGCAATTGGGCCAGCGTTTGGGGCACGCCGATGCGGTTGTTGTGGTTGCCGACCGTCGCCAGCACCTGGCCCAGCGGGCTACAGGCCAACGCCGTCAGCTCCTTGGTCGTCGTCTTGCCATTGGAGCCGGTGATGCCAACCACCGTCGCCGCAAACCGACCGCGGTAGACCGCCGCCAGCGCGCCGAGCGCCACCAGCGGATCGGCCACCTCGACAATCCAAGCGTTGCGCTGTGCGGCCTTCTGGCGATGCGGCCGCCCGCGACCTTGGGCACACACGATGCCGGCCGCGCCCTTGTCCAGCGCCTGGTCCACGAACATGCCAGCGTCAAAGCGCTCGCCCGGCAGCGCCACAAACAGCGCCCCGTCGGTCAGCGCGCGCGAATCGGTGCACAGCACCGTCGTCTGGCGGGTGCCGCCAGCAACCAGCTCGCCCCGGCACGTCGCCGCGGCAAGCAGGCCGCTGAAACCAAAGTCGTGCGCTGTCATGGCGCGCAGCGGATGTCGGTCATCTGCCAGCGTGGCCAGCGCCACCTGCACATCGTCAAACGGCCGCACCGTGGTGCCTTCGGTCTGCGTCACTTCGTGGCCCTTGCCCGCAATACACAGCACGTCGCCTTCGCGCAGTGCCGCCACTGCCAGCGCAATCGCTTTGGCGCGGTCCAGCTGCACCGCATAAACAGGCACCGGGCCCGTCGTCCGCGTCGCTTCCAAGTGCGGCGATGCCACAGCACGCGTCCTGCGCACGCCAGCCACAATCGCATCGGCAATCGCCTGCGGTTGCTCCGACCGCGGATTATCGGACGTAATGACAATCATGTCGGCAAGTTGAGCCGCAATTTGGCCCATATCCGCGCGCTTGCCGGCGTCGCGGTCGCCGCCACATCCAAACACCACCGCTAGCCGTCCCCGCGACGCTACCAACGGACGCAGCGCGTGCAGCACCTTGTCGAGCGCATCGGGCGTATGGGCATAGTCAACGGCAATCAGGGCCTTGCGATCGTTGGGCACTGGCTCCAACCGCCCACGCGGCGCCAGCAGCTGCGGGCACGCCGCCTGCAGTACGTCATCGGGCACGCCGAGTCGGCGCGCAACCAGCACCGCTGGCACAAGATTTTCGGCATTGTGGCGACCGATCAGGTGGGCGCTCAGCGGCAGGTCGCGCTGACCCGGCGAGCGCAGCGTGCCACGCAGGCCTTGATGGTCGAGCTTGAGGTCCAGCAGTTGGTGCTCAGCCGCCGGGTGGGCGCCCAGACTCCACGCCTGCGCCCGGCCCTGGTCCCACGGTTGGCTGGCATAGCTGTCATCAGCGTTGACAAAACACCGGTCGGCACCATTGTTCAACATCAGAAACAGCTTGGATTTTGCCGTTGCGTAGTTGTCAATCGTGCCGTGGTAGTCCAGATGGTCGCGGCTCAGATTGGTCCATACCGCAGCTGCAAACTGCACGCCCGCCACCCGGTGCTGGTCCAGCGCATGCGAGCTGACTTCGAGGGCGACGTGGCTGAAGCCTTCGGCCAGCAATTGCGCGAGCATCAGCTGCAACTGCGCCGCCTCGGGCGTGGTCAGCGAGCTCGGCCGCGTGCCTTGGGCGGTCCAGATGCCGACGGTGCCGATGGCGGCGGCCTTGTGGCCGGCGGCGCTCAGCAGCTGGGCAATCAAGATGGTGGTGGTGGTTTTGCCATTGGTGCCGGTGACACCCACGACGTGCAGCTTGCCACTGGGATGGCCCATCCGTGCCGAAGCAAGGGGTCCAATTGCCGCGCGCGCGTCGCGGACCTGCAGTACTGGCACGCCCCACGCCTGCACCGTATCGACGGCCGGCAAGTGGTCCAGTACGACCGCGCTGGCACCCGCCTGCACTGCACTGGTGGCGTGCGCGACGCCGTCTGAGCGTGCACCGCGCACCGCGATGAACACGTCGCCTGCGGTGACCTCGCGGGAGTCGCTGTGGACTTGGCCGACTGCGACGTCGAGAGCGGCATCGCCGGCCACTTCGACCAGCACGCCAGCGGCGTCGATGAGCTCGCGCAGTGTCATTGGCGCCAGGCGCATCCTCATGGGCGCACCTGCAGCTTGGCAGCGGCTGGCTTGGCAGCGGCTGGCTTGGCGGCGACCGGCTTGGCCACGCCGGGCTTGCCAACGATGGGCTTGGCACCTGCGACCGGCTTGGCGCCAGCGGCTGGCTTGCTGACAAAACCCGGCTTGGCGGCACCACCGACTTTGGCGCCCGGCGTCGGCTTGACCACCGCTTGGGCTTTGGCGGCAGCCGGTTTGGCCGGCAACACCACCGCGGGCACGCTCGGCGCCTTGGCCACGGCGGCGGGGCCACCTGGAGCCGCCACGACGTCTTCAATCGCGTCGGCGTCGGCCGCGTCTTGCTTGTCTGCCACTTCGGACAGCCGCACGAAGCTCGCCTGCACTGCCGAGTCTTTGGCGACGACGGCGCCCACGGGCGGCGTTTGGGCCATGCACAGGCCGCTGCCCGCCGGGATCAAGTGCAGGCTCGCCGCCGCCATGCGCAGCCGCGCCACCCGCATGGGTAGGCCGCGCACATCAGGCACCAGTGTCTGGTCGATGGTCATCTCCGCCTGGGCCACCGCCGAAGCGTGGCTTGGCAGTTGGGCCAACTGCGCCGGCAGCGGTGCAGGCGCAGCGCTGGCGATCAGCGTCTCTGCAGCCTTCTTGGCCGCCAGCCCGCTCTTCTCGGCCAGCGCTTTGGCCTTGGCCGGGTCGTCCTTGTCCAAAAAGGGCGCGCCCGGGCTGGCCGGCACACCGAGGTACGGCAAGGCAAACCGCGCAATTTCACGCACAACCGGCGCAGCGACGATGCCGCCATAGCGCGCAATCTTGCCCAGCTTCTCGTCGTACTTCTTGGGTGTGTCGATGGCCACAAAGATGACCAGCCGCGGCTTCTCCACCGGCGTGACCGCAATCAGCGAACCGACCCAGTGCGTGTCCGAATAGTGACCATTTTCAGCTTGTTGGGCCGTTCCGGTCTTGCCGCCGATGCTGTAGTTGGCCAGCCGCGCCTTGGTGGCGGTGCCCGACAAGCTATGAGGATCGTTGGGGTCGCGCGGCTTGGTGACCGCCGCCATCGCCTGCATCACCTGATCGGTCGTCTCCTTCTGGAAGACCCGCACGCCCGGCTCAATCTCAAACGGCCGCATGACTTTGCCATCAGCCCGCAGCTCCTCGCGCACCAGCCGGGGTCGCCGGTACACGCCGCCCGAGCCGATGGTCGCAAAGGCCGCCGCCATTTGCAGCGGGGTGGTGGCAATACCTTGACCGAATGCGATGTTGCAGAACTGGACCGTGCTCCACTTGTCGGGCTTGGCCAGCTGGCCATTGGACTCACCGATGATGCCCAGGTCGACTTTTCGGCCAAAGCCCAGGTTCTTCAAGTAGCTGTAGTACTTGTCGCGGTTGTTGCGCATCGCGATTTTGCAATTGGCAATGTTGGAAGACACCTGCAGCGACTGCAGCCCCGTCACCTGACCGTGCGGGTGGTCGTCCTTGATGACCTTGCCAGGCAGCGCGTAGCCCGCACCGGTCGCGATAACTTCGGTCAGGGTGACCTTCTTCTCTTCGAGACCAATCGCCAGATTGAGGACCTTGAACGTCGAACCGGGCTCGTACTGGTTCTCAATCGCCATGTTGTGCCATCCGTAGCTCGGCGCATTCTTGCTGTCGTTGGGGTTGAGCGAGGGGGCCACCGCCATCGCCAGCACTTCACTCGACTCGATGTCGAGCACCAACGCGATGCCAAAGTCCGCCTGGTATTCGACCCGCGCGGCTTCGAGGTGGTGCTCGGCCACCGCCTGAATCTTTTCGTCAATTGTCAGCGTCAGCGACCGGCCGCCGTACAGTCCCGGATCAGGCGCGCCCTCGAAGTACATCTGGGTGGTCGAAGAGTCCTTGAAGCTGCGCACTTCGACTTGCTGGCCGGCCAGCAGGTTGTCGTAGCTGGCCTCGATGCTGCCGGTCTGGGTCGGACGGCCGACCAGCGGCCCGGCCAAGGTGTTGTTCGGATAATACCGCGTGAATTCGCGCTCCAATGTCACGCCCCGCGGCAGGCCATCGGGCGACTTGGGGTTGAGCAGCGCCAGCCGCACGGCCTCAGACTGAGTGTAGTTCAAGTCTTTGGCAAGATAGACAAAGCCTGTGTCACGGTGGACCCGGTCCTGCAGTTCTTCCAGCGGCCGGTCGATCAGCCGCGCCAGCTTGGCCGCCACACTGTCGCGAAAGGCCCGTGCTTTGGGTGCGTTGAAATGCCAATCGGGCGCCGACTTCTTGGCCCCGGCCGGCAGCAGCCAGTGCGGATTGACCGAGATCGAGTCCGACCGCAGCGAGGTCGCCAGGGTGATGCCATTGCGGTCGGTGATATCGCCGCGGCGTGTTTCGACACGCGAACGAAACATCACGTTGCCTTCTGCGTATTTGCGCACACCGTCGACGTTAATGACTGCGACCATCGCCGCTGCAAACGCGAACACGATGTAGCCACCCAGCAGCCACACGATGATTTGGACCCGACGCTCCGCCCGTGCTGCGCGCGCAGCCGGGCCCATGCCGGCGCGGTCGACCAGCTGGAAGACGCGGGTGCCTAGCTTACGGATCGACGGTTGCATGGTTCCATCCACTGCCGCCAGCAGCATTGCGCAAGCGGGCTTTGCAGCGCCTGCCGATCCCGGTGTCGCCCGCCAGCTCCGCGCACTTCTTGAACGCGAGGTCGGCGTCATCAAACTTGCGGTCGGCTTCCAGGGCCTCACCGCGCTGCAGGTGCAACTCGGCATAGCGCGGGCAGCGGGTCGTCGCTTCCGTCATCTGCTCGACCGCCGTCGCGTAGTCGCGCTGCGCCATCGCAACCAGGCCAAGATTGCGATACCCTTGGCAGAACTTGGGGTTGACGAAGATCGACATGCGAAAATTCTTGTCAGCCTGGCGCAGGTCTCCTTGCCGCAAAAAGGCCAGACCCAAGTTGTTGTACGCATGGTACGGCGTGGTGTAGCGCGGCTCGCGTAGCAGGGGCTCCAACGTGGCAATTGCGTCGTAGTAGCGCTCCAGTTCGATGTATGTCGCGCCCAAGATGTTGCGGGCGGCGTAGAAGTCAGGCTTGGCTTGCAATGCCTTGCGGAAGTGTTCGGCAGCCTCTTCAAAGCGCTTGCGGCCAAACAACAGAAAGCCGTAGAGGTAGCGGCTGTCGGCATGCAGCGGGTCAATTTCCAGAGCCGAGATCAGCTCTCGGATCGAGAGATCGACAGAATTGCTGTGAAAATAGCCGTTGGCCAGCCGGTAGTGGAAGTCAGCTTTCTCGTCGCGCTGGGCCTTTTCCACCGCAGCAGACGAGCACCCGCTCGCGGCTGGACCGACAGCAGCCAGCGCAAGGGCGAGGAGCGCAACACGACGCAACAGGTGGTCCATCACTCGACCTCCTGGATGTCTTCGGTGCCCGCCGGCCGCATGTCGAAGTGGTCGGCGGCCTCTTTGTGCAACAAGTTTGGATTCTTCATGCCGGTCAGCTGGGCCTCCAGCCGCCGGTTCTCGTCCAGTTGCATGCGCAGTTCGTCGTTGGTGCGCACCAGCTCGTAGGCCGTCCGCACGCCGATCGACATCCGCTTGACCCGCAGCACGCCGGCCGCGCCAATGACCACAAACAGCACGACCAACAGCGCCAAGCGCAGCACGAAGTGCTCTTCGCTGCCGCGGGCGCGCTCCACCGCCGACTTCGGACGCAGCCACTGGGTCAGTTTTTCGGTGCTGAAGGTGTCGCTCATGGTCTCACGGTCTGGGCAGCGTGGCTGCCGAACGGTCGCTATGCTGTCATTGCCCTGTTGTTGTCCTGTTGCTGTGCTGGCGCTGCCCTGTTGCTGTGCTGGCGCTGCCCTGTTGCTGTCCTGGCGCTGCCCTGTTGCTGTGCTGGCGCTGCCCTGTTGCTGTGCTGGCGCTGCCCTGTTGCTGTCCTGGCGCTGCCCTGTCGTTTCGTCTGCGGTTGCGCGGGCGCGGGTATCGACAATTGTCGACACTTCAGCCCGTTATCGGTCGTTGCGCGATCGCGTCAAGTTTTTTCTTGATCTTTTTTAACTATTTCTCCTCATTGGCAATTTCTTCTTCGTCGGCCTCGCCATCCTCGTCGTCCTCACGGCGCCGAGTAGCGAAATAACGGCCGGCCGCGCTCTGCTCGCCGCGCACCAGCACCCGTAGCCGCGCGCTGCGGGCGCGCACGTTGCTTTGGGTCTCGCTGTCACTGGGTACGACACCGCGGCGCACCGGCAGCGCAAACGCACCCGAGCGGGCCAGCTCCGCAAACCGCTGTTTGACTGGCCGATCCTCGCCTGAGTGAAAGGTGATAAGCGCCAGCGCCCCATCGTCAGCCAACATCCACGGCACTTGGTCGAGCAGCGCGTTGAGCTCGTCGTACTCGCGGTTGACCCAGATCCGCAGCGCCTGGAACACCTGGGTCGCCGGGTGCATCGAGCGGTTGTGCTTCAGCCGCGCCGCGAGCCGTTGCGCCAGCAGCGCCGTCGTCGTGGCGCCCTTGCCGAATTCATCGAGCACAATCCGGGCTGTACCGATCGAACGGGTAATGTCGCCGTACTGGTAAAGCACATCGGCCAGGTCTTCGAGCTTGACCTGAGCCAGCAACTCTGCGGCGGTCAGCCCTTGGCTCGGATCCATGCGCATGTCGAGCGGTCCGTCGAAGCGAAACGAGAATCCGCGCTCGGGCTCGTCAAACTGCGGTGACGACACGCCCAGATCCGCGATGACACCGACCAACGGCAACCGCGGCGCGCCATCATGCAGCAAGCCCAACTGCTGGAGCAGCATAGAAAACTGCCCAAACTGGCCGTGCACGGCCACGAACCGCGGACCAAAGCCATCCAGCCGCTCACTAGCCGCCGCAAGCGCCGCCGGGTCGCGGTCGATGCCGACGACCTGCAGCCCTGGCAAGTCTTGGGTCGCCGCGAGCACGCCGGCGCTGTGGCCGCCACCGCCCAGCGTGCAGTCGACTACCAGACCCTCGCCCGCCACGCACGCCGTACGCGCCGCCTGCGCGACCGTGGTCACAGTCTCTTGCGCTAGCACTGTGGTGTGGACAAACGCCATGGCCTACAGCCCCAACCGCGGCAGGTCGGTCCGCCAGTTCTCGATGTCTGCTTCGATATCGAGCTGGTCGGCGCCCCACAGCTCTTTGGCCCACACCTCAAATCGGTTGCCGGTGCTGACCACCATCACTTCGGCGCTGGGCTCGATGCGGGCGTACTGCCGCAGCGTTGGCGGCAACACGACCCGACCGTGGCTGTCTGGCTCGACCAGCGTGTTGCCAGATACCTGAAAGCGCAGCAGCTTCATCACAGTCGGGTCGCTCGGCGGCAGCGCCAGGATCTTGTCTTCGTAGGCTTGCCAGTCACGCAGCGGCCACGCCGCGATGCACCGACCCAGCACTGAACGCACCAGGATCAGCTGCTTGTCGCCCGCGACTTCCAGCGCAGTTCGGTAGGCAGACGGAATCGCCAGCCGCGCCTTGTCATCGACGCGCTGGGCGAATTCGCCGCGGAACCGAATCGAAGTCGCTGTACCCAAGTCGCTGCCCTCCAGGCGTCAGCCTGCAGACCGTCGGTGTCGCCAATTGCCTCGCCTGCCCGCGCGCACAGCGCTGCCGGTGCAGGGCCGACGCATTTGGCCGGACTGGCATCAAAGTTCCTAACTTTTTAGGGATTTCATCCCAACCCGCGTCCGCAGTGTGCCCTGCGCCGTCGGGCTTCGCGGGCCTTCTGCGGGTGCCTTGGACCACTTCGATCCGCTGGCGCCCACTTTCTCCCACTAGGGCGAGAATACGAAGCGAAACCGTGAACTGTCAACGCCTGAAAGGATGTTCAGCTTGGCGTGGTCGCGCCCAGTTCGGCGTGCCAAGGCTTGACGGTCGTCGCTAGATTAGCAAGCTGTTTCAATAAGTTTAATGACAGTTCGGCTGTCGACAGGCCGAGAAGGTGCGGGCGTGCATGGTTCGAAGCCGCTTCCCCACTGGCAGAGCATAGCGCAGAAAGCGGTTGGCGCCAGAAACTTGTACTGCCAGTCAACAGATTAGAATCACTGGGCAAACCTCGAGTTTCTAGGGTCGCACTGTACGCTGCTGGTCCAACCGGCTACACTGACGAGCGCCGCCGAAAAAGCCGATCGTGTGCCGCGATCGTGCCCGGGGCAGTTTGGAGCCATCGATGTCTATCCGTATGAAAATACGCTTATTATTGCAAAAAACTGCCTTCATCGCTGCGTGCGTGCCCGCGATCGCCGCGTGCGGCAGTGCAATGCCTTCAACAGCCGGGACCGGCGCGGCTGACACAACAACGGGCTCGGGCGGCAACGACACGGCAACGGGTAGTCCCACCGACGTCAAGGCCACCACCGGCAGTGACACGGCTGTGACACCCGGCGGTGCCGTCACTGACGATGAGCTCAAAGTGTCCATCTCGGTACTGGGCGATCAGGCGCTGCTCAAGGGCAAGCTGATCAAGCCGGTGGCGTGTACCGCCACGGCGCCCTGCCCCTTCCTTGTGGTCGTTGGCGATTACGACAGCAACGCCTATCCAGAGTTTGTGCCAGGCGCCAAGCAAATGGCCAGCGCGCTCAAGATTGTCATCGCGGTGTTCAACTTGCCGGGCATGGGCACGGGCAGCAACAAGAGCGAAGGCACCGACGACGTCGGCGGCGTGTGGCACCAGACCGCGGTCAAGGAGGTCATGCACCTCAAGTCCGCCGCCAACTACATTGACAAGAACCACATGGGCTACTTGAGCATCGGCACCGGGCTGATGCCGGTCGCCAAGGCTTTGAAGACCTACGCAACCACCGGCACGCTCAGCAAAGTCTCGTTTGTCATCGATGTCGAAGGCCCTGTCGACCGCTGCTCGGCGAGCCAAGGAGCCGCCGATCCCGCCGCGGGCATTGGACCATCGGACGGACCCGGTGCCAGCGACTCGGCGTGTCACTATTCCAAGGACGGCAACCATGCCGCGATGTACCCGCCCGCGTCCGGTGGCAAGCCCGCCAGCATCGTGTGTTCGGCCGGCGCGTGGCCCATCACCAAGACCGGCATGGGTTGCAACGAGAACAGCTGGTGGGTCGAGCGCGAGCCCTACACCTACCTCAAAGACGCGTTCTACCGCTACCAGCGCCTGCAGTTTGAGCACGACCACCGCTTGCCGAGCTACTGGGCCAGCCGGTTGGCCATCCAGGCCCTGGTCGCCTCCAAGTCCAAGTATTTTCGGCTCAACGATATGGAACCGTGCGGATCCGCGTGGTCTGACGCCGACTGTGTCGGCCAGCCGTGCTGGCTGCAAGGCGCCTACGGCACAGGCTTGCCACCCGCGCCTTTTGCCGATGGCAAGCTGGTCAAGGTGACTACCGAGAGCCTGTTCACCCAAGTCTTGCCGGGCTATGTCGCACGCATGATCGACACAGGCGGCAACAAGGACTGCCACTGAGTCCCGCCCACGATCCGCACGCAGCGCCGCGGCTGGCTGCGACCGTTGTGGTGCTGCGCGATGGTCCTGCGGGGCCAGAAGCCTTGCTGGTGCGCCGCCACGGCGGCAGTCCGTTCATGCCCGGCGCCACGGTCTTTCCCGGTGGCAAGGTCGATGCCAGCGATGGCACCGCCGAGGATACACCGGAGCATCGGTTTGGCCTGGCCTTGATCCGCGAGCTGCGCGAAGAAGCCAACCTGCACGTGGCCGCCGATGCGCTGGTGCCGTTTGCCAATTGGCTCACGCCCACGGCCGAACCGCGGCGGTTTGACACCTGGTTTTTTGCGGTGCGCGCGCCAGATGGTCAAGAGCCGATGCACGACCGCCACGAGACCACCGAGGTCGGGTGGCATCGGCCGCAAGATGCGATTGATGCGCACCAAAGTGGCGGCCCAATCCTGCTGCCACCGCCGACGCTGCATACGCTGCAGCGGCTGGTGGCGATTGGCGGCGATGTTGCCCAGCTGCTGGCGACGCTGGCGGCGGGTGGGCTTGGTCCCCAAATCATGCCGCATTTTATGGCCGACAGCCCCGATGGTCCCACGATTGTGCTGCCCTGGGATCCGCTGCACCCGGACGCGCCTGCCGTGGTCGCGACGCATGGCGTAGCGCTGTTGGCGATGGCCGGGGTGGTGCTGCAGGCCGGTCCGCTGCCGCGCATCGATCGGTTTGTCCTGCGCGAGGGGCGGTTCGGACGCGTCAGTCGCTGACCGTCGTCGCTACAGCGCGTGGATCTTGATTTCGTCGAGGAACGGCCCTGGAAAGTCGTTGTACTGCGGGTCGCCTGAGTCAAACCGCACCCGCAACGTCGCTGTCTTGCCCGCCATCGAGCTGACATCGACTTGCCGCAGCACCCACGTCTTGGGCTGGTCGCGCGGCAGCTGGTACGAGATGACCGCGGTGTACGGGTTATTCTGTGACGGACAATTGGCAGCCTGTGCGCAGGCAAAGCCGTTGCTTGAAATTTCCAACCAGGTGTTGTCATAGGCCGCACCATTGGCCGAGTTGGCATCTTCGACAGCAAGATAGACCGACGCCGACAGCGTAATTTTCTTGCCCGCGGGCAGGTCAAACGGCTGGTTGAGCGTGGCTCGGCCAGACGCGCTGCTGTTGCCCTGACAATTGGCGCCGGTGCAATAGTTCTTGCCGTTGTTGAAATTCAGGGTGCATGCGCCATAAGGCAATGGGCCAATGTCAGGCGTGGCATCGACAGCCCACGAGATGTTGCCGCCGGGTGAGGGCGTGTAGCTCCATCCGTCGTTGGTGCAAATGTCAAAGCCCCAGCGGTACAACGGCTTGACGCAGGCCAGGCTGGTGCTGCAGTCGGTATCAGTGCAGTCGGTGGCACCGTCGGCATCGTTGTCCTTGGCGTCGTTGCAGACTTCGACGCACAAGTTCAGGCTCTTGCACGCCGCATCGGCGCAGTCGGTCAAGCCGTTGAAGTTGTCGTCCAAACCATTGCCGCACAATTCGACCAAACCCGTAACGGCTTGCACCGAGACGTTGTCCACGAACCATCCTGCGCCGCTGTTGCCCGTCGAGCTGTCGCCGCCAAAGTTCAGGCTGAACTGAATGCGCACTTTCTTGCCTTGGGCTTCCGGCATCGCCAGCACGTAGCCCTTCTTGAGCACCTTGAGGTCGCCGTTCTGCTTGGGCAGCAACACGTTCTTGAGCTCGGTGTTGGTCCCCTCTTCGATGACGCGGATGCGCGGCGTGTCGTTGGCGCTGCTGTTGTCGACATCGTAGTAGGTGTCCATGGTGAGCTGCGGTGAGAGCCCGCCAGTCGCGGTGAAGTCGAGCAGCGGCGAAGTCGCGGTGCCCAGCGGAAATTGGCAGTTGTTGCCGCCCGACTGGCCAATGCTGTCGCAATAATCGGTGCCGTCGTTGTAGTTCAGGGCGCATCCCATGCCGGCGAGTGCGCCGATGACTGGCGTCTGATCGACATGCCACATCACCTTGCGCGGCGGGTTGTTGCCACTGGGCGGCGGGACGACGACCGCAAAAGTCGGGTTGGCGCTACACTCAAACGAGTCCGCGAAAATCAGGCATCCGACCGTCGGCTTGCATCCGCCGCCTGCGCACTTGGACTCCTTGGTG
>CANMNA010000031.1 GCA_947499075.1 Myxococcales bacterium
GTCTATTGCCAAATGCCACCCCGTCGTCGGTTCGCCACCCAGCGCGCGCAGCGATCCAACCCATGCCCGCAACACGTCTTCGATCAACGCAGTGGCAACCACCGCCAACACCCTCAACAGCGTATCGTGCGACGGAATGCCATGCTCTAGGGTAAGAAGCCCCTTGAACCACACCAGATTCGCCCTGGCAAATCGACCCATGCCCTCTGCGTCATTGGCGCCCGCGAGCAGCCCGACCAGCGCGATGAACAGGATGTCATCGAGGCAGTGGCGCTTGCCCAGATCGTGGCGTGGGTCGCGAATTTCAGAGAAACTCTGCAGAAGTCAGATATATTCAGTCTCACGCATCGTCGCAGTGCACCGCAGATCACAAGTCTGCGGCTCGCGATACGATCGCAATTGCCGGAAAGCGTTAAGCTGTGATCCGGTTGTGGCGTTTGCGATCGCCCTGTTCCTGAGCCCCGCGTCGCTTGCCGCCTGAGCGCCCCACCGCTACGCTCACCGACAGGAGGCCCGATGTCCAACTTTCGCCGCTGCTGCCCATGGATCGTTGTCTGCGCGTTGCTTGCCTGCTCCGACCCCAAACCTGCCGCCGTGCCCACCGCTGCCAGCGACGCCCCAGTCGCGGTGACGGACGATGCAACTGACGCTGCGCAGGCAGACGTCGCTGATGCTGTGGCCGACGCCGTAGCCGAAGCTGCTGCCGGGTCAGACGCCGTCGAAGTCGCCTCAGCGGAAGTTGCCCCAGCGGAAGTCGCCGTAGCCGAAGCTGCTGCCGGGTCAGACGCCGCCGAAGTCGCCCCAGCGGAAGTCGCCCCAGCCGAAGTCGCGGCAGAAGTCGCCGCCGAAGTCGCTGCCCCCAAAGGCGTACCTGCCGCCAAAATCACGGCACCGGTGTCGGGCACTGTCTTCGAATTCGGCAAGCCAGTCGCGCTTGCTGGCGTCGTCTCCGACACCTTGGCCGCGGCCGACTCACTTGTGGTGACTTGGACTTCGGACAAGGACGGTGCGCTCGGTTCGTCCAAGCCCGACGCCAAAGGCATCGTCAAGCTCGTTGCCGCCAAGCTCTCGCCCGGACCGCATCTCATCGAATTGACCGCCAAGAACCCGCAGGGCATCTCCGCCGTCGACGCCATCTCGCTGGGCGTCTGCGCCTGGCAAGCCCCCGAGTCGTTTGACACCAAGCTCGATGGCGCCAAGTGGAAAATCTACGGCGACGCGTTCTGGGACCCGGGCGGATGGCTAGAGATGACCGGCAACGCCCAGTCCAAGTTTGGCAAAATCTGGAACATCGCCGACTATGTCCAGCCCGGCGACGTTCAGATTTCGTTCAAGATCCAGACCGGCGGCGGCATCAACGGCGGCGCCGACGGCTTTGCGCTGTCGGTCATCGAAGCCAAGAGCGTGGCCGAGCTCGAAGGCATCTTGGCCAAGGCCGGCAAAGGCGGGTGCTTGGGCTATGGCGTCTCAGGCGACTGCGGTCCTTTGACCATTGCCGCGTTTCACCTCGAGATCGATACTTTTCACAATAAGGGCGATACCAATACGGATCCCACGCCTGAGAATCACATCGCGGTGACCCAAAATGGCGATGCGACCACGCACTACTTGTGGAAAGAGACGCCGGGGATTGAGGACCTCCAGTGGCACAAGATTACCGTTGAGGTCAAAAAAGACGTCGTGCGCGTCACATTGGACGCCGTGGAGTTGTTCAACAAGGCAATCCCGGATTTCAAATTTCGCGGCGGCTACATTGGCTTTTCGGGCTCGACGGGATGGGCAAGCAACTTTCATCGGTTTGATGAATTGCAGATCCTGCAGCAGTGCTTGGTCAAATAGCGCCACGTTGCGACCCACCCAGCCGACGTGAACAGGGTCGCGGATGTCCCCATGTCACCGCGATTCTGGATGGGCCGGGCTGGTCACCGCCAAGCGCCTTCGCGCAAACACGGCCAGCATGGCAATTCGAAACAGAGACAGTGCAGTCGCCGCGTTTTCGCGACCATGGGCAGCACAGCCGCTGTCGCTGGCCGCGGGCTTGGCAGTGGCCGTCGCGGTGCTGCTGCTGGCATCTGTGGCTCCAAGTGATCCGGCGCCGCCGGTCAATTCGACGCCGTTGCCGCTGCCCGTCTTGCCGTCTGCGTCGGCCAGCGCAGACGGGGCCGGGGCTCCAATGCCGATCGGTTAAGGAATTCCCATTTGAAATGGCTAGTTTTGACCAGAGACTTGGGCCAGGCCTATTCTCCCGGCGGCTGAAAGCCGCGGGCAACCTCAACGAAGCCTCGCCTGCGCGAGGCAGGGGCGACATCGGTCAATTCTCAACGATATGACGTGATTAGAGCCCGGCGTAGGCCGGGCTTGGCTATGGTTGCCCGCGGCTTCAGCCGCCGGGCGTGCCCGCAAGCGGTGCAACGCCGCTTGCAATTAGGAACGGTCAAGGAACAACTCGATCACTTTGGTGCTGCAAGGAGCGGCGAGTCGGCTGTGAAGCCGCGAGCTTGCGACCCACCAAGCAAGCACGAACTGTCCAAGTTATACTTGGACAGTTCCTTGCCTCGGCAATTAGTTGAAAGCGAAGTCATTTTCCCTAACCGATTGGCATTGGCCGGGGCTCCTGTCAGACGCTGTGAACGGCATGGCCTGCCACGTCGACATGACTGCCAAAGGTTGCGCGGTCCACGGGCGCCGCCAGGTCCTAGTCCGCCAACGCTGCCAGCCAGATCTCGGCCAAGTCACGTGCTGCAGCCATTGCCCCTTCGACACCCAAGCCGTGAGTCGTCAAGTCAAGTGCCGGAATCCGGGCGTAGTACTATCCAGGCTGGTCGGGCTTTTGCGTTGGCTCAAGGATGACGGTGTAGCGCATCTCGCCTCTGGCGCGGGCGGGTTCGCCCGGTCGCTCGGTCAGGGTAGCAAAGTTCAAGGCCAGAGGACAGGCGCGAGGTGCGCCGCGATCCCGCGCTTTGAGCGCATCTCTGCGTCACTGCGTCGCTTCTCTCGCTGCGGCGTACCTGAGTACGCCTCGCTCTTTCAGTTCCTTGTTCCTTGTCGAGCGCAGCGAGCAACCCAGCACCGCGCATCTCAAATCGGGGGCCGCGCGAGATTTCTGTGGGGAATTTAGGGCCTTGCACGGCGAGGCTACGCTTCGAAAGAGGTCATGCGCTGCCGGCGCTTCTCGTAGCTCTTCTCGGTGTGCTCTTGCTTCTCTTTGCACTGAATGCACAGGTCGGTCTCTGGCCGCGCGACCAAGCGTTGCGCGCCGATGATGTTTTCGCACTCTTCGCAGTAGTTGTACTCGCCGGCATCGATGCGACGGACGGCCTTGTCGATCTTCTTGATGAGCGTCGCGTCGCGGTCGCGCAGGCGGTACTCAAACGCCTGGTCGTAGCCGACGCAGGACAAATCCATTTCATCGGCGACGCGCAGCTCGTCCGGATCAGTCTGGTGTTCAGCGTCTTTCATCGCGCCCGTGATGCGCGCGCGCTTTTCCAGGAGCACCGCGCGCTGCTGGGTCAGTTGCGGGTCGGTCAGTTCGATGGGTTCCAGCGTATCGTTGAGCGACATGGGGCCTCCTTGGGCTGGACTGCGGACGCCGTGATGGCGCTGCAGTTGCGTGAGCTGTGGACGTTGGGACGCACGGCTAAGGAACGGTCAAAGAACAACTCGATCACTTTGGTGTTGTAAGGAGCGGCGAGTCGGCTGTCAAGCCGCGGGAGATTTCTGTGGGGAATTTGGGTTGCGACCCACCAAGCAAGCACGAACTGTCCAAGTTATACTTGGACAGTTCCTAACGGCGGCCGGCCTGGCAACTTGGGGGCTAGCGGACCGGTTGCCCGCTAGCATACGCGACTCGGTGGAACCTTGGCCAGCGCCACCCGCACAGTTGCGGGCAGCGATTGCACAAGGCCGTGGCCGGTCGCAAGGCGGCCGGCTCGGCAGCCAGAACCCTGGAGGGGTCGTGGCAAGGGGCGGCAAGATAAGCACGGCCGCGCACGTGTCAAGCACCGGCTTGGCACTTGCACCAACACGACGATGCCGCTTACCGTACAGCGTCCAACTTTGGAGCTCCCCATGTCCCCTTCGCTCGATGTCAATCTGGATCCACAGGCGCTGGTGGCCGCTTTGCGCGGCAAGCACTGGATCGATAACGCGCTGGTCGCCCCGTGCAACGGTGCGTATTTTGACGTCATCAACCCGGCGACCGGCGACGTGATTGGCCAGGCCGCCGATGGCGACAAAGATGACGTCGATCGCGCCGTCCAGTCGGCGCACCGGGCGCAGCAGGCTTGGGCACAGGTGCCGGCGCGCGACCGCGGCAAGCTGATGCAGGCCTGTGCCCGCAAATTGCAGGACCATGCCGAAGAGTTGGCCCAACTGCTCACCCTGGAAACCGGCAAGGCGATCCGCACCGAGAGCCGGGTCGAGGCGGCCGTGCACGCCGACCTGTACAACTTTTACGGCGGCCTTGGCAGCGAACTCAAGGGCGAGACGATCCCGTTTCACCCCAACATGCTGGTGTTTACGTTGCGCCATCCGGTCGGCGTCGTCGGCGCAATCATCGCGTGGAATGTGCCGCTGCTGCTGATGGCGCTCAAGGTCGCGCCAGCGCTGGTTGCGGGCAACGCCGTGGTGGTCAAGTCGGCCGAAGAGGCGCCATTTGCCGTACTGCGCGCGGCACAGATCATCAACAGCCTGCTGCCACCGGGTGTCTTCAACTTGATCTCGGGCGACGGTCCGGGATGTGGCGCGCCGCTGGCCGAGCACCCGCTGGTCAACAAGGTCACGCTGACAGGTTCGGTTGCGGCCGGCAAAGCGGTGGCGATGGCTGCGGCCAGAAAGCTGATTCCAGCCACGCTGGAGCTGGGCGGCAAGTCGCCGATGATCGTGTTGGAGGATGCCGACCTCGATCAGGCGATCGCGGGCGCGGTGACGTCGATGCGGTTTACCCGGCAAGGGCAGTCGTGCACGGCGGCGAGCCGGATGCTGGTCCACCGCAGCTTGCACGACGCATTTGTCGCGGGCGTCAAAGCCAAAGTCGATGCGCTGGTGATGGGCGATCCCACAGACGAAGCGACCGATATCGGCGCGATCATCTCGCCGCAACAGTTTGCGACGGTACAGCGCTACATCGCGATCGGCGACGCGACGCCGGGTGCGATCGGCCACCGCTTCTCGGCGATGCCCACCGATCCTAAGTTTGCCCAAGGTCTGTTTGTGCAACCGGTGATGTTCACCGGCTTGCCGCTGGACAGCCCGGTGATTCGCGAAGAGATCTTTGGGCCGGTCACGGCAGTGATTCAGTTCGACACCTACGACGAAGCCATCGCGATCGCCAACGACACGGAGTACGGGCTAGCGGCGACGATCTGGACCAAGGACGTCAAGAAGGCGCTCGACGCGGTACACCGCTTGCAGGCAGGGTTTGTGCAGCTCAACCAGAACCTAGTGGTGCAAAGCGCTCTGCCGTATGGCGGCATCAAGCAGTCGGGCTTGGGCAAAGAAGCGTCGCTGCAAGCGATGCTGACGCACTTTACCCACGAGAAAACCGTGCTGCTCAACTTGCGGTAGCGGTTGGTGGCCCGATTTTTTCGTTGACCGGTCGGCGTGGCCCGCGTAGACTCCCGCCCCCTCGCGGCACTTGTCGCGGGCCCTTTGCACGCCTGCCCGGCACCAGCGCCGCGCCAAGCCTCTGCAATTGCAGTTCCCACACAGGCCGCGTCGCAAGCGACAGCCGCCTACGGAGCAGACCATGGCAAAAGGACTTTTTGGCCGCAAAATCGGCATGACCCAAATCTTTGGCCCAGAGGGGCAGCGCATCGCGGTGACCGTTCTCGAAGTCGGACCTTGCCCAGTGGTGGCGGTCAAGACTGAAAACGGCACCGATGGCTACAACGCCGTTGTGATTGGCTTTGGCCCCAAGAAGGCCAAGCACGTCAACAAGCCGCGCTCAGGGTTCTTTGACAAAATCGGCCAGGCGCCAGTGGGCCACCTCAAAGAAATGCGGGTGTCGGCGGAAGATGTTGCCGGCGTCGAAGTCGGCATGGTCTTGACCGCGGACGCGTTTGTACCCGGCCAGATCGTCGACGTGGTTGGTCGCACCAAGGGTCGCGGCTTTACTGGCGTGATTAAGCGCCACAACTACCACATGCCCAAAGCGACCCACGGTACCCACGAAGTGTTCCGTCACGGCGGCTCGCTGGGCACGCGCACCACGCCCGGTCGCGTGTTCCTCAACAAGAAGATGGCCGGGCACTACGGCGACGAGCGCGTCACGATCCAGAACCTCAAGGTTGTGCAGGTCGAAGCCGACAAGAACCTGGTTGTCATCAAGGGTGGCGTGCCGGGTCCCAATGGTGCGCTGGTCTGGATCCAAGAGGCCGGCCGCATCACCAAGCCTGTCAGCTAGATCACACGACATCGCCGCTTGGAGCGGCACTTGTGGGCAGGACATGCCGATGCCCCCGATGATTCGCCGCCGCGTCGGCACTGGAGCGCTGTACGCCGACAATGCGCCGCGGCGCGTGCGCTCGAGCGTCCACCGCGGCACGCGGCGATCGCGGATGGCGCGGGTCAGCACCGAGGGGCGGCCGTGGTCGGCGACCACCGGCGATCCGATTGCCTTTGACTTCAATACGCTACTGAAGCAGACCCAAGAGCAGATCCAGGACATCTTGGCCATGTTCGCCTGGGTGGGCGAAGTCGTCGGGTTTTGTACGCGGCGCCGCGAGCGCATGGACGCCCAGACCAAAGCCGATGCCGACCAGTGGTTGGAGTGGTACCTCGTGCTCTACACCGTGGGGCTCCTGGACCGGCGCGGCGTCTGGCTCGGCCCCGATTTTGGCAAGTTGCCCGAGCGATAAGCTGATTTGACGGTCGGGGGTCGGGGCACCTTTTCGCCGCTGCCATTGTGGCGCAGGATACGCCGCCGGCCGCCGCGGCCCAAAGGAAGCCATGCGCGTCATCTACCCCGCACTGTTCGACGCGTTCGACTGCGAAAACACCGACTGTCCGTGCCGCAAGGCCCTTCAGGCAGCGCCAGCGCCAAGTGCCAAGGCCTTTGCGCCGGGTCAATTTCCGTACCGCGAAGCCGAGCGGGCCTTGTTGCGCGGCGCTGCACGGCTGGCATCGGAGCAAGGACCACCTGCCAAGGTTGCCGACATCGCAGGCGATTACCCGATTGCTGCGCTGGGCACGCCGACTGGTGCCGAGTTGTATTTCGCGACGCTGTGCCCGTCCGTGCGCTACGCGATGTCAGAAAACGTCGATCCAGTCGATGTGGCGCGGGCAGAAGGCGGATGGCGTATGCCGGTCCAAGTGTTCGTGCCCGACGATCGCCTCAAGACGGTGCGGTTGACTGGCGACAAAGTCCTGCCCTTTCGCGCGTTTGCTGCAGCCCGCGAGCGCCTGCTCGATGTCGTGGCGGACACCACGCTGACCCAATTTGCCCGGATGGCGCGGCTGGCCCACTTGACCGACGCGCTGATTGCCGACGGCGAGATTGCCTCAACCGTAGGCGGTGGCCTGCCGCCGCTGACACCGCGGATGTTTTTGAGCTTTCGCGCCCACGTTGAGGCGCGCGTGGAGGCAGCTGACACGGGGGCGTTGGCACAAGGCTTGGGCAAGTACTGGCCGATGTTCTCAGATTTGGAGCTGGACGCCGATCACCTAGCTGCGCTGCCCAAGGCCCTGGCCGAGGACTGGCGCACGCAGATCGGCCACTGGCTGGCCGTCGCGGAGGCCGAAGTTGCGCCTGCAGTGGAGACATACCTTGGAGTGCGGGTGTTTGCGATTCCGCTGGATCGCGATCAGTCGGTGCAGCGCGGCTACGCCGAGCTGTTCGAGAGTTTTGCCCAGGCCCTGCGGCTGGTGGTGGCGCTGGCCGAGGTCAAGCAGTCGCCAGTGGCACCGTGGCAGCTGACGGCGTGCTGGGCGCTGTGTGAAGCACTGTTGGCCGACGGTGGCAAGCCAGTGCCGGCGTTTGTGCGCCCGACGGACGCGCATGGTCGCACGCCGCACATTTCGGATATGGACATGACCTTGGGCGGGATCGCGTAAGGGCTCCAGCACGAATTACTCGATCAGTTGTCGCAAAGAAGGAGCGGCGAGTCGACTTGCAAAGTCGGGAGCTTGCGACCCACTCAGCCAGCAAATGGGCCACCGACAAAATCGACTTGATTTTGCCGGTGCCCTAAGAGGATGTAGCCAAAAAGCCAACCTGCGTCAGGACACATCAAGACCGGCAATCTCGCTATTTTCACCGTCAGAGTAAATTCTGCGCCTACAGGTAATGGTGTCGGCCTGCGCCGACACCCGGCCGGGCACCCGCGCAGGCGGGTGCCGTGACCTGTAGCCGCGCAATTCATGGCGACGGCGTCCCCGCGACGGTCCCCGCTGCGGTTTGCCAGTGGACTCAGCTGGCTACACCCTGTAACCCGGCAATGCCGCCTGGCTATGCTGGGCGCGGATCTGGCAATTCGGCTAGCAAGCGGACAGATCGAGTACTTCGGGTTCTGCAAAGTCCTCGATGTCGGTCGGCGGCTCGGGCAACTGCACCGCCTTGAGTTCACTGGTGCCGTAGACGTCGATGTAGCGCTGCCACACGCCAGCGCAGATGCGGTCCCACTTGCAGGTACCGCACACCTCAGCGGGCTTGACGCGCTCCGGGTCGCTGGTCTTGCCCAAAAAATCGCCGTAGATGTCATAGTGATCCACGAATTCTGGCATCACGCACGGCGGCACGCAGCAGCTCTGCGAGGTCTCGACGCGCATGCCGGTGCGCCGGCCGATGGCGTAGGCCTCGCCAAACGGCACCACGCACTCTGAAAACCGCAGCAGCAGGTGCTGGTTGAGCCAGGCATTGCCGCGCGGCATGGCGTAGCTGAACTGCAGGCGGTGCACGCCGGTGCCCCAGCGGTCCCACACCCACTGCGCAAACTGCGGCACCTGCGCCAGGTTCGGCCGCATCACCACGCAGGTGATCTTGACCTTGAAACCCAAGCGCACCGACTCATCGATGGCGACGATTTTGGCTGGAAACCGCGTCAGATCTTGGTGGTCGAGCATTTCGGCCGACAGCTGCGCTTCGGTGGCGTGCAGCGAGAACCCAATGCCCAGCCGATCCTGGTACGGCAAATAGGCCTGTAGCGCGCCCGGCTGGGCAAAGGCCACGCCGTTGGTCTGAATGATGATCTGCCGCGCCCCGCGATCGTAGGCCAGCCCGACCATCTCTGGCAGCGACTTGACCAGCGTCGGTTCGCCCCCGGAAAAAATCACTTGCGACAGCGAACCT
This sequence comes from Myxococcales bacterium, assembly GCA_947499075.1. Lineage (GTDB taxonomy): Bacteria > Myxococcota_A > UBA9042 > UBA9042 > UBA9042 > SXRM01. The sequence continues at coordinate 9,287 of CANMNA010000031.1, forward strand.
GTGGGCAAGCCGCGCAAAATGGCGGCGACGGCAGCTTTGGACTCCACGATGTTGGCGTTGCCCTCGGTCGCGTTGCAAAACAGGCAGTACTCGTCGCAGTGATCGGTGACACGAACATAGAGTTTTTTGCCCGGCGAGACTTCGAGCACGTCGCCCTTGTCCGGCCGTGAAAACCAGCGCTGCTTGAGCGCGGCGGCGTCTAGCCCCAGCGCGATGACTGGACCGTCCAACGCCAATCCGATCGCGACAAGCAGTTGGGCAACCGACGCGTCATAATTGCCGTCCCGGTACGAGATGTTCCAGTGTGGCGTGCGCAGAAACGCGCCGTCGTTGTCGTCGCGCGGACCAGCCAGCACCGCCAGCGTTTGGTCGGCACGCACGACGTTGAGCCGCAGGTGGGCACCTTCGTGCAGCCATCCAGTGACCACCCAGCCGTCAACACTGTGCCCGGCGACCAGCCCCGCAGGACGCAGCAGCTCGGACTCGATCGCCGCTAGCCGCGTCACGGTCCCTGGCGTACGTTCGATGACAGTCTGGTCCAGCAGCGGCAATTGGGCGTCCACGGCGCACAGGCGCGGCGGACACCGTAGCAGCCGCGGCGCCGACGGGCAAAGGTGCGAACTCCAAGCCGCGTGGCTGCCAACCTATTGCCTCAATCGCGGCGGCCCCTTACTCTGCGCGCCCCCGGCCCGTACCGCCGGAATCAGGTGACCATGGCCGCCATCGATCCGCACAAGATCATCTACTCGATGATCGGCGTGAGCAAACACTACGACAAGAAGCCGGTGCTCAAAGACATCTACTTGAGCTACTTCTACGGTGCCAAGATCGGCGTGCTCGGCCTCAATGGCTCGGGCAAGTCGTCGCTGCTGCGCATTTTGGCCGGCACCGATACGACGTTTACCGGCAAGACGGTGCTGGCGCCGGGCCACGTCGTCGGTCTGCTGGAGCAAGAGCCGCAGCTGGAGGCTGGCAAGACCGTGCGCCAGATCGTCGAGCAGGGCGCCCAGGAGACTGTGGATTTGCTCAACGAGTTCAACGCGATCAGCGAGCAGCTCGGCGAACCGATGGACGACGACAAGATGATGGAGCTGGTCGAGCGGCAGGGCGAGCTGCAAGAAAAGCTCGATCATGCGGACGGTTGGGACCTCGACAGCCGTTTGGACATGGCGATGGACGCGCTGCGGTGCCCGCCGGCCGACATGCTGGTCGACAACCTGTCAGGCGGTGAGAAGCGGCGGGTCGCGCTGTGTCGGCTGTTGCTGCAAAAACCGGATATTTTGCTGCTCGATGAGCCGACCAATCACTTGGACGCCGAATCGGTGGCGTGGCTGGAACAGCACCTCCAGCGGTATCCGGGCACCGTGATTGCGGTGACCCACGATCGCTACTTTCTGGACAACGTCGCCGGGTGGATTCTGGAGCTGGATCGCGGCCAAGGCATTCCGTGGAAAGGCAATTACTCGTCGTGGCTGGAGCAAAAGCAGAAGCGCCTGCAGACCGAGGAGAAGCAGGAGAGCGATCGGCAAAAGACGCTGCAGCGCGAGCTCGAGTGGATCAGCATGTCGGCCAAGGGTCGGCACGCCAAGAGCAAGGCGCGCATTGCGCGGTACGAGGACATGGTGCTGCGCGAGTCGGAAAAGCGCGGCCAGGAGCTGGAGATTTTTATCCCGCCGGGACCGCGGCTGGGCGATCTGGTGGTGGAAGCGACGGGCGTGGCCAAAGGCTACGGCGATCGGCTGCTGTTTGAAGATCTCGGCTTCGCGCTGCCACCGGGTGGCATCGTGGGCGTGATCGGGCCCAACGGCGCCGGCAAGACCACGCTGTTTCGTATGATTACGGGGCAAGAGCAGCCCGACGCCGGCAGCTTTCGGGTGGGCTCGACCGTCAAGCTGGCGTACGTCGATCAGTCGCGCGATGCGCTGGGTCTGGAGCAGACCGTGTGGCAGGCGATCTCGGGCGGCGAAGAGACGATGCAACTGGGGGCCAAGACCATCAATTCCCGGGCCTATGTTGCCAAGTTTGGGCTTGCGGGCGGCGACCAGCAAAAAAAGGTCGGTCAGCTGTCGGGCGGCGAGCGCAACCGGGTGCACTTGGCCAAAATGCTGCGATCGGGCGCCAACGTGATCCTGCTGGACGAGCCGACCAACGATCTGGACGTCAACACCATGCGCGGTCTGGAAGAAGCGCTGGAGAACTTTGCCGGATGCGCGGTCGTCATCAGCCACGATCGCTGGTTCCTAGACCGCATCGCTACGCACATTTTGGCCTTCGAAGGCGATAGCAAAGTCGTGTGGTTCGATGGCAACTACTCGCAGTACGAGGCCGACCTGAAGGCCCGCCGCGGCAATAGTTCGGACCAGCCCCACCGCATTCGCTACCGGGCGATGGTGCGCTGATCTCCTGGGGCAATGACAGCGCTGTGGCACGGCCAGCGCTGGTTTCGGCAGGCTAGGAGCCGGCGCGGCGGGCGCCTGCAGGGTAGGCAGCATGAGCGCAGCGCAGTCTTGGCCACCCATCGTCATCGGCACCCGCGGCAGCGACTTGGCGCTGTGGCAGGCCCGGCACTTGCAAGCGCTGCTCGGCGGCGAAACGGCTGGCGTGACGCTGCAGATTATCAAGACGCGTGGCGACAAGCTGCTGGACATCCCGCTGCAGCAGCAAGTCGATAAAGGCTTCTTTACCAAAGAGTTGGAGTCGGCGCTGCTCGATCGCCACATCGACGTGGCCATCCACTCGCTCAAGGACTTGCCGACCCAGATGCCGCCCGGGCTGGTGCTGGCGGCAGTGCCGCCGCGCGCGGATGTGGGTGACGTGCTGTTTGTGCGGCCAGAGGCCTACGACCCAGAGTTTGCGCTGCCGGTGCGGCATGGCGCGCGGGTGGGTACGGCTTCGCTGCGCCGCACAGCGCTGCTGGCGCACGTGGCCCCGCAGGCCAAAGCGGAGTTTTTGCGCGGCAACGTCCCGACCCGCCTGGACAAGGCCAAGGACGGGCAACTCGACGCCGTGGTGCTGGCGCGCGCGGGCGTGTCGCGTCTGGGTCTGGATTGGGGCGACCTGCTGGCATTTGATCTCGAGCCCAAGCTGTGGCTGCCGGCCGCGGCCCAGGGTGCGCTCGGCGTGCAGTGCCGCGACGACGACCGCGCGCTGTGTGAGCGCCTGCAGGCAATTGCCGATCCGGCGGCGACCCAAGCGGTCACGCTGGAGCGCGAGCTGCTGCAGCGCATGGAAGGCGGATGCCACTCGCCATTTGGCGCGCTGGCCGAGTTCAACGGCGAAAAAGCCAGGCTGTGGGCGGGCATCGCCAACGCGGCCGGTCAAGGGTGGTACACGGTCACGGCGACGGGGCCTGCAGATGCGGTAGCGAGTCGGGCCGAGGAGTTGCTGCGGGTCGCGCTCGCGGCGGACCGCCCGGCGCAAGGAGGGGGTGTATGGGTGCAAGCAGCCCGCTCGTGGTCTTGACGCGTGCCCACGCGGACAATGTTGCACTCGTGGCCTGGTTGGGGGCTGCGGGCGTTGCCGTGCTCGAAATTCCGACCGCGGACGTCCGCGATGTCCCGGTCGAGCCAGATCTGGACGCGGTGCGGGTGTGGCTCAGCCACGCGCGGGCGGTGGCCTTTACCAGTCGCCACGGTGTGCACAGTTTTGTGCGGCAGCTGGGCGCTGAGATCTTGCGGCGGCCTGGCCTGACTGTGGCCGCCGTGGGCGACGCGACGGCCGAGGCACTGCTGCAAGAGGGCGCTTTCGTGGGGGTTCAGGTTCGTGAGCCCGCGACTGGCCGCCAGTTGGCCAAAGCGCTTGCCCAGGCACTGCCGGGTGGCAGTACGATTGTGGTGGTGCAACCCAGGCACGCACAGCGCGACTTGCCGACCGACCTGCTGGCACAGGGCTACGATGTGCGGCAGGCGGTGGTGTACGAAAATGTTCCGCCACCCGATCCAGAATCGGCTGTTCACGCCCACGCAAGCGCAGATGCTGTTGTGTTCGCCGCCGCGCCGTCAGCAGTTGCCCGCTTGCTCGGTTGGTCGGCGGCTTGGCGGCAGGCGCGCTGGGTGGCGATCGGTTCGACCACGGCGGCAGCGCTGACCGATGCCGAGATCGCCGCGGCAGCAGTGTGCGCGCGGCCGGACCTGGAAACTTGTTTCGCGACGATCATGGCGTTGCTGAGCGAAAAAACTGCGGCTTGCCCGCAATTCAACTAGCGGGCGGGCACTGAGGCCCGCCCCTACCCGGGCGCCGCAGACCCAAGGAATACGATGACCACCTACACCCGCACCCAATCCGATCAATTGTACGCCCGCGCAGTCGCGGCCATCCCCGGCGGCGTCAACAGCCCCGTGCGCGCGTTCAAGTCGGTCGGCGGCAAACCGGTCTACTTCGCCAGCGCGCAGGGCGCACACGTCATCGATGTCGATGGCAACCGCTACGTCGACTTCTGCCTGTCGTGGGGCCCGCTGATTTTGGGGCACAGCGACCCGCAAGTGGTGACCGCAGTACAGGCCATGGCGCCGCTGGGCCTGACCTATGGCGCTTGCCACGCCGGTGAAGTGGCGATGGCCGAAGCCCTGGTCGCGGCGTTTCCAGGCGCTGAGATGGCCCGACTGGTCAGCTCTGGCACTGAAGCGGTGATGACAGCGCTGCGGCTGGCCCGCGGGGCGACCGGTCGGTCGCTGATCCTCAAGTTCGAAGGCGGCTACCATGGCCACGCCGATGCGCTGCTGGTCAAGGCCGGCTCCGGCCTGATTACGCTGGCCGACCCGGGTTCAGAGGCGACGTCGGCCGGCGTGCCCAAGGAGATGGCTGGGCTGACGATCGCGCTGCCGTTTGCCGATCTGGCGGTCGTCGAAGCCCTATTTGCGGCCCACGGCGAGCGAATTGCCGCGGTGATTCTAGAGCCGTTGCCAGCCAACAACGGCTTGTTGGTCCAGACCGACGCCTACTTGGCCGGGCTGCGTCGCATCACCTTGGCCCACGGCGCGCTGCTGATTTTTGACGAAGTGATCTCTGGGTTTCGCTACCAGTACGGCGGCTACGGTCAGCTGGCGGGCGTGCAGCCCGACCTGATTACCTTGGGCAAGATCGTGGGCGGCGGCATGCCGCTGGGCGCCATCGTGGGGCCCGCGCGCATTTTGAGCCTGCTTGCCCCAGTCGGCCCGGTGTACCAAGCAGGCACGCTGTCGGGCAATCCGCTGTCGATCGCCGCGGGTCTGGCGACTTTGGCCCAGCTGAGCGACCCGACCGCGTACCGGCGGCTGGAACAATTGGGTGCCTATCTGGAGCATCGGCTGGCCCGGACCGGTATCCCGTGGCTGCGCGGTCGTCGGGTGGGCTCGGTGTTTTGGCCGTACTTCGATGTCGGGCCGATTCCGGTGCGCGCCGATACCATCTCGCCGGTTGCGATTCAGCGCTTCAACGGCATGTACCACCACATGTTGCACGCCGGTTACTACCTGCCGCCTTCGGCCTACGAAGTGCTGTTCCTGTCGACTGCCCACTCCGAAGCCGACCTTGATGGCTTGGTCGCCGCTTGGGCCCAAGCCGCGCAGCAGCTGCTGTAGGCGCGCGCTATGAGCAAGTCCGCGCTGGCGGTGATGTGGCGGCAACACGGTCTGCGGATCGTATTTTCAGCAGCAGTGGTGCTGCTGATTGCGCTGTCTTCGTGGTGGTTTGCGTTTCTGCGCCAAGCGATCGCCGGGCAACAGACGGCGACCTTGGCCATGCTGGACCGCGAAGTCGAGCTGGCCGCGATTCGGGCCGAGCCTCCGGCGCGAGCGGGGCCACTGGTCATGGATCGGCGGATGGAGATCGTCGCGGCGGGCAGTCCGTTGCAGACTCCGGCGCATTGGCTGGGCGATGGCGCCGATGTCCGTGCGGGCACGCCGGGCCGCGAGCGGCGCTGGCTGGTCCAGCCGACGGCGAACTATTTGCAGACGCTCTCCGATCATTTCGAGCGCCGCCGCGCCATGGTGCTTGGCGAGGGCGGTCTGCTGACGTCGCTGCTTGTGGTGGTAGTCGCGATGCTTTACACACTTTCTCGGGCCGAGTCGCGGTTCCGGCGAGAAATGCAGGACTTTTTGGGCCGTGTGACCCATGAAATGAAGACGCCGCTGGCGGGCATCAAAGCGGTGCTGGACACCCTGAAGGCCGGTCGGATGCCCGCGGATCAGCAGACCGCATTGGTCACGCTGGCGCTGCGCGAGGCCGAGCGCGAAGAACACCTCATTCAGAATCTGCTTTTGGCCCAGCGCTTGCGCTTGCCCAACCAGCAATTTGCGCGCGAACGGGTGGCGCTGCGGCCACTCCTAGAGCGCTTCGCAGCACACCGCACTGAAACTTTAGGAGATGCCGTAACATTCGATGTCAACTGTGCGCCCGAGGTCGCTGTCACCGGCGACGCCACAGCACTGTGGACCGTACTCGAAAATTTGGTCGACAATGCGGTCAAGTATGGCGGAAAAATCATTGAATTATCGGCGATTCAAGCTCAGGACCGCGTCACACTTCGGGTCAGCGACGATGGATCCGGGTTTGAGGCCCACCGTGCGCCTGACCTTTTTGAGCCGTTCGCCCGCAGCCAAGGCCCACAAGTGGGCAAGCACGGCACCGGCTTGGGGCTGTCGATAAGCCGCGGTTTGGTGGAGCGGATGGGCGGCACCATCGCGGCGCACAGCCAAGGTTTGGGTCACGGTGCTGAATTTAGCGTGCTCTTGCGCAGTGCATGACACTGCACGACCGATCAGCTGTTTTCTTGTCATTTTGGCGACCAGGACCTATTTTCGCGTAGCGGTGTCGCCACTTCGGTGGTGCCGGCCTGCACAGCAGTTGCGGGCCGGCCGCGGCGGAGATTTGTGGCCTAGATGGCGGTGATTTCAGCAGATCATTTGGCCCGCTTCACCCCGGCTTCGCTGGTGTCGCGGCTGCTGGCCGACCCTGCGCCTTTGCAATCGGCTGCGGCCGACAATCTGCAGGGCGCGGTGATGTTCGCTGACATTAGTGGCTTTTCGCGGATGACCGAGATCTTATCGGCCCGCCCCGATGGGGCCGAGCGCATCAACGCCGCGCTCAACGACTACTTGGGCAAGCTCATCGAGATGGTCATCGAGCACGGCGGCGATGTCATCAAATTTGCAGGCGACGCCCTGATTTGCATCTGGGATGGCTCGGGCACCGGCGTATCGTCGGCTGTGCGGGCCAGTGCCGCCTGCGCGTTGCGCGCCCAAAAGGAGCTGGCGGGCTTTACCGTCGAGCCCGACATTACGCTGTCGATGCGCATCTGCATTTGCTCGGGCGATCTCACGCTGTTGCACGTGGGCGGCGTGCTCGAGCGGTGGGAAATCGTGCCAACCGGCGCCGCCGTCGCCGACCTCAAGAAACTGCGGCCACTGACGGCGCCGGGTGCCACAGTGGTCAGCGCAGATGCGTGGACCCACTTGGGTGCCCCGTTTACCGGTCGGGTTGCCCCCAAGCTCGCAGGCGACGGCAAGACGACGATGGCCGACCTCGACGCGGGCACGGCCATTCTCGAGGCCGCGCGCAACACGCCGTTTTTTGCTTCTGGCGACAAGGCGATGCGCCTGAGCTGGAACGACAACTTGCCGCCGGCCGAGGCCCTGTTGCGGGCGCCAGTGCGGCCGGATGCCGAGACGGCGATGCGGATGTTTGTGCCGGGCGTGGTGCTTGCGCGCCTGAGCCAAGGCATGAGCGAGTGGCTGTCCGAGCTGCGCCGCGTCACGGTGGTGTTTGCGACATTGCCGGGCGGTGTGTCGGAAAAGGTCGATGTTCACCATGTCCAGGCGATGGTGGCCGCCATGCAAAAGGCGGTGTACCGCTACGACGGCGCTATCAACAAGATCAGCGTCGACGAAAAAGGCGCGGTGCTCATCGCGGTGTTTGGCCTGCCGCCGCTTTCCCACGAAGACGACGCGGCGCGCGCGGTGCAAGCGGCCATGGCCATGCGCAAATCGCTGATGGAGGGCGGGGTCTCGATTGGCGTAGGCGTGGCGACGGGCCAAGTGTTTTGCGGCACGGTCGGCAATGCGGAGCGCTGCGAATACACGGTACTGGGCCACGTGGTCAACTTGGCGGCGCGCTTGATGGAGGCATCCGAAGGCAAGCTGTGGTGCGACGACCCGACGGCGCAGCTGGCGAGCGCGACGCTGGAGATGCAGCGGTTGGGCGCCATCGATATCCGCGGCCGCACCGAGCAAGCGGTGATTTGGGCACCGACCGGCAACGTGCGGGCGGCTGTCAAGTCCAAGACTGTCATGGTCGGTCGGCAGCGCGAGCGCGAGGTGCTGGGCGAGCGCATCCAGAGCGTGGTGCGGGCGGGCCAAAGCGCGATTGCGGTCATCATCGGCGAGGCGGGCATCGGCAAGTCGCGGCTGCTGGACGATTTTGAGCGTCAAGCCGAAGGCGTGGGCATGCAGGTGCTCAAGGGTGCCGGCGACGCCATCGACCGCAACACGCCCTATCACCCGTGGCGCAATGTATTTTCAGAGGTGTTTGGCATTTTGCCCAGTGACGACACCGTGGCCCGCGGCGGCCGCGTCGATGCTTTTCTGGCGACGTTTCCCGATAAGCTGCGCGTGCTCAAGCCGCTGCTTGAAGTCGTGCTGGCCGCCGACTTGGGCAACGACGATGCTGTCAAGCACCTCTCTGGCGAAGCGCGCGCCCACCAGACCCAGAAGCTGCTGGCGGCCATTCTGCAGCACGTCGCCGGGAAGAAGCACACGGCCGTGATTGTGGAGGACGCCCACTGGTTCAGCTCGGCCTCGTGGTCGCTGTTTCGCTCGCTGCGCCTCAATGTGGCGCCGCTGATGTGGGTGGTGGCCTCGCGGCCGATGGACGATCCGCCCCCAGAGTTTATTGCACTGCAGCAAGACCCCGAGATCAAGAAATTGCGGCTAGGGCCGCTGTCGCGCGACGACGCGGGCAACTTGGCGTGCCACCGGCTGGGTGTCAAGGGCCTGCCGAGCGAAGTCATCGACTTGATTGCGGCGCGCGCCGATGGCAATGCCCTGTTTGTCGAGGAGCTCGCGCTGGTGCTGCGCGACACCAAGAGCATCATCGTCCAAGGTGACGAGACCATTCTGGCCGTGCCCATCGAGCAACTGGTCCACATTGAGCTGCCGGCGACCGTCGAAGGTCTGATCGTCAGCCGCATCGATTCGCTTGAGGTGCCGCAGCAAATGGCGCTCAAAGTGGCGTCGGTCGTGGGGCGGCAATTTTCGGTCGAGACCGTGCAAGACGTGTTTCCGCTGGCTGAGCACAAGCGCGACATACCCGAGATGATGCCCAACCTGATCCTGCAGGAGCTGATCCGCGACAGCGAGGTGGCCGACCAGTACCTGTTCAAGCACGTGCTGACCCAAGAGGCGGTGTACGGCCTGATGCTGTTTGGGCAGCGCCGTGGCTTGCATCGCTCGGTGGCGGACTGGTACGAGCGGCGCCACGGCGACGACATCAGCCACTATCTGCCGATTTTGGCCCACCACTGGCAGCGCGCCGAAGAGTGGTCGCGGGCGCTGGCCTGTCTGGAGCAAGCGGCCGAGCAAAATCTGGATCGCTACGCCAACCGCGAGGCCATCGAGCTGCTCAAGCAGGCGCTGACGCTGGACAAGGCCCACCCAGAGCAGTCGACGGGTGACCGGCGCGCCCACTGGCACCGCCACTTGACCGAGGCCTGGTTCCGGCTGGGGCACCTGGACTTGGCGCGCGAGCATGGCCGTACGGCCCTGAAAATGCTGGGTCGACCGCTGCCGACGACACTGGCGGGCACGGTGACGGGTCTGCTGCGGCAGGTCGGCTTGCGGGCGCTACAGCGTTGGTTCCCGCGGCGGTTTGCCGTTACGACGACCCTGCAGCGGCACAACCGGATTTGGGCGACCCGCGTGCTCAACCGGCTGACCGAAGTGTTCATCTATGCCGAAGACGCCGCGGGATGCCTGTACTCGGGGCTGCGCGAGCTCAACGACAGCGAACCGGCCGGCAATTCGCCGGAGCTGGGCAAGGCTTATGCGGTGATGGCGGTGGTGCTTGGCTCGGTGCCGCAGCTGCGTGGCTTGGCCAAAGCCTGGGCCGAGCGCGCGGTCACGGTGACTGAAGCAGCACCCAATGCCAACGCGGCGCTGGCCTATGTGCTGTCGCGCGTAGCGATTGTCGACCTGTACGGCGCCCACTGGACAGCCGGCGAGGCCAAGCTCAAGCGCGCGGCCGAAGTGGCGCGCACGTTCGGCGACCGGCGTTTGCGTGAGGAAGCAGTCGGCGTGCTGGCGATCCTGCAGTACTTTGCCGGCCGATTTGGTGAGTCGATGGCCGGCATGGAGCAACTCAAGAGCTCGGCCCACTTCTCCAACAACGTGCAAATTCAGGCATGGAGCCGGTTTGGCATGGCCGGCATCTTGCTGCGGACCAAGCAACCGCAAGATGCGCTGGTCCAGCTGCGCGAAGTCAAGGATTGGGTTGCCAAGCAAGCCAGCAAGTCTGAGGTGCTGTGGGCCAATGGCCTGGAGACGTTGGCGCTGATGCGTTCGGGCAATTACCCGGCGGCTGAAGCGCTGGCCGACACGCTTTTGCCGTACATCCAGAAGCGCCCGGTGGCGTACTGGGTCCAGCATGCACTCGCCGCGCTGGCGGAGACTTACCTGATGCTTTTGGAAGGCACGCCGGCCAACCACGCGGATCGTCCGGAGCGCAAGCGCAAGGCCGGCATTGCGTGCCTGGCGATGCGGCGCTTTGGCGGCGCGTTTCCGTTTGGCAAACCGCAGTCTTTGCTCTGGGATGGCCTGCAGGCCCAGCTCAGTGGCAAGCCGGCGGCGGCCCAGCAGCTGTGGCAGCAGTGCGTGGTGGTGGCGGAGAAACAGCGGATGCCTTGGGAGGCGGCGCTGGCCCAACGCGAGATTGGCAGGCACTTGCCAACCAGCGATCCCGAACGCAATCAGTGGCTGGAAAAATCAGTGGAAAATCTCGAAGCATTGGGTGCCAGCTGGGATCTCGAGTTGGCAGACCGCAGCAGGTGGCTCAAATGAGCATCGGCGCCGTGCGCGATTGGTCGATCCTGCGCTGTCCGAGCTGTCAGGCCAAGCTGGACGGCACCGACACCAGCCAGCAGTGCACAGGCTGTGCCCAGACGTGGCCGGTGCGCGACGGGGTCCCAGCGCTGTTTCGCGACAGCTGGGTGCGCGGCAACGATCGGCTGATGCGCCACATTTACGACGCGCTGCCTTCGCTGCACGACCCGGCCGTGACCTACATGTTGCCGCTGTGGCAACTCGAAGGCAGCGAGGGCGCGATGCGCAACCGCTACCTGTGCCGCGTCGAGCTGGAGAAGCTGGGTCCGCGCGCAGATGGTCGACCTTTGCGCATCCTCGAAGTGTGCATCGGCACCGGGGTCAACCGCCGGCTGGTCGAGCAATGGCTGCCCAAAGGCCTGCAGGTCGATTACTGGGGAGCCGACCTTTCTGAAGGCATGATGGCGGTGTGCAAGAAGAAGCTGGCCAAACAGGGCTTTAGTGATGTGCAGCTGGTGATGGCCGATGCCCACGCCCTGCCCTTTGCCGATGCCTCGTTTGACCGGGTGTTCCACGTCGGCGCGATTGGCAACTTCAGCGATCCGGGCCAAGCGATGCGCGAGATGGCGCGGGTGGCCGAGCCAGGCACGCCGATTGTGGTGGTCGACGAGCAACTGGAGCGCGACCGCAGCCACAACCTGTGGGTGCGCGCGTGGTTCAAGGCCCTGACTTTTTACGATAGCAACCCGCATTGCCCGACCGAGGCGGTGCCGCCGGGCGCGTGGGACGTGCTCGAAGAGCAACTGGGCAGGTTTTACTACGGGCTGCGGTTTCGGGTGGGTGCGGCGCCGACCGACATCGCGGCTGAGCGCGCAGTGGATCCAGCGCCGGCAGCGACGCCGGTTCAGCGGCCCCGGTCACGCGGCAAGGCCAGCAGCCCGGCTGGTTAAATTCACCAACAGATTCATAGACTAATGCGAGCGCGGCCGCAATGGCCCCCCGGAGCAGCGTGCCACCAGTTCTCGAAGCGATCGGATTGCGCAAGACGTATGGCGACGTGGTCGCGTTGCACGGCTTGGACCTGAGCATCGCAGCGGGCGAGATCTTTTGCTTGCTCGGTGCCAATGGTGCCGGCAAGACCACGACGATTCAGCTGTTCCTGGGTTTTATCCCGCCAACTGCAGGATGTGTGCGCATCCTGGGCCAAGACGTGGCCACCCACGCGCTGCAGACCAAGCAGCACATCGCCTATATTCCCGAAAATGTCATGCTGTACCCAAACTTGACCGGGCTAGAGAACCTGAAGTTCTTCACCACGCTGGCAGGCCACGGCGACTTGGACCGCGCGACACTCGGCACCTATTTGGACCGCGCGGGCCTGGCCCCTGAGGCAGCGGGGCGGCGGGTCGGCACCTACTCCAAGGGCATGCGCCAAAAAGTTGGCATCGCGATGGCGATGGCCAAAGGCGCCCAGGCGCTGCTGCTCGATGAGCCCACTTCGGGCCTTGACCCCAAGGGCTCCAACGAATTTTCGCGGTTGCTGCAGACCATGAGCGCCGCCGGCGTGGGCATCTTGATGGCGACCCACGACATCTTTCGATCCAAGGAGATCGGCGCCCGCGTGGGCATCATGAAGCACGGTCAGCTGGTTGCGTGCATGGGGACTGAGGACTTGTCGCACTCCGATTTGGAGCGCATCTACCTGGAGCACATGCATGATTGACCTGCACGCGACGTGGAGCTGCATCCGTTGATCCGTGTCATCGCCCGCAAAGAGCTGCGCGAGCTGGTGCGCGACGGCCGCTTTCAGCTGGGCGGCGCGCTCATGGTGTTGCTGCAGGTAGCCGCGCTGCTGTTCGGGTGGCGCCACACCACCGCGATGCAAGCTGAGCGCGTGGCGGCCCAGACCGTGGCGCGGTCAGCCTGGACCACGCAAGGCGACAAGAACCCGCACCTGGCCGCGCATTACGGCATGTATGTGTTCAAACCGGCGGCGACGCTGGCTTTTCTCGATCCGGGCACCGATGCGTTTGTCGGCGTCACCCTCAAGCTGCAAGCCCACGAGCAAGAGCTGCCCCACGATGCGGCGGCCAGCGACGGCACGGCGGTCGGTCGGTTCGGGCAGCTGTCGGCGGCGGCGGTGCTGCAACTGCTGGTGCCGCTGCTGATCATCGCGCTGGGCTTTGCGCTGTGGAGCGGCGAACGAGAGCGCGGCACGCTGCGGCAATTGGCAGCGAGCGGGGTCCATCCGCGGCAGCTGTTGGCGGGCAAGGCGCTGGGCCTTGGCGTGGCGCTTTTGTTGCTGTTGCTGCCGGCGGTGCTGGTGGCCGGCCTGGCCTTGGCCGTTGGCGGCGATGCCGGTGCGTGGACCCGGTTTGCCGCGCTGGTGCCAGCGTATGGCCTGTACTTTGGCGTGATCATCGCGGTGACCTTGTGGGTCTCGGCGCGCGCTGCCTCGTCACGGACGGCGCTGGTTGCGTTGCTGGGCCTGTGGTGTGCCACCAGCCTGGTCGTGCCGCGGCTGGCAAGCGATGTGGCTGGGCGCGCGGTGCCCCTGCCCACGGCTGAAGTTTTGGCGCGCCGTGTCCACGCCACGCTGGCGCAAGGCTTGCCGCAGGGCCTGCCGCGCGAGGAACACATCGACAAAATCAGCAAGGCGCTGCTGGCCAAGCAGGGCTTTGCCGGTGCCGAATCGATGATGGACGATGCCCTGCTCCAGGGTCTGGAGCTGCAGGCAGAAGCCGAATACGAAAACGCCGTGTTCGACTACCACGTCACAGCGCTTCTGGCGGCGATGGCGCGGCAGGAACGCGTCGCCCAGTGGGCCGCAGCCCTGTCGCCTCTGTTGGCCATCCGGTCGCTGTCGATGGCCTTGGCCGGCACCGATTTTGACCACCACCGCGCTTTTGCGCAGCAGGCTGAGCAGTTTCGGCGCAGCTTGGTGTTGGCGATGAACGACGATTTTGCCCGCAACGCGGGTGCCGCCGGTTGGCAATACAAGGCCAATCGGCAGCTGTGGCAGCAGGCGGCGCCATTTGCGTTGCAGCCACCGGCACTGGGCCAAGTGTGGGCGGATCAGCAGGTTGCCTGGACGATGCTGGCAGCTTGGATGGTGGCCGCCGGTCTGGGAGCGACGCTGGCCGCGCGGCGCATGCAGGTGGTGTGATGCTGTGGACCGTGGTGCGTATGGACGCCAGAAATGTGCGGGCCGAAGTATCGGCATGGCTGGCCCTGCTGCTGCTGGCTACCGGGGTGACGTATGCAGCGTGGTCGGGCGCGGCCGCGGTGCACGCCGATCGGCAGGCCGTGGCAACGGCGCTGACCGAGCAGCAAACGCGCATGCGCGACCTGCAGGTCCGTCTCCACGCCGTTCAAGCTGGGCAAAAACAGGCGACATCGACCGAGGATCCCAGCGATCCGGCGCTGGTCGGCAGCACCCTTGCCGCGGTGTGGGCAGTGCTGCCGCAGCTGCCCTTGGCCTCGGTCGCGGTTGGCCAGCGCGACCTCGCGGCGGCGCGGGTGCGCATCACCACCCAAGGGCCATCGGGCCGGTCCCTGCAGAGCGACCGCCCGATGACTGGGCCGACCCGGCTGCTCACCGGAGCATTTGACCTCGCGTTTGTGCTGGTGGCGCTCCTGCCCTTGGTCATCATCGTGCTGACGTATGATTTGCTGGCGGGCGAGCGAGAGCGCGGCACGCTGGCCCTGGTGCTGGCGCATCCGGTGTCGCTGGCCACGTTTGTGCTCGGCAAGGCCTTGCAGCGGGGCCTGCTGCTCGGCAGTGTCACGCTTGGCCTGGCGCTGCTGGCGGTGGCCGCGACAGTCGATGGCCCGTGGACATCGGACGACGCCGTGCGGATGCTGCTGTATCTGGGCACGCTGATGGCCTATGTCGGCTTTTGGTTCGCGGCAGCCGTGGCCATCAATGTGCGCGGCCAGACCTCGGCCGGCAACGCGCTGGCCCTCATTGGCCTGTGGCTGGCGCTGGTCGTGATCGTGCCAGGGATTGTGCAGGTCGCGGTCCAGGCCACGCATCCGCCGCCGTCGCGGGTCGAACTGGTCAACCTGACGCGGGCGGCGGCCAGCGAAATTGAGGCGGAGCTCAGCGATCTGCAAGGCAATCATGGTGCGGACGGCAAGGGCACGCCAGCGCAAAATGCGCAAGCGGCGACCGAGCGGTTGGTCGCCGTCCAAGTCGCCTTGGAAAAGCGGGCGGCACCGGTGCTGCAAGCCTTTGGGACCCAGCTTGCGGCGCAGCAGGCGCTGGTCAATGCGCTGCGGTTCCTGTCACCGGCGATTGTGCTGCAAGAGGCCTTGGGCGATGTCGCCGGCAACGGGGGGCATCGCTTGCAGCAGTTCCATAGTCAGGTCGACGAGTTTGGGCAGAGGTGGCGCAATTTCTTTTTTTCGCGGGTCTCAGCCCGCCAGCGCCTGACCGTCGCTGACTACGCCGCGCTGCCACAGTTCGTATTCCGCGAGGAGTCGCTGCCTGCGCTGGGCACGCGCGTCGGCGCAGGGCTCATGGGCCTGCTGCTACCGACGTTGCTGTTGATCGGATGGGCCGGCGTGGGGCTGCGGCGGGGCGTGCGGGTGATGTAGGCGTTTGACCTGGCAAGACGGCCGTCGCGCCGCGGATGCCCTAGGGACTGGATCAATTATCGCGCCCAGACCAAGTTTTCGCCCAGGATGGAGCGGCGAGTCGCCTCTGGCACCGAGCTTGCGACCCACCAAACCAACGTTGCTTGCTTTGTTGGTTGCCAAGCTCGCGAAAGCGTTCGACTCGCGGCAACGGTGCGAACAATCGATCTGATCGACTTCATTTCGCCGGGGCCCCTACTGCACCGCCAGCAATTCGACATCAAACACCAGCATCCCCGAGGGCTTGCCCGGCCGACCCTTGTACGCCAGATCTTCGGGAATCCAAAACCGGCGCTCTTCTCCGATCGCCATGAGCTGCAACCCCTCGGTCCACCCGGCGATGACGCGACCGACCGGGAATTGGGCGGGCTCGCCGCGGGCCACCGAGCTGTCAAAGGCTTTGCCGTCGGTGGTCCATCCGGTGTAGTGAACGGTGACGCGGCTGGCGGCGGTCGGCCGCTGCTGGTTCTGCGAGGTCTTGAGCACCTTAAACGCCAGCCCACTGGCCGTGCGCTGGGCGTCGCCAGGAATCGCCGCGACGTCTGCGGGCGCTGTCGGCATGGCCTTGGGCGCTTGCGACCCCACGATCTTAGTGGCGCCAATGGCCTGCATGACTTGGGCATACGACGACACACCGCCGTCGACCCGGTGGCAGTGGTTGCGGTGACAGTTGACGTAGCCCGCCGGTGGGTGGTCCGGGTCAAACGTGACCTCAGGCGCGTGCGACATCACTGACTTGGGGTCAACGGGCGCGGCGGCGGGGGCAGCAACTGGCGGCGGCGCAGCGGCCGGCGTTGGCGCGGTGCAGGCGCACAGCAGTGCGGTGGTGGTCGCAACGGCCAACCCAGGATGGAGCGATCGGAGGCGAGTCGTCATGGAGCTAGACCTTGGCAAGCGCCGACGAAGCGCCAGCGGAGGCGGCGATCTACCTGAGATTGGCGCGTTGTGCCAGTGGCTGGTGCCCTCAACGCCGCAGCGCCCAGCTTGCACCGCCAAAATCGCTGTGCAACGCTGCACCTGCGGCACAAAGATGCCGCAAGGTCGCCGCTGAAGCAGTACCAGCAAGTTGTCCAAGAGCGCTACGAGAGCAGCGATGCGCAGGCCCAAGCGCGCGCCGACCTGTACAGCCCGCTTCATCGCATTGGCTTTCTCTTGCAGCACCGCTTGCGCGAACAATTGGCCGAGGCCGCGCGGCGCATGGCCATGCAGGGTCTGGACTGGAAGCAGGCGCAGGTGCTCGATGTAGGCTGCGGTGTCGGCACCTGGACCCAGTTTTGGGCGGCGTACACCGGTGACGCGGCGCGGCTGTATGGCGTCGACCTGTCGCAGCTGCGCATCGACAAGGCACGGGCGATCAACGGCAGTGTCCATTGGCAGCTGGGCGATGTGACTCAACTGCCCGAAGCGCTGCCGATTGTCGATGTGGCGACTGCCATTGTGGTCTTGATGCACCTGCGCAGTCGCGCAGAGTTGCTCGCAGCGTTGCGCCAATTGCACGCCAAGCTGCGGCCGGGCGGGTGGTTGCTGATCTACGAGCGCACCGGCGCGGACCACTTTGCCGCCTCTGAAGGCGCCGACCACGCGGCGTTCTTGCCGAGCCAAATCCACGGCCTGTGCGCCGAGGCGGGTTTTGTGCGCGCGTTTGAACTGGTGGTTTTTCGCCAAATCTGCGGTCTGGGCCACGAGGCCTGGCTGGCGGGGCGCGCCTGGCCGCCCTGGCTGCGTACACTGGCGATGCAATTGCCCGGCCCGCCTGCCAACATGCTGTTTGCGCTGCGCAAGCCTTTGGAGCCGGGCTAGCCGCCCGCTACCGCACCGATGCCACATCCGCCCGATCCAGCGCAGTTCAGCGTCGCGCATCCGCCCGCGAGCCTGTCGTCACAAGTGGGTGCGGTGGTGTTCGGCCGCATTCTGGTGTCGGCCTTGGACTCGGTGCGGGCGTTCGCCATCGTGCGCCTGCTGACCAAGGACGACTTCGGCACCCTGTCGCTGGCTTTGGCGTGGTATGGCACCGCCGTGACATTGGCGCTGGTCGGCTTGCCCGATGCCCTGCTGGTCGAGCTACCGGCCGCTTCGGCGCCGCGGCGGCAGCACATTGCGCGGACCGCTGTCGTGCTGGCGCACGCGCTGGGCTTGGTCGCCGCGATGGCGCTGGTCGGCGTGACGTACGCGACGGGCCTGGTCGCCGCCGATCGCCCGGATCTGCAGCTGGCGATGTGGGTGGCCGCGGGACTGATCGCGGTCGACTTGCCGGGCAGCCTGCTGGGGGCCCTGTTGCTCGGCACCCAGCGCCACCAGACGGCGGTGCGGCTCAATCTTGGGGTGTCCTTTGTGGCCAATGTCGCAGTGCTGGGCTTGGCCGCGCTGGGGGCAGCGCCGCAGTGGATTCTGGCGGGCTTGGGCCTGTCGAGCGCGCTGCGCTTGGCTGCCGTGTGGCGGTACGCCGAGATGTTGAGCACCTCGCTGCGCACGCTGCTGGATTTTTCGCAGTTGCGATCGCTGTTGGCAGTATCGGTGCCGCTGTCGCTCAACGCCGCGGCGGGCACGCTCAACCGGCAGCTGGCGGTGTGGATGGCAGGCGCGCTGCTGACCGCGACGGCGTTCGCCGATTTCGCGCTGGCTTCGCAGGAGCTGCCGTTTGTGCTGATGATCCCCAACGCGGTGATGGTGGCGCTCTTGCCGCGGATGCGCGAGCTGGCGGCGGGCGATGGGCCGAACAATCGCTTGGACGTCCTTGCCCTGTGGCACAGCGCGACGCTGCGGATTGCGCTGATCATGCTGCCGATTTTTGCGGTGTGCCTGATTGAAGCGCCGACGCTCTTGGCCTTGTTCTACGAGAACCGCTACGCCAGTGCGGCGCCAGCCTTTCGGGCCTCGCTGTTTGCCTTGCCGTTGCGCATCACGACCTACGGCACGATCTTGCTGGCCTTTGCCGCACCACGGCCGATTCTGACCAGCCAATTGGTGGGGCTGGTGGTGCAAGTCGCGCTGTGCGCGCTGTTGGTCGTGGCGCAGCGCGACGCTACTTTGGCCCTGTCTCGGGCCGACCTGAGCGTGCTGGCGGTGGTCGCCCAGGTGGTGGCGGCTTGGGTGGTGGTCGCGGTCATGCTCCGCGCGATTGCCGCTTTGGCCAACGTATCGCTAGGGCAGGTGCTGCCGTGGCGCGGTCTGGGCCTGCGCGCCCTGTTGGTCGCGGTTGCCGCGCTGCCGATGCTGGCGTGGCTGGCGTTGCTGCCGGCGCAGTTGCCGGTGACACTGGCAGGCCGCCCGGAGCCGGGCTTGGCGCTGGGCTTGCTGGCGCGGGTGGCGAGCTTTGTCGCTACCTATGTCGCACTGTTGCTGGCGATGCAGATGCTGACGGCGCAGGAGCGGGCGACCCTGTGGACGTGGCTGCGGCTGGAGCCGATTTGGCGGCGCGGTCGGTAGGCAGGCAGCACCGGTCAGCTTGCTTGACACTGGCACGCAGCCGCGGCAACTTGATCACCGACGAGGCACTCGACTGTCGGTTGGGCTGACGAAGGCGGCTCGCACCGGACGGGATGGGTGCTGCCACAACGTTCGCTACTGGTTCGCGCGGTTTGAACTCGGGTCATGCTGCCCACGCCCACCGACGACAACGAATTCCTGATCTTGTGCGCCGCCCTTGGCGTAGTAGTCGCTTGTTCTGCTGAGCGCCTACATGTCCAGATCGTTGGCTAAAAGAGTGCCGCTATGGACCCGACCCACCTGAGTTTCCACTACGAACGGCAGGCTGACATCCTCTACGTGCATCTGGTCGCGCCCTACGCCGACCAAGAGTCCGACGAACTGGGTGACGACGTCATCGCGCGCTGCCATCCGACCACTGGCGCAGTCGAAGGCTTGGAGTTGCTGTTTTTCTCGACCCGCCTGCTGCGCGACAGTGATTTTTCGCTGCCACGGATCGGGCATTTGCGTCGGGCGGCTTGAGGCGGAGCGGGTAGTCATCCAGTGCGGCCTGCGCAGGCTCAGCGTTTGCCTTGGACCCACTGCTGATACCCTTGCCAGGCTCGAGTTTGGCGGATGGACCCACCGATGATGCCCTCCGGGGCTACGGGGCAGGACAGCAGGGACCAGCAATGCCCACCGCGCGCTTGGCGTTGGCCACGAGTCGACCGGCGATGGCCGGTTTGACCTCAAGTTTGGCGATGGACTGACTGCGGGTGGCTAGCCTGCCAATGGCGGCGGCGGGCGCGGCGAGAGCCTGCTCCGGTGTGACCGCGCGCACCGCCCGAGGATTGGTTGGCGACAGGTCCGCGGTGCCCCGTGGTGCTGCGGCAGCGTGGTCCTTGCCGTACTGACGGGCGCAACTCCAAATGAGTGCGCCGATAAAATCCTAAGCTGCTAATTTCACCTCAATTTTCGAAGCGACCGGAATCGGCACCCTAGCCGCCTGCGCAAACTTTTCATCCCATGTGCCGCAGGCCCACGAACAGCGCAGTCGGAGCA
>CANMNA010000032.1 GCA_947499075.1 Myxococcales bacterium
AGTCTGCTCCCATTGGCCACTCGGGCAACCCTCCGCGAGTCGGTTGTATTCAAATGTGATTCTGCTATTTGCTTGCCCGCTGACCGACCGATCCTTGGCAACCGCGCTCCGCGGCGGCGTGCCGCGCGAAGCTGGGCCACTGGAACGCGACTTGTGCCGAGCCAGTGCAGACCTAGTGCAGACCTAGTGCAGACCTAGTGCTGACCTAGTGCAGGACCTAGTGCTGACCTAGTGCAGACCTAGTGCAGACCTAGTGCAGACCTAGTGCAGACCTAGTGCAGACCTAGTGCAGACCTAGGTAAGCCACGTTGGCTCAAGAACTAGGCGGCCACTTGCCGTAATCCCAGCAAGTTGTCGAGACGCAGCGCTGCACAACGGACGGCTGGCACAAAGAGTGCGAGCTGGCGGCGGGACTTGAACCCGCAACCTGCTGATTACAAATCAGCTGCTCTGCCAGTTGAGCTACGCCAGCAAGGCCAGCGGGCGGTGGCGCCCGAACCGAACGGCGGCAACTGCGCTGCGTGATGGGGGTTTGCAGAATTGACCCGGGCGGTCCACGCACGGCGGACCCATTCGGGGCGCAAGAGCTTACAGGAGGTAACGGCAACCGTCAACGGCAATCAGCCCAATCCCGCGCCGGCTGGCCATCCCAGCTGCGACCGGGCCACGTGCAGCACAAGGGTCGCAAAGGCCGAGACGTTGAGCGACTGCATCTGAGAAGTTCCCGTAAGTTTGAGCACTTCGTCGCATCGTTTGCGCACCAACGGCCGCACCCCAGTACCCTCGGCGCCCAACACAACCGCCGTGATCGCCGCGAAGCGATGGGTGGCCAGGTCCCCACAGCCCGGCTCTAGCCCCGTACCGACCACGTAGACACCGCGATCCTGCAGAAGCTGCAATGTTCGCGCCAAGTTGACTACGCGAATGACCGGCAGGCTGGCCGTAGCACCGCGCGCGATCCGCTCGACGACCGATGTCACACCGGCAGCCCGATCCTGTGGCAAGATCACGGCTTTAGCACCAAAAAAGGCGGCCGACCGCAGGATTGCGCCCAAGTTGCGCGGATCGGTGATGGAGTCCAGCACCAGCAGCAGCGTACCCGGCGCGCAGCCCGCCTCCGGCACGATCGTGTCGAGCTCGGTATAGGCGAATTCGGTGACGCGAACGGCCACGCCCTGTGGGTTAGCCGGATCGTCAAAAGGCGGCGGCGCACGCTCAAACACCGGGACTTTGGCCAACTCGGCAGCTTGCATGACTTGGGCGCGCAAGCGCGGATCGCGCGACCAAAGCACGACTTCGCGCACCCGGCCAGGGCATCCCTGCAACAGCGCAACGGCGGCGTGCTGCCCAGTCACCCAATCTGGCGGCGGTCCATCGTAACCGCGAGGTCGCTCTGGATGCTGTGGCCGGTGCTCTTCGCCTGGCGGCCGATCGCGCGGACGATCGTCGCGCGGTCGATCGTCGCCCGGTCTGGACCGGTCGTTGCGGCGCGGCACGACGTTGGTCCGGTAATCCGGCTGATCCGTGCGATACGGCCCCTCACGGCGTGGGTTGGCGCCTGGTGCGCCTTGGCCGCCGCCACCGCTGTCGCGATCGCGGCCGCCCGGACCCTGGCCGGCAGTGCCAGGCGCAGGGCGGTCGTCAGGCCGCGGCTTCGGCCGGGTGCCCGGCCGCTGGGCCGGCCGGTCAAATCGCCCCGCTTGGGGTGGGGTTTCGTCACCTGTGGCCATGATCTGCTCCTGCACCGCGCGCCGTCGTTGCCTCATCGATTGCCCGCAGGTGTGCGATTGCCGCCGCACGCGGATCTGCGGCCGCCAGGATTGGCCTGCCCACTACCAAAATGTCTGAGCCAGCGCCGATCGCCTCGTGCGCGGTGGCGGTGCGCATCTGGTCGTCGCCGCCTGCATGCAGCCGAATCCCCGGCGTGACCCGCAAGAAACCCGTCGGCAAGTGCGCCACCCACGCCAGCTCACGCGGCGACAGCACCGCTCCCGCCAGACCGCAGGCTTGCGCCAGCTGGCAGCGCTGGGCCACGACATTGGCAAGGTCTGCGCTGTGGCCAGTCTGGTCCAGATCGGCCTGGTCCAGGCTCGTCAAGACGGAAACGGCGAGCAAGCGGGTCCTTCCGTGAGCGGCCTCCGCTGCCGCTTGCAGCATTGCCCGACCGCCCGAGGCATGGACGGTGAGCAGGGCCACATCGAGCTTGGCCACGGCCCGCACCGCCATCCCGACTTGATGCGGAATATCGTGCAGCTTGAGGTCGAGAAACACCGGCAGCCGAGCCTGGTGAAAATGATGCACGATCGCCGGGCCCACTGCGCAAAACAGCGACAGTCCAACCTTGGCGAGTACGGGCAGACCGTCCAAGGCATCGATAATAGCCTCGAGCGGTTCCAGCGCGGCCCCGTCAAAAGCCACCGCCAGTCTCGGTAGGGGCTGCTTGGCTGCGGACATCACGACAGCGCTTCCGCGGTCAACGCTGGACCAAGGCGGCAGGTCACCATGACTCTGGCCAGCTTGTCGGCCAAGCCATCGACCGACAGCTCCAGCTTGACCCCCGCATGGCGCAGCTTGACTTCGACTACCCGCTCGCCGGCGCGCTTGCCGACCACGATCTGGATCGGGTAACCGATCAAGTCGGCGTCGTTGAACTTGACGCCCGGGCGCTCGTCGCGGTCGTCGATGACCGCAGCGACGCCCACCTGCAACAGCGCAGCGTACAGTTCCTCAGCGACTGTGAGTTGTTCGCCCTCCAGCGCCATCGGCAACACCGCGACTTCATACGGTGCAATCGCCACCGGCCAGCGAATGCCGCGCGCATCGTGGTTCTGCTCGATCGCCGCCGCGAGGATGCGGGTGATGCCGATGCCGTAGCACCCCATCTCGAAGTGCTGCTCTTTGCCGTCTTCAGCCAAGAAGGTGGCGTGCATGGCCTTGCTGTACTTCTGGCCGAGGTAGAAGACGTGGCCGACCTCAATGCCGCGAAAGGCGCGCAGCTTGCCAGGGCACCGCGGGCACGGATCGCCGGCGATCGCCATGCGCAGATCGGCAAACGCCACGTCGGCCATGTCACGCGCCGGCACGACGTCAACCCTGTGCTGTTGCTTGGCATTGGCCCCGCACACCGCGGATGGCATCGCCGTAATCTCGAAGTCCGCGATAACCTGCACGTTTGTCGTCCCGATCGCCCCAACATACCCGGGTGGCATCCCGGTCGTCTTGGCAAACCACTCTGCGTCGGCCAGGTGCAGATTCGCACAGGCCAAGGCTTTTTTGACCTTGATCTCGTTGACTTCCCTGTCGCCGCGCACAAATGCGACGGCCGCCTGATCGTCGGCCATGTACAACACAGCCTTGATCGTCTGGTCCGGCCGGCAGCCCAGAAGCTTGCACAGAGACTCGATGGTCTTGGTCCCCGGAGTGTCGATGACACGCGCTGGCCCCGTTGCGCCGATCGGCGCAAACGGCTGTGCGGCTAGCGGCGCCTTTTCGACATTGGCCGCAAAGTCACAGCCATCGCATGCCACGATCGCATCTTCGCCCGAGTCCGCCAGCACTTGAAACTCGTGCGACATCGACCCGCCGATGTTGCCAGTATCGGCCTCTACCGGGCGAAACACCAGGCCCAAGCGCTCAAAAATACAGCAATACGCGTCGTACATCAGCTTGTACGACGCATGAGCGCCCGCGATGCTGGCGTCGAACGAGTAGGCATCCTTCATCACGAATTCGCGGCCCCGCATCAGGCCAGCCCGCGGTCGAATTTCATCGCGAAACTTGGTCTGAATCTGGTACAGGTTGACCGGCAACTGCTTGTAACTGCGTATGTCCTTGCGAGCCAAGTCGACGACCACTTCTTCGTGGGTCGGGCCCACACAGTACTCGGCCTGTTTGCGGTCCTTGAGGCGCAACAGCTCGGGGCCGTATACCGGCCAGCGTCCCGACTCGATCCACAGCTCGGCCGGAATTACCGCCGGCATGACCACTTCCTGGGCGCCCGCGCGATCCATCTCTTCGCGTACGATCCGCTTGACCTTTTCCACGGCGCGCACGCCAAGCGGCAGGAAACTGTAGATGCCTGCCGCGAGCCGCCGGATGTAGCCCGCGCGGACCAGCAGCTGATGTGAGACGGTCTCGGCATCTTTGGGGGGCTCACGCAAAGTTGGAATATGTAGAGATTTGATGCGCATAGGTGGAATCACACACGCCGCGGCTAGCCCGGGCGGTCGGGCAGTGTAGGCACCGCTGGCCGATCAGGCAATGTGGCGATCGGCGGCTGTCCAAAAAGCGCGACGGCCGGCGCATGTCCTTGACAGTGCGCCGGCCGTCGCTGGATCCAAAATTCGGCTATTTCTCGTAGAGCTCGTGCAGCGTGCGCATGATGTCGAGCAAGCTGACCCGGTACTGGTACTCCGAGAACAGGTAGTTGTCCTGCAACTGGCCCAGCTGCTTCCACTTCTTCAGCTCTGCTTGCGCCAACTGTACCGCCATGAAGCCCGGGTTGAGCGTGTCCTTGGCGACCCGCGGTGCAATAAACGTCTTGCCCGACAGCGGATCGGTAAACTTCGCAATGTCTTCGGGCGCAACCGAATCCGGCAATTCGATCTTGTTGAAGTGGCCGTCGAGGAACACCCGCGATACGTCTAGGTAGGTGCGGGTAAAGCCCTTGGTCAGCACGGCCATGCCGTAGTAGGCGGCCTGCAGCGGCAAGCGGAACCGGCTAGACGGAAATGTCGGCCGCCCGTCCGGGAACACGTTGTATTTCAGGCAGCCCTGCTTCTCGGCATCGGTGGCGCTGGGCTTGAAGTCGCTGCACAGCTTGGCCTGATTGCCAGCGTTGCCGCCGACCCAGTTGCGCCGGACCAGTTCGTCTTCCTTGGCGGTCTTGCCCTGCAAAATTTGCCAGCCGTAATACGAAGCATCTTCAACCGAAATCGAGGCCAGCAAGTTGGTTAGCTGGCGCGGGAACACGTTGTAGAAGCTGACCATGAACCGCCGCAGATCTTCGTTTTCGTTGAACGCGATCCGACCGGTCATGGTCGGGTCGGCCAGCATCGTCATGGCCGCCAAGCGATCGTAGATCTGGCCGCCGGTCTCTGGCCGCGTGACGTAGCCGTTGTAGTCCCAACTCGGGTACAGAGGGCGGCACCCGACGGTCTCGTCGACCCGGCGCAAATCGGCGAACTGGGCGTTGTCGACGCTGGTGTACGGCTCAAACCGGGCCTTGACCGGATTCCAGCCGTAGTACCCGCAGCTGGGGCGCGCCAGCACTTGGGCCATGGTGTTGAAGCTGAGCAGCGTCGCATAGGCCCCCGACAGACCGCCGTTGAGGTCCTTGTCGTAATCCTGACCGAACTTCTTCTGCCACCAATCGTTCTTCTGGTAGGTCGCGAAGTCGACGGCCCAGTACTGGAACTGCCGCGTGGCGGTCCAGAATGCCCGCTGAACGCGCGACGAGTACGTCTGGGGGTGAAAGGTCTCGCTGTCGCGGCTGTAGCCGTAGAACCACCAGTAGCTCTCGTAGTCGTCCAAGGCGTTGCGCGCGATCTCGTAGGGATCGACACCTTCGTCAAACGTGCTGCACGAAGGTGTTTGGCCATTGTACTCATCGGAGCAGAACCGATAGGGCACTTCGACCACGCTGTCATCGCGGCAGAACTTGTCCTCGCCCAGCGGCATGCACTTGCCGCCATTGGGGCAGGTGTCGTCAGCGATGCAGCGGTCGCCGCGCAGATCGAGCCACGAGATGTCCTTGCGGTCGTACATGGCTGCGACGCCGCCCAAATACTTCGGCAGCGACGTGTAGTGCAAGCGCCGGTTGATGATATTGAGGTTCTGGTTGCCGTCATGCCGCACCATCTTGACACCCGGCGTGGTTTGATCTGGTGTCTCCAGGTACTTGTTGGGCGCGGCAAGCGGCCCAGTGCCGTCCGGGTCCTTGTCCAAGTCGCTGGGCTTGATGGTGTTGAACGCTTCGACCATGTTGCCGTAGCCAAACTTGATCGCCGCGCGGTCGTAGTTGCCAACGCCAGCGCCACGGCCGTTGAACTTGCTGGTGTAGTCCATGACCGATGCCAGCTGTGTCTCGCGAATGCCGGCACGTGCCTGCTCCACGGTGTCAACAGATAGCGGATTGAGGACCTCATCGGTGCTGCCCGGCTTGAGCTTGAGATCCCAGAACTTCTTGTGGAAGTTCAGCGCGTCGGTCGAAGCCTCAAAGTTGTGGCGCAGGCCCACGGTGTGGCCTACTTCGTGCTCCTGGGTGCCCAAGTAGATGCGCCGCCACAACTCAAGCTTGAACTTGGTGCGCAGGCTGAGCATCAACTCGCGGCCGATCTCCTGGGTGGTACGGATCACCTGATCGGCCGTATCGGTGTACAACGGGCCAGGCAGGAGCTTGTACGCCTCCAGCGCAGGATCATTGGCGTTGGCGGCATTGAGCGCCAACCGCAGCTTCTGCATCAGGGGCGACGTGGCACAAGCGGCCCACTGCTTGCCAGCGCTGGCCTGCACGCACACGCGGCCCTTGCCGACTTCGAACGACTCAAACGCGCCGACTGTCTCACACGCGCCGCCGTTGGCTTCGGCAAACATCGGACTGAACAGGTGATCGGTGGTGGCCGCGTACTTTTGGCAAAACGCCTGATCGTACTGTAGCCCGTACTGCGTGGCTAAACCCAGGATCGCGTTGTCAGCGAACTCCGCCATGTGGATGGTCTTGATACCCAGAGCGTTGCTGACTTTTTCCCGCTCGATGCGCGCCGAGGTGTGGTTCCACGCCGCCAGACTGTACTTCTTCAACTGATCCTTGCTCAGCGTCTTGAGCGACGGATCCTTGCTCAGCAACACCGCCGGATCGCGCAACAGCGCTGCGATCGAGTGGCCGTCGTCGTCGCCAGACACCATCGCGTCCAGTTCCGGGCTCTGCTGAATCATCGCCAAACGCGCCTGGGCGTAATTGCCGCCGTTGGCTTCAAATGGCAGCCCCGTGGTCTCCAGCGTCAGGCGGACATCTTCGTCGATCATGCCGTCGACTGCGGCTTGCACCGCTTGCACGCCCTGCGGATCGTCCATGCGTGGGTTGCGCGCGTCCTGGGTCTTGGCCTTGAGCTTCAGGGAGTTGAAGATCTTCTCGTGGGCGCGGCGAATGTCGTTGAAGTCCTTGACTCCGGCGAGCAATTCGATGGTCTGCAGTGCGGATTCTGCACCGGACTTCATCACGCCCGCGTAGGCATGTGCACTCGCCGAGATCACTTCGCCAGTAATCGGATCGGCAGCTGACGGACCGTAGCCGTACAAGCCGACCTGAATCGGATTGGGCACAGCGTGCATCATGCTCCACCGCACATCGCCGAATTTGTGGGATTCTTCCATTTTGCAGAACTTCTTGGCGGCAGCATTCTTGCTGCCCGACCACTCGGCCACTTCCAAGCCCTTGGCAATCGCGGCCTTGGCGCCTTCGTCGCTGTTCTCGCACACGATAAACATCGGGTGATCGGGCTTTTTGCCCTTGTGGAAGGCGACAATGTCCTCCAGGGGCTCGCTCCACTTGCGTCCGATTTCCTTGGACTCAGGCACCAGCTCGCGCGGATGATCCTCATTGAGGTAGTACACGATCGGCACCGGCTTCATCTTGGCGTAGTCGAAGTCGCCGCGCCAAACGGTGTCCTTGGTCTCGGCTACGCACACCGGCTTGCCGGTTGGGCCGCTGGCCGCTTTGGGATCGACGTGGCACTTGACGTACTTGTCCCACACGCGATGGCGCTGCATCCGGCGCAACGCGCCACCGTGGGTATTGCCAAACTGCAAGTCGTAGGTCGGCCGCTCGGTGCGGAAGTAGCCAAACTTCTCCATTTCAATGTCGTCGGAGTCGCGGGCGACATAAGCGCGCTCTGGCTCCTTTTCAAACTTAGGCACTTGCAGGAACGAATAGCGGACCTTGAGCTCTTCGGAAGCGCAGTCGTAGACGCCGCCTGCCGACCACGGGTAAAAGAAGCAAATTGGAATCTCGCCCCAGCCTTCCAGATAGGTCGTTGGCGGATGGGCGACGACACGCACCACGTACTGGAACCAACTCTGTGGGACCGTGTCGTTGAGAACAGTCTTGCCAGTCTCAAATTTCTCGTCCTCCGGAGCGTTGTCGCCCTCGTAGATGACGGGGGAATTGCCGTGGGCAACCACTTCGCCGAGCACGTCGTGGTCGAACGACATGATTTGCTGCGAGCCCCAAGCGACGCGCATGTATTCGCGATCGTACCAGTGCTTGTCAAAGGTGTTTTCTTCCAGCACGTTGGTCTGCTCACCGGTCGCCGCGCTGTAGCTATGCGTTTGGTCGAAGTGTGACCTGATCGGATATGCCAGCACCGGCGCGCCGCGGTAGATGTACTTGGTGGCCTTCTGCACGCAAAAGCCGTGGTGCTGCGCCTCTTCGGGCCACAGGCCGTCGGTGCGCCAACGATTGGCACAGCGGGCTTCTTTGCGGCACTCGCTGCTGTCGCCGCCAACTTTGCAGCTGATCTGCTGGAAGTCCTGCGGCACCGAACGCATGGCTGGCTTGCCGTCCTTGCCTTTGAGCGCAATGTCGGTGTCCGACTTTTGCGAAAACGCCTCGGATCCAGCCAAGAACTCATAGGTCCGGTAGAAATACAGGCCGTTCTCCTGAACGTCGAACACACCGCGGACCAACTTGGACATCGAGCCTGGGAACGCCGACACCACCGTAAACCCGGTTTCGATGACGGTGCTGCGCATGTACCACTCGAGGTTGCCCACGCCGTGGTGGCGACCGACGTCGCCCAGCAAGCTGGCCTTGGCAGTGACATTGGGCTGAACCCGGCTAATTTCAGGCCGATCCTGCGCGCACGAGGCCAGCGCTGCCACCATGGCGAGGCTGTAGGTCAGAGGAGACAGTTGGTGCAACTTCATCGGTCGCTCCGGAGGGGAAAGTAGTGCAAAGTTAAAGAGTCAGTCGTCGCTTTTGCGGCTGTGCCGCGAGGTCTCTTGGTCGTCGCGTCAGTTGCCGCCTGCCGCGCCGATGCTGCCGTAGATCGAGTAGAGCTCGCGCAGGTGGTCGAGCACTTCGATTTCGAGCTTCATCTGCTGGGTCAGGGTCTCTTTTTCGGCGCCTTGGGCCTTGGTCCACCACTGCTCGCCGCGGCAAGGCTGCTTGTCGTTGCACATGCCCTGACCGCTGCAAGCGGTGTCGCCCGCAGCGCACGGTTGGCACTGGCTGCCATCGCCGCAGCCGGTCTTGAGCAAGTTCAGCTTTTTGCACAGCGCAAACGCCGCCGAGTAGCGATTGACGGTGTAGTTGGGACGCGCCGCCACGTAGGTCTTTTTGCCAAACGGATCTTCGAACTCACAGATGTCGAGCACGACGTCTTTGCCGTCCATCTTGCCGGTGCCAATAGTGAACTGCGGGCCATGGCCCTTGAGCCACACCGCCATCGCATCGGTGTAGGACGAGTCGAACCCGGCGGGCAGGTTGGCGATGGCTTGCCAGGCGGCAAACAGACGCAAGCCGTGGTTGATGACCGACGGCGCCACGCGCTCCGCCGTGCTGTCCAACGGCTTGAATGGGTCAACTTGGCGGTATTCGAGCTTGGTCTTGCCTTTGTCAACGGAGCCCGCAAACTGGGCGATATCGCCCGCCACCAAGCCGCCGAGCACTTGTGCCAGCTGCGCAGGGTAGACCGTGTTGTAGCCGATGGCCGTGGCCCGGAACACCGGCAATTGCTCGCCGACGTACTCCGACAGGAAGCTGACGGTCGAATTGGTGAGCGCCTGGATCGCGGCGACCTTGTCCCAGTACGCGCCAATCCACAGCGGGTGGTCGTACATGTAGTAGCCCTTCTGCGTCGCAAACGTGGTGTACGGGAACTTGCCTTGTCCCAGCGCAATGTCGAGTTGCGAGCCGGGGCGGCCTGTTTCGTAGTCGATGTTGACGTAAGTGTTGGTCTTCTTGTCAAACACGTACGAACCTGGCGACGGCGTGGCCAACATGTTGGTCAGCGCGCGGAAGCTGTTCTCTGAGGCGCGGCGCAGCGGCGCGCCGTACTTGTTGAACATATCCCAGTAGCCAAACCAGCCGTAGACCCGGAAAATGTTGTTGTACAGCGCGTAGTAACGACCAGCTGCCTGGATGGGGGTCAGCCAACGATCGTTGATGCGCGCCATGTACGATAAGTAGCTGCCGCCACGGGCGAACCACAGGCGCTCGCGCTTGAACGCGTCGAAGATGTAGTACTCCTCCAAGGCTTCGGCGGCATGGTGGACGATCTCCTCCATGTTGGCGCCGGTGTCGAAGTAGTAGCAGCCCATGGCGCCACCGCGGTATTCGTCGGAGCAGTACTTGTAGGGGACTTCGTAGAACGTCCGGTCCATCTCCTCGCGGAAGTGGTTGTCGGCCATCTGGCGCTCGTTGAGCACGAAGATGTCTGGCACTGAGTAGCGCTTGCTGTTCAGCTCCGGTGGCATCCACTCGTTGAGGAAGGTGAACTGGGTGTACGGCGTGTTTTTCCAGTACTCCGTAGCGGCGTTGCCAGACGAGTTGGCCAGGCTCTGGCCAGTATTCTTGGCGTAAGACTTGACGCGATCGCGGATAAAGTTGGTGTCGTGGTAGACCTCAGTCAACTCGCCGTAGCCGTACTTGATCGCCGCGTGGTCGTACTTGCCCAAGCCCCAGACGTCGGAGTTGATCTTCTGGCCGTAGTCCATGACCGACGAATGCTGGTACTCGGTGCGGCGGCCGGCAATTTCCTCCGGCGTCAGGCCTGCGCGCGACACGTACTTGCGGGCATCGCCGACTTTGGCGGCGAACTGCAAAGTGGTGCGGGCAGCCTTGGTCCGCGGATCGACACAGAAGCCACCATCGCACAACTCTCCGCTTAGGCAATCGCTGGCGCCTTTGCACTGGAATTTGTCGTGACAGTCGCCTTCGACGCATGCTCCGCCGCCACCGCATACGCTCAGGGCGGTATCGCCAGTGCAAGGGGTGCGCACTTCGATGTGCTGTTGGCAAACGCCTACGGTAGCGCCATCGGCGTCGGTGCACTGTTTGGTCTTGCTGCTGCAGGAAGTGCCATTGGGGCAGTCGCTGTCGGCCGCGCAGGTGTGCTTGAGATCGCACTCTTCACCAAAAGTGTCTTTTTCGCAGAAGCTGTTGGCGCCAATGACGTTGCCGGCATAGGTCAAGTCGGCGCAAGCAATGTAGTCGCGGGCGCGGCCGCCTTTGGCTTCGTCAAAGTAGGGATCCAAGTAGTTCATCACATCGGTGGATGCGGAGAAATTGTGGCGCAGGCCGACCGTGTGGCCGACTTCGTGCTCCAGGGTGGCCTTGTACAGGGCCACCGAAATGGCGGTGCGCAGCGCGTCGCCCTTGTAGCAAATGTTCTTGCCAATGCCGTCGCCCTCGTACTCCATCTTGGGCTCGTCACCTGGGTCGCACTTCATGCGCTCCGCCAAGCCGAGCAAGGCCGGGTCTTGAAACTCAGCCAGTTCGATCGAGTTGATGCCCAAGAACTGCATGCGCCGCTTCTCGTCCATCGCGCCTTTCGGACTCGCCCAGCCAACCGGGCTGATTTTGTCGATTTGTTCCGGGTTGACAGCCTGACCCGGCTGGGTGTCACCTTGGGAGCCCACTAGCACCATTTCGTCGTTGATCATGGCCGACTCATAGCCAGTGCCCTTGATCTTCTCAGCCCGAGCCTGCAGTGCGTCGAGGTCAACCGATGGCAGGTTGTCCATCAACCACTTGTCGACAGCTTTGGGGCTGCCCAGATCGTTCATCTCGGCAACAGTTGGCAGCGTGACGCCACTGCCCTGAGCCTGTGCCAGATTTTTTCCGGCGTCAGCCATGTGCAGGGTCGCGCGCGCCACCGCGGCTTGGTGGGCTTGGTCTGGGGTTGCCTGAAGCTCTTTGTCAGCCAAAGCGCCCAAAAGGGCCTTGTCGTAGCTACTCTTGTTCTTGTTCTTGATGTAGTCCTTGATGTACTTGCCGGTCGCGAGGTCTTTGGGATCCAGATCGCCGTTGATCAGGTCGACGAGATCTTTGGCGTACTGGGAGTAGGTCAATTGCGAGGCGCCGTAGACGTTGGCAATCGCCCAGAACGTCTCGCCGGTGTCCGGATCTTGGGCAGATGGGCCATAGCCCAACGGCGATGAAGCGTGGACTTTGGTCACCCAGTACAGGAAGCTGTAGCGGGCGTCGCCTTGGATCTTGACTTTGGCGGCTTCAGGCACTTCGCCTTGGCCGGTCTTGTCCGCACATGGGTTGTACTGCTTGCCCGGTCGGCCATGGTCTTTGCCGTCGGCGACCCAGTAGCGGCAGTCATTGTGCACGCTTGGCTTGCCCAGCTCTCCGCTGGCCTGGCACTGCGCGTAGCTGCGCGTGAACTGATTCTCGCAGGCCACAAACATGGCTGGCAGGGCTGCCTCAATGTCCTCGCGGCGCTTGAGGTCCGCAGCGACGAGCTTCTGCGACCAACCGTGGCACTGCCCCACGCCCTTGACCGTGGCGCAGTTGACGTCAGCACGGTGGCCTGGCTCGACCAGCGTGATGTTGATGGCTTCGCCGGCCGAGAACAAACCCTCGGAAGCGGCCGCATAGGGCAAGCCCTCGTGCATCCGCACGCCGTTGACGCCCACTTCGTAGGTCTTGCCGGCTGACAGGTCGCCCGTCGCGGCGGTCTTTAGGCCGTTGACGACACGCAAGCCAAGGCCCTTGGTGCCCTTGCCGCGAACGACAACGGGCGCGTCGCCGCCGACCACCACGATGAGCACGACATCGTCGGCGACAAGCTTGATGTTGGGTACAGTGAACGACTTGGCGCCGTTCTCCACCGTCAGGTTGACGGTCGCGAGGCTGCCAGCGGCCACGATCTTGCCGCTGTCGATGGCTTTGAGCACGGTGCGGCCACCGGTCAACTTGCCGTCTTTCTTGTCGAAAAAGTCGGTAAAGGCAACGCCAGTGATGTCGCCGCCTGGCAAGCCTTTGAGGGACAGGGTGGTGCCCGGGCTGGCGTTGATCAGCGCGACGAACGCGCCCTTGTCGCTGGCGCCGCGGTCGGTGCACTTGTCGCTGCCGGCACCGACCGTGCAGTCTTGGACCACAACGCCGCTGTCCTTGGCGATCGGTACAAATACCCGGTTGGCCGATTGGCCTTTGGTGTGCAACTCAAGTGCCGCGGTGGCGACGGTCGCGCAGTCGGCGTTCGACTTGCAGAAGCGCTGGCCGAAGCTCGACTGCGGGTCGGTAAAGCCCTTGACGTTGTCGGCGGCCCACTTTTCTTCCCAGAACTTGAGCCACGAGACCGTCTCCTTGAACGCATCTGACCAACCATCGGCGGTGCCGTACACCGCTTCCAAGTGGTTGGCCGGGTGATCGACGCTGATGTGATAGGTGACCGGGCGCAGGCCACGCTGGCTGTACTCCTTGCGGCTGCCCTTGGCGCAAAAACCGGTTTCAAACCAATCGCTTTGGTCACAGACGGCCGGTTCGGCACAGTCGCGGTTGGTCAAACACTTGATGTTTTGGCCGGCTTTGTCGAGCTCGGGCGCAAACGTCTTCGACGTCTGCCACAAATTCCAGCGACCGGCCTTGCTGTCTTTGCCGGAGTAGATGAGCCCATAATCTTCATCAAAACGGTAGCGTTCGGCCAAGAAGTAGCCAAACTTCTCTTGATCCGGGTCGTTATTATACCTGCGCACTTCGTAGTCGTTGGTGCGCTTCACATCCAGTCGCCGAAACGCAATACGGACTTCGACCACGGCACCCGAACAGTCGCCCGGTGCCAGCGAGTACGGCGAGCAGGCACCCGTCGACATCGGTTGGCCGTAGAGACGCCGTGTGAAGTGAAAATAATCGTTGGTTTTGGCCATGTAGAACTTGGCCGGGTTGTCGGCGTCATCGGCCTGCACGAAGTAGTCCAGAGCCGAATACCTGACCGAGGTCTGCGGAAACATGAAGTTCAAGATCTGGTTGCCCGCCCAGTCGACGCGGAAGTACTCGCGCTGCCACCACGGGCGATCGACGGTGTTCTCGACTAGCACGTTGGTCTGCTCACCGGTCGAGGCGGCATAGTCACGCTTGACGTCGAAGTGGCTGATGATCGGGTACATCGCTACTGGGTTGCCGACGTAGATTTCGATAAAATCGCTGTCCAGGACCTTCTTGCTGTCTCGGCCCATCACGGACGAGTCCCAGTACTTGCGGATTTTGCGCTTGTTCCACTTGGCGCCTCCGCCGACTACCTTTTCAGTGGTCGGGTACACCACCAAGAAGTTCTCCTGAACGTCAAACATGACCTTGCCAGCGTCTTCGCCACCGAAGTTGGTCTGCCCGGCGAAGCCGAAGGCTGCAGTCGGCGGCACGTCGGTGATCATGTCGATTTCGTACCACACGCCCCGCAGCTTGGACTTGGCCAGTTGGTTGACTTGGGTGCGGTCAATTGGCTTGGCTTCGCTGTCGCAACCAGCGGTGCTCAAAGCCAGCGCGCCAACGAGCGTGACCGCTGCTGCCCGAGAGGAGGCGCCGAAAATGGCGCCCACTGCGGCAACGCATGAACTGGCGGCGCGTCTTGTTGCGAGGCGCAAAGCGAGAGGTGCAAACTGCATGGCGGTGCTCCCTGAGTACGAGCTGAGGCAAGAGTTGCCTCGAGAAAATCGAGTAAGTTGTGGGTCTTGCCAACTGGGACAATCAGTTGGTCGCGCACTGTGTCAAAACCCTGTGTCAAAAACCTGTGTCAAGAGCTAAAATTGGAGTCGATGTTGGGCTGAACTGATGGTCGGGCTGGTGCCACCCGGGGTCGTGTTGCTGGCGTTGGACCGGAACGACTGGGCGGGCGTCTGAGTGCCTTGCGCGGTGCGCGACCCGGGCGCGACCCGTGCCCGTCCGGTGAGCGTCTGAGCGTCCGGTGAGCGTCTGAGCGTCCGGTGAGCATCCGGTGCGCGTCTACAAGCTCCCCGCCCGCAGCCACGCACAAGGGTCCGAACGGTACCACTGTGCAAGCAGCCAAGCAAGCGGAAAAAGCTGCTCCAAGATGGTCGGGGCGCAGGCGCATCCGCGTTTGGACCAAGGCGATTCAGGGCGCGATCGGCCCAAGAATGTGTGGAGTTGTGTCGTGCGGCCGCACAGACTCTTGCGCTTCGGCGTGCCTCAAGCTAAGAAGCACCGCTTCGGACGCGGGCGGGGGCTCGGTCCGGCGCTCGATGGACCCGCCGCTCTGCCCGTCTTTGACTTGCCAACGCGCCTGCGCCGTCGACCTAAGCCGTTGCGTTGCTCTATGTTACTTTGACTTGACCTGACCTGTGCTGACCTGTTCTGAGTTGAGTCGTTAGAGTTGCGCCGCGTCTTGCGGTGGCACGCCCTAAAACGGAGGCCATTTCGTGCGCTTCACTTGCCCGAGTTGCACCAAGACTTATCGGTTGCCGCCGGAGCGCTTGGGGCCAGCTGGCCGGGCGCAGATTGCGTGCCCAAACTGCAAAGCGATCGTCTTGGTCAAGGCCGGCGATGGCGACAATTTGGTGTGTCAGTTGCTCCAAGGTGGTCATGCTTCTGGGGTGGTGGCTGCTGCTCCGGTTGCAGGTGCCGGGCCAGTTGCTGCCAGCCCGCGGCCGGCAACAGGTGCGACTGCCCGCCCGCCGTCGGGCGGGTTTGGACGCGATGGCGGCAATTGGTACGTGGTCGTTGGCCGCGACAAAGCGGGGCCGCTCGCGCCCGCCCAGATCGCCGAGAAGCTGGCGGCTGGCGAAGTCAGCTTGGTCAGTTTGGCCTGGCAGAAGGGCATGACGGGTTGGACGAAGATCGAGGACCTGCCTGGGTTACTGCAGATGCTCAACCGCACTGGCGCGAGCCTGGCGGCACGCGTCTCAGGGGCGCTAGAGCCCGTGCCCGGCGCGCCGCCTTCGCCGGCCAGACCAGTGGCTGTGGCAGTTCAGCCTGCGCTAGCGAAGCCCGCGGCACTGCCAATTGAGAACGCTCAAGTTGCTCAGCCAGCTGCCAGGCCAGCGCTTGCGGCTGCGGCACGCCCCAGCCAGCCCATCCAGCCACCTGCGCCGATCCATTTGGGGCGACCGGCGACCGGCATGACCGGTCAGCGGCCCAGTCATCCAGGGCCCTTGCCGGCGCCTAAGCCGGTGAGCCGGGCCGAGTTTGAGGACGCTGGACCTACCCTTGAGGCGGCGCTGCCCTTGGCTGCGCGTCCGGCGCCTGAGAGGCCGGCCACCAAGATGCCTACCGTGCCGCAGTTGGTTGGCAAGGGCGGGCTGAGCCATGCCGACGCCCACGGTGATGCGTTTTTCGCGGCTGGCCACGCCTTGAACGACGTGGAGATGTTGCTGCCCGATCCCAACAAGCACAAGCCGACTAAGGAGGAATACCAGAACCTGATTCAAGAGTTCTCGGTGATGTTCCGGCTGGACAAGCGCACCAAGCGCCAGAAGTGGCTCATCGGTGGGGTGCTCACTGGCTTGCTGGTCGGCGCAGTCAGCTTTGGCGTGGTGTTGGCGATCTCGGTCCAGCAAAAGAAGCAGTTGATTCGCGACTCCAAGGAAATCATTGGCGCTTTCGACTTGGGCTACCGTACGGCGGTGACGCCATCGGTGCAAGCCGAACCGGTGCCGCAAGTTGCTGGTCAACCGGTCGCCGTGGCCGCGCCGCCTGCACAAGTTTCCCAGATCGCAGATGAGCTGGCGACCAAGCTGGCCAAGAGGCGCAAGGCCAAGCCGTTGGTCGGGGGTTCCAAGCCCGTTGGGCTACTGACCGACGCTGAGGCGACTAAGAAGGCGGAGGAGATTGCAGCGTTTGAGAAAGAGCGGTTGGCCAAGCAGAAGAAGGCACTGGAGGAGGCTGGCGGCTCAAATCCCTTTGGCGGCAAGATTGAGGCGCCTGTCGCAAGTAGCTTTGGCGGGACGGCGGTCACAGATAGCGAAATTCGCAAGATGTGTCGCGAAAAAGCCGGCATGATCGCAGGTTGCGCCGAGAAGGTCGGTGCGAGTCCGAGCCTGCTCAAGGTCTCCGTGACGACGCTGGGCACCATCGGTGAGGTCGTCGCACTTGCGAACGGCAAGGCCAATGGAGACCTCGGCACCTGCATTGCCCGCATCATGGGCAAGGTCAACTATGGCATGCAGCCGTCGCGTAAGACCGTCGAGTGCAAGATCGACTAGCGTACCTGCGGCCCGCTGCGTGAATCCGCGCACGCTTGAGGCGTTGCCGCTGCAGTTCAGGAGGTTCGCCATGCTTGGCCCATTGCTGATTCGAAGTTCGGTGCTGGCGCTGTGTCTGGTCGGTGGCCTGTGGTCGCTGGCTGCATCGGCCCAGGAAGCCAAGATCGGCTATAAGATTTGCGGCTTTACCGCTGATCAAAAGCAGATGTTGGTGGCGGTCGAAGACGAGAATGCTTCTGGACCCGTGCTGCTGGTGTGGGACGTGGAGCCCTTGGGTGTCAACAAGAAGGTCAAGCCGATTCCGTACACCAAGGCCGACCAGCCCAAGGCGATCCGCGAGGCGCGCAAAAAGCTCAAGTTCCCGGACGCCGGCGTCGACGACATGCTGTACCCGCTCGATCCCAAAGACGAGACTAAGTCGCTGTCGTTCTTTGGGTTGATGGCGGCCAAGGATCGGTTTGTGCTGGCGGTGACCGACAAGCAGCGACTGGGCAAGGTCAAGAACATTGAGATCAAGAAAGACGACGAGACCAAGATTTTGGCCAAGGCCTCGCTGCGGCAGCTGTTTTGGACCACTGATCGCAAGCTGATGGTTGCAGTCATCACCCAAAAGATCGAGACCGGCACGTTTACTAGCGAAAAAGACGAGTTCCACGTCGTCAAGTTCAAGCCGGCTGACATTGCCTGGGTCGATCCGACGCCAGACGCGCCGCCCAAGTAGGCCGCGGCGCAGATGTTCGAAAAAAATCCCGAAGGCAAGCCAAGCGCGAACGAGCGCAAGCGCAGCGACGATCTGCGTTTGATCGCGCGTTATTGGCCATTTGTCCGTCCCGACAAGCTGTGGTTGCTGCTGGGAGCGCTGGCGATGCCGCTGATGTCGCTGGGTGGCTTGGCCCAGCCGTGGTTGGTCAAAGAAGCGATCGATGGGCCGATTACCGCGGCGCTCAGTGGCAAGCCCGATGCGACCCAGTGGCGGGTGCCCGAAGTCGCGGCCGCGTTTCTGGTGGCCGTCCTGGTCGAGTATGGCAGCCGCGGCGTTCACTTGTTTGCGCTGCAGCGCGCGGGGTTCACGAGCTTGGCCCGGCTGCGGCGGGCGATCTTTGGTCATGTGCTCGGTCAAGGTGCGCGGTTCTTCGATAGCCGTGCGACGGGCACGCTGCTGTCGCGCACCACCAACGACGTCGACGCGCTGGGCGAGGTGCTGACCTTTGGCATCGTCGGCGTCGTGGGCGACCTGGTCGATATCGTGGCGATCTTGGTGGCCATGTTGGCGTTGGACCTGCAGTTGACCGGGTGGAGCCTGCTGGTCGCGCCGGCGATCGTGCTGATCGTCAACGTATTTCGGCGCCAGTTGCGCAAGTATTCGACCGACATTCGCCGGACCATGGCCGAAGCCAGCGGCACGTTTCAAGAGGCGCTGGCTGGCGCCAAGATCGTGCAACTGCACGGCCGGCAGGCCAAGACCGTCGCCGAGTACAAGCAGGCCAACTACAAGTATCTGCAGGCTTATCACTGGTCCAATGTCTACGACGCGGCGCTGTACGCGGTCATGGACGGTGTCTCTTCGCTGTGTATCGCCCTGCTGATTTGGTTTGGCGGCGGGCGAGCGCTGCAAGGTGCCGTATCCGTCGGGCTACTGGTGGCGTTTATCCAGTACATTCAGCGGGTGTTTGTGCCGATTCGCGAGCTGAGTGGCAAAGTCGCCAGCATTGAGCGCGCGCTGGCTGCGCTGGAGCGGATCATGGGTCTGCTCGACATCGACGAGCGGTTACCGGCGGGGACCTATGCGCCCGCCGTGGTGCGCGGCGAAATCAGCTTCGATCATGTCGACTTTAGTTACGACGGCACCACCCCAGTGCTGCGACAAGTTACGCTAGCGGTGCCGCCCGGTCACGCGCTGGCGCTGGTCGGGCCGACCGGATCGGGCAAGACCACGGTCTCCAAGCTGTTGACCCGGCTCTACGCTGCACCGGCGGCTTCGGTCAAGCTCGATGGTGTGCCGGTAGAACAGTGGGAGATCGGAGCCTTGCGCCGTGCGGTTGGCGTGGTGCAGCAAGATGTCGTGCTGTTTTCTGGCACCCTGGGCCAAAATGTCGACTTGGGCCGTGGCTTGGCAGACGAAGTCATCGAGCAGGCTTTGCGCGACGCATGCTTGGGCGAGGTCGTTGAGCGGCTGGGCGGCATCCACCAAGAAGTCGGCGAAGGTGGCAGCGGGCTGTCGTCTGGCGAACGGCAATTGCTCAGCATTGCCCGGATTCTCGCCGCCAACCCGGCGGTGGTGGTGCTCGACGAGGCGACCGCGAGCATCGACACCATGACCGAGCAGAAGGTGCAAGCTGCGATCGAGCGCGTGCTGGCGGGTCGGACCGCACTGGTGGTGGCCCACCGCCTGTCGACTATCCGCAATGCCAATCAGATCGCCGTGTTGCGCCAAGGAGAGATCGTCGAACTGGGCGATCACGACCAGTTGATGGTCCACGCTGGGCTCTACGCGGAACTGGTGGCGGCGGCCGAGCGGCAGGGCGTCATGGCTTAGAGCGGCAGGGCGTCATGGAAGAGTGTCGCCAAAAAACCAAACTGCGCCAGGCCACATCAAGACCGCCAATCTCCCTATTTTGACCGTCAGAATAAATTCTGCGGCTACAGGTCACCTGTAGCCGCGCAATTCATTGCGAGGGCGTCCCCGCAACGGTTCCCGCTGCGGTTTGCCAGTGGACTCAATTGGCTACGCCCTGTTCGGAGCTGTGACAGAACAGGTTGTTCTGTCACTTGGCTCAAGTGCTTGCTAGGTGGGTCGCACGCTTGCGGCTTGACAGCCGACTCGCCGCTCCTGTCAAAATTGCAGGCGATCGACTTGAATTGTCACAGTTGCTTAGCTTGCGGTCCAGAAGTTGCGACAAATGCCCGAAAGAAGCCAATCTTGTCGCCACCTTTCCAGACTTCACCCGTGACGATGCCTTCGCCGATCGTGCCCTTGAGCACCCGGCGATCGGCAGGCGTGGGGCCGCTGGCGTCGCAATTGGGCCTGCCGACATCATACTCGATGGTGATAGCCCGGCCTTGGCGGTCGATGTGGCAGATCCGCATGTGCTCCGGTCTGCCGGGCTCGCGCACCGCGATCGTGCCGGGCTGATCTTCGCTGTCGACCTCGAATTGCAGGTCAAACGCAGCGATCGGGCCAATGTCGGCGGTGCCCTGCCATTTGCCGGCCAGCGGCGACGCGCATCCGGAAACGAGCCAGAGGCAACCGGCACAAGCGAGCGTTACGGAGATAGATTTGGCGTTCATGGATGTTCTCCCGGCGTATCGGCGGCCAGCCACAGAGCGTACAGCGCATTGCGCGAAAGGCCAGTCTTGCGCTGCAGTGCGGCCAGCGCTTGCTTGCGATCGTGGCCTCCGGTCTTGGCCTGGCGCACCAACTCAGCGACATCGAGGGCGACCGCGGGCTGCAGCTCAGCGGCAATCTCGACCAGCAACACCGCCTCACCCCGCAATTGTTCCGGCAAGAGCCGCGCGGCGACTTGGTTCGCCGTACCGCGCAGGTAGCTCTCGTGGACCTTGGTCAGCTCGCGGGCGACGCAGACCCGACTGTCGGGGACCACCGTTGCCACGTCTGCCAGCACCTCGACCAGATCGCGGCCGGGAACATAGAAGGCGTGGGTCATCGGCCCCTCTGGACCGGGCCGCAACTGGCGCTGCAGATCGGCCTGGCGCTGCCCAGACTTCTTGGCAAAAAAGCCCCAAAACGCGAAGGGCAGAGCAGTTAGGCCCGACGCCGCCAGCGCCGCAGCGGCTGCAAAGGGCCCGGCAACGGTCTGGACCGCGATACCCGCACCGTGGGCTGCGTCGACCAGCAGTGCGCCCGGATCAGACAGGCACGGCGTGCCCGCGTCGCTGACCAGCGCCAGCTGCGCGCCGTTTCTGAGCCGCTCAACCAGACCGTCGACGCGATCGTGTTCATTGTGGGCGTGCAGCGACTCGGTGTGTTTGTCCAGACCGAGGTGGCGCAGCAGCTGACCGGTGTGGCGCGTATCCTCGCACAGCACCGTGTCGGCCGCTGCCAACACCTGAACAGCACGTGGCGAAAGGTCGCCCAAGTTGCCGATCGGCGTCGCGACTACCGACAACAGACCTGGCCGCGCGTCCGCCATCGGCTACAGCTTGCCGCCGTGCTGCAACGCCGC
The DNA here is from genome assembly GCA_947499075.1 of Myxococcales bacterium. GTDB lineage: Bacteria > Myxococcota_A > UBA9042 > UBA9042 > UBA9042 > SXRM01. The sequence goes on from CANMNA010000032.1 coordinate 21,351, forward strand.
GTGGATAAACGCTGAAAACATCGGATGGGCGTTGAGGGGCCGGCTCTTGTACTCAGGGTGGAACTGGCAGGCCAAAAACCACGGATGATCGGGCAGCTCGCACATCTCGACCAAGGCACTGTCTGGAGACAGCCCTGACAGCCGCATGCCGGCCGCCTCCAGCTTATCGCGGTAGGCGTTGGCGACTTCATACCGGTGGCGATGGCGCTCGCTGATCTCAGCTTTGCCATACACCTTGCTGGCCAGGCTACCCGGCTGCAGCGCGCACGGCCACGCACCCAGCCGCATCGAGCCGCCCTTGTGCGTCACCGCGCGTTGGGTCTGCATGAGCTCGACCACCGGATCAGGGCACTGCTCGTCGAATTCGGTGGAGTGGGCCCGCGGCAGCCCGACCACGTTGCGGGCGTATTCGATGACGGCCAGCTGCATGCCCAAGCAGATGCCAAAGAACGGCAGCCGTTGCTCGCGGGCAAACTGCACGGCGCGGATCTTGCCTTCTACGCCACGCTTGCCAAAGCCACCCGGCACCAGGATGCCGTCGACGCCCTGCAGCATGGCCGCGGCGTCGCCCTCCAGCAGCTCTTCAGCGTCGAGGTAGCGCAGCTCGACCCGCGCCTGATTGGCCACGCCGCCGTGGCCCAGCGCTTCGTTGAGCGACTTGTACGACTCCTTGAGCTCGACGTACTTGCCCACGATGCCGATGACCGCTGTGCGCGGGGCATTCTTAAACGTCGCGGCAAAGCGTGCCCACGGCTCCAGATCCGGCTCGCGCCAGTGATCGCGGAACAGATTCAAAGCGTTGAGCACCTGATGGTCGAGCCCTTGGGCGTGCAGCGTGACCGGCAGGTCGTAGATGCACGCGACGTCTGGCGCCAAAATCACGCATTGTTGCGAGACATTGCAGAAAAGCGAGATCTTGGCCTTGATCCCGTCGTCCAGGACATGATCGCTCCTGCACAAGATAAGATCGGGCTGAATGCCGATCTCGCGCAATTCCTTGACGCTGTGCTGGGTGGGCTTGGTCTTGACCTCACCCGCCGTGACGATGTACGGCACCAGCGTGACGTGGACGTTGATCGCGTTGCGCGGCCCGACTTCGAGGCGAAGTTGCCGGATGGCTTCCAAAAAGGGCAGCGACTCGATGTCGCCGACCGTGCCACCGACTTCGACCAGCACCACTTGGGCATCGCCCGCGGCCGCGCGAATCCGATCTTTGATCTCATCGGTAATGTGCGGAATGACTTGGACCGTGCCGCCCAGGTACTCGCCGCGTCGCTCGCGCTGGATGACCGCGTCGTAGACTTGCCCAGTGGTAAAGTTGCTGCTCTTGCGCATCGTCGCGGTGGTAAACCGCTCGTAGTGGCCCAAGTCGAGATCGGTCTCGGCGCCATCGTCGGTCACAAACACTTCGCCGTGCTGGTACGGCGACATGGTGCCGGGATCGACGTTGATGTAGGGATCGAGCTTGACGTTGGTCACCGTCAGGCCGCGGGCTTCGAGCAAGGCCCCCAGCACGGCTGACGATAGGCCTTTGCCGATCGACGAAACAACACCACCCGTGACGAAAATGTACTTGGTTTGCGGAGCAACCGCGGGGGACTTTGCCATGTGGCCTCGGGCGCGAAAATAAGGATGCGCCGTGGGGCCAAGCGATGTAGTGCCCGGGACGGCGATACTAGTCGCTCGCGAGGCGCACGGTCAAGCAGCCTATTCCGGTTCGCTTCGCGTGCTGCCGCCTCGATGCAAGCGCAGGTCCGAGCCGTTGACGTCGATACCCGAGTCGCCGCTGGTCTCCGAGTAGAGCAGTACGCGGCGATGGCCGGAAGCCCTTGCGACGTCTAGCGCTATTTCAGCGCGGGTGTACAGTTCAAAGCCATCGTTGGCGTCGTCCGGAAACACGGCAACACCGGCGGTAAAGGTCGGCGCCGGCATATCGGCCCCCACCAACTCTTGGGTCGCCGGCTCCAGCGTCATGGTTCGCCAGATCTTGTACAGCAGTCGTCTGGCTTCCAGTCCGTTGATATGGTGCAGAATTAGCCCAAACCGATCGTCGCCCAGCCGCGCCACCGTATCCGATCGCCGCAGCGCGCGCTGCAAGTGGTGGCTGATCTCGACCAGCACCGCGCGCACCGCTGGCCTGCCACTTTTGCGCTCGAACGCCCGAAAGCCGTCCATGTCCAGCACCGCCACCGCCAGAGGCATTGCAGCGCGCGAACTCAGGCGCACCATTGGATCCAGCCGGGTGAAGAACACCTGCTGCGACGGCAGCCCGGTCAGCGGATCGGTCAGCGACAGCGACTGGCGCACTTCGCGGGCGCGGACCCGCGCTGCCAGCCGGGCCGCGCCCATCGCGGGCTCGTCGCCGCGCACCATCACGTCGTCAAAGCCGGTGGCCAGCCAGCCAGTCGCCTCGTTGTTGCGGCCTTGGGGCAGCACGACCGTCGTGGTCGGCGCGCTGCGGCCCGCCCGCTCGACGATCGCCAGCCACAGCACTTGGGGAAGTTCCTGTGCCGGTGCCAGAATCAGGGCCGCTGCACCTTTTTCGAACGCTTGCCACACCGCCGTCTCTGGCGGCGCTGCAACGATCGACAGGCCTTGGGCCGCCAGCGCGGCACACAGCTGCGCCGTCCAGTCATCACCCGTGTCAGCCACCACCACCAGATTGGGGTTGGCGTTGGGCGTACGCATGTCCATAGGCACCTCTGGCAGCCTGACGGTTCATCGGCCGCGACGGGCCGGCGGTGGCGCGCGTTTTCGCCGCTTTGTCACCGTGGACAAGGGCAGCGGCCGGGTCAAATGCTGCGCCAATTCGGCGTAGCTGACAAACGGCCCAAGCCCACTGGCTACTGGCAGACGTTTGAGGTGCCCGGCGTCCCGCGGTCCTTGAACACGCATTTGACGCAGGTGCCGCCGGATCCGCCACAGTCCTCGACTTCGGCGCAGGCTTCGCCCGAGACCGTGCACGCGGTGTTGGCGCACGACGCCAGCGACGCCGAGACCTTGCTGTAATACGGGCCATACGCGCACACACTGGTGGCGCCGGCCCAGCAGTCCTTGCTGTCGTTGAGCAGGGTGTCCATGCAACCGTCTTTGACGTACATCGAGCCGCCGTTGCCCCACGGCCAGGTCGGGTCGTAGGTGATCGAATCCACAGCAGCTCCCTGGGCGTTGAGCAGCGAGATGATGTCGGTGCCGTTGGACAGCACCATGGTGCCACCGCCCGCGGTGGCGACGTCGCTCCATCCGTAGATGGCTTTGAGGCCATTGTTGAGCACCGGCGAGCTGCTGCGCGACAGGACGGCGTACTCGCCGGGCTTGACGGAGTAGATGTCGGCACCGGGCGTGATCGGCGATGTGTCCGGCAAAAGCGTGCTGTTGGGTGCGCAGTACGGGCCTGATGCGTTGTTGTTGGCCTGGGTAGCCCACGTGGCCGCAACCGCGCCTGCATTGTGCTTGGAAGCCGAGGCGTCCTTGAGCGCGGTGCCTGCGGTTTCGTCGATTTGCAAAGACAGTACGTCACCTTTGGCCAAGCCCGCCCACTTGGCCTGTGGGCCAAAGGAGCGGTAAAAAACCGGGAAATTCATCTTGGAGCCGTAGGCCGGATTGGCAGATGCCGATCCAGACGTGTTGATCTGCGCCCCCGACACCACCTGAAAGCTGGCGACGCGGCCTTTCATCAGGTGCTGCAGTTGGCCTGACGCAGCCTCTTGCTGGCCACCCAGCGAGACAAAGTCGGCTTTGGCCAGCACACCCGGCCAGTCCTTGACGGCAGCAGGTGCAGACCTCTTGCCGTTGACCCACCCGCGCATCGTCTTGCCCTGATCGAGCGTGATCGCCACGTGGGTCCACTTGCCGAGCACGGCCGGTCCCAAATCGATCTCAGTCTCGCCGGCCACGGCATACAGCTTGTTGTTGGCGGAGCGCACCGCAACCACGTACTTGCCTTGCTGGCCGTAGCTGAACAGATCGCTGCAAGCTACGACGACGCCGCCGACCGTGCAGGTGCCGCCCGCGTTGGGGGCGTCGAGCAAGAACCAGCCATGGATGGTCAGCGCCGGGTAGTAGGCCAGCGGCATGGCTGCGCCGGTCGCCCCGGTGATGCCGACGTAGGCGGCCTTGCCGTCCAGCGCCAAGGAGGTGCATTGGCCTTCAGCGTTGCAGTCTTTGGCGCATCCGTCGCCGCTGGTCGCATTGCCGTCATCGCAGCGCTCGCTGCCCTCGACAAAGCCGTTGCCGCACGCAATCTTGAGCTGGTGGGTTTCGCCCTTGGTGTCGGTAATCGTCCACCACGACATGTCGATCGCGGCCTTGGTCGGGTTGTACACTTCGATCCATTCGCCGTCGTTGTCAGGCACGACGTCGGGGTTGACCATCACTTCGCTGATGACCAGCGTGCCGACGGCCGCGGGCGGTGGCTCGATCTTGCACTTGGCGTCACAACCGTCGCCCGGGACCAGGTTGGCATCATCGCACAACTCGTTGTTTTCGGATTCAACCTTGCCGTTGCCGCAGGCTGGCACATCGACACACTCGCCGGCTTTGCACCACAGTTGGTCACCGCACGGCGTCTTGTCTGGCTTGTTGCTGGTCTTGTCGGCTTCTTTGCACGGGTTGCTGCAGCTTTGGTTGGCGGCGCCCGGCGAGCCGTAGTCGCCGGACGAGCCGATCCAGGCCTTTTTGGCCGGGCACCAGTTGCCGGCGACATCGTTGGCCGTGGGGTCGAGCGAAGCGGGGTCGAGCGAGATCGCCTGACCGTCCTTGATCACAAAGCCATTGGTCTTGTCGAGCAGGCTGTTGGTGTACTGCACGCTGTCGATGACCTTGCCGTTCCACTCGACAACAATCGCATCACTGAGGTTGGAGAGGCTGAAATTGCTGTAGACATACGAAGGCTTGATGCCACCGTTGATCTTGTTGTCGGCGTTGGCGCCCAGCAACACAAAGGCTTTGGGTGGGACCAAAAGGCCAGCTGGCGCCACGATCTTGTGCACATTGCTGCCCTCGTCGCGCAGCGTCCAGCCATTGAGATCGATGGTCTGGGTGGTGGGGTTGTACAGTTCTACCCACTCGCCCATCGATTCGGCCACGGCTTTGGGCTTGATCAGCGCTTCGGTGATGAGGATCGAGCCAGGCGATACGGTTTCGGTCTGACAGTTGGACGTGCATCCGTCGCCGGGTGTGGTGTTGCCATCGTCGCACTCTTCAAACGCGTCGATCTTGCCGTTGCCGCAGGTCAGCGAGTCGCAGAAGTCGCCAAAGCCGTCGCCGTCGCTGTCTTTCTGGTCTGGGTTGGGATACTTGGGGCAGTTGTCACAAACTTCGCCCACGCCGTCGCCGTCGAGATCTTGCTGGTCCTTGTTGGCGATCGCCTTGCAGTTGTCGCAGACGTCGCCCAGCCCATCTTTGTCGCCGTCGGTCTGGGCGACATTGCCCAAAAACGCGCAGTTGTCTTTCTCATTGGCGATGCCGTCGCCGTCTTTGTCTTTGCCGGCGCTGACGCAGGTCGGGTTGACCTTGCCCGGCGTGCCGAAGTCGGTGTTGATCGCAGAAATGCTGGCGTCGCTGTAGCACCAGTAGATCGCTTGGTCGTTGAACACAATAGAAAGCTTGGTCGGATCGACCTGCAGGGCCGCGCCAGCCACCACTTTGGGGGTGTTTTTGCCGTATTCGACTTTGTCGATGAGCAGGTTGCTGTTGAAGATCCCCACGGTGCCCGCGACCGGGTCCATGATCAGGGCCTTCTTCCACGCGACGTCGACCGGGATTCCGCCGTTGAACTTTGGGTCCTTGTTGGCGCCGATGACCATGTAGGTACCCGCTTGGATGGTCAGCGGCGGGTTGACCGGCAGGATCGTCTCGTCTTTGCCGTTCAGGACCAGCTTCCATCCGCCGATGACCACTGCTTTGCTGTCACCGTTGTAAATTTCAATCCACTGGGCGTAGCCGTCGTCAATCTCGTTGCTGTGGGCAAAAATCTCGGAAATCACGATCTTGGCCGCTACGACCGCGGCCACTTTGCACTCGGGCGTGCATCCGTCGTTGTCGACCTTGTTGCCGTCGTCGCACGCCTCGCCGGCGTCGAGCTCGCCGTCGCCGCACAAGTTGGGATCGCAGGCATCGCCGCTGGCGTCACCGTCGGCATTCTTCTGGTCGGTGTTGGCGACTTCTTTGCAGTTGTCGCAGACGTCGCCGACCTTGTCCTTGTCGCCGTCGGCCTGATCGGCGTTGGCGCTTTTAAAGCAGTTGTCCTTGGCGTCCGAGATGCCGTCTTTGTCCTCGTCGGCGGGCTTGGGACAATCGAAGTTGCTAAAACCCGGTGAGCCGAAGCCGCCGGCGCTGCCCGGCCACGGTGAGCTGGACTGGCACCAGAAGTCCGAGTTGTCGTTGTCGCTGGCGGTGAAGTGGCCAGGATCGAGCGACAGCGACTTGCCTGTCAGGTTGGCCAATGGCCAGTTGGCGTTCCAGCTGACTTCGTCCAACGTCACGCCATCGGCACCGACCAGCTTGATCTTGTCGGCGCTGTCATTGAGCTCAAAGCTGTCGTAGACGTAGTCGGCTGGCAGTCCGCCGTTGGCTGTCTTGTCGCCATAGCGCGCCAACACCAGCGCGCCCTTGGGCGGCACCACCGTGGTGCAGGACAACACAGTCGACTCATCGGCCTTGTCGTCCGTGATCACCAGCCCATACAACGGCAGCACCTGATCGGTGGTGTTGTAAATCTCAAACCACTCGCCGACGGAGTCGTCGACCTTGCCGGCGGTGATCATGATCTCGCTGACAATGAGCGAACCGGGGGCCAATCCCTTGGGCAGCTTGGCGCAGGTGCCGTCCGGAATGTCGTAGCCATCGATGTCCGGCTTGGGCGGCAGCTCCTGCTGCACATCGGGCGCGACTTCGGCGACGACTTCGAAGGGGTTGACCTCAGCGACATCTTCGACCGGCGGCAGTTCCTCATCGGTAGCATCGACATCATCGACATCAGGCGATTCACCGCAGTCGTCCGTATTGTCGCAGTCTTGCTCGACATCGAGCACCTCAGCCTTGGCCGCATCGCCGTCGATCTTGGCATCGCTGTCGGCCTTGGCATCAGCGTCAGCTTTGGCCGCGTCGGTCTCTGCGCCCTTGCCGTCGGCATCGGTGACCTTGGTGTCCGGCACATCTTTGGACAGGTCCGGGCCCGCCTCGGTGTCAGGTTGCTCGCCCAAGTCTTCGATCACTGCGACGTCACTGCCGCCATCGGTGGGCGCGGTCGCTGTGGCATCAACGGGGGCGGCTGCTTCGCCGCAGCCAGTGGCCATGGACCACGCGCACAGCGCTGCAAGCCACCACGGTTGCCGCGCGCCTGTGGGCGCCTTGCTGTTGTCATTGAGCGTCATCTGCATATTTCCTCAGCCCTTGCCTGGGCGCCCAGTGGCAACGCTGCATCAGGGGCACCGCCAAGCGCCCCAGAGTACGCACTTGGCGTGCGATGCGCAACGCCACACATGCGCCGCGATCCCCCGCTTTGAGCGCATCTCTGCGTCACTGCGTCGCTTCTCTCGCTGCGGCGTACCAGAGTACGCCTCGCTCTTTCAGCTCCTTGTTCCTTGATCTGCATCTCAAATC
>CANMNA010000033.1 GCA_947499075.1 Myxococcales bacterium
AAAGGGCCGCAAGGTCAGTGACGTCGAAATGGCGTCGATTAATTTGCGGCCCCATAAGTTTCATGGAGAATGGAACTACACTATTTCGCCGCGCAGTGAGGTCTGACCGTGGACAGCATTCGATCGACTAATTTTGTCACAGGTCCTAACGCCGGATCCCAGCCTCAATCATGGCGACCCGCGACTGGCGGGAGTTCGGCCGTTGGGCCAGCGCCGCCAGCGACATTTTCAGGCGTTTGCGTTCGCCCTGCAGGGCACGCGAAAGCCGCAAGTGGACCTCGACCAATTCAGCCTCGCCAGGGGCAAGCCCAAGGAACTCAGTCGCATCGCCCACCCGCCAGCCCGCAGCTTCAAGTCGCCTCTAGTTTTCGGCGTCCATGGTTACACCTACGTTGTTGCTGGACCATGGGCTGACCAGCTTCTTGGTCGGCCTAGCGTTACTGGCAGAGCTTGCATGTCGAGCCAGCACAGGTGCCACCAGGCCCCGCCTTTGCCCCTGCGGCTGTGCAGCAGTCGCCCTGCTTGAGGCATTCGGCGTCACAGTAACAGCCCGTCGGTGCCTGGGCGCCGCAAGCGCTGTCGCACGGGTGTCCCGAAGGCGCGCCGCAGTCGGCCTTGCAGCCCGCCGCCGATTCCCCAGTTTCACACTTGCCGTTGCCGCAGACCGCGGTGCTGCCGCAGTCCTGTGGGCACTTCTGGCCGTCCTCGCCCGCGTCTTGCTCGCACTTGCCATTGCCGCAGGCGTACATCGGCGTCACTACCACGTGGATCAGCAAGATGCCGCCCTTACCTTGCTTGTTCACGGGGATGGGCAACTCCGTACCGAAAGCAAGCGCTTTCATCAAATCCGGCCCACTGACCGTTGCCGTGCCAATGCCGTCGTTATAGTTGAAGTCGACATCGACGAGTTCGATCTTGAGCTTTGTGGCGGCATCGACGATGACATCTTCCCATTCGACGCCCGGCCAAGAAGGGTGAAGAGTGTTGCTCTTCTCGGCCAACGGTACCGATATCGATTGCCCTTGGGCTGTTAGCGTTGCAGTTCCCGCCGGGTCCGGCGGTGCCGTGACGCCGAGGACGAAGTTGAGAAGCTTGCTCGCAGCGGGGATCAACGCGCCATAGTCGCCAGCGCCAAACAGCATGAGCACTTTTTCAAGATTGTCTTTCACCGTATCCAAAACCTCCTGCGAAACGGCGCCACCATCCCACGTCTTGCTATCATCGGGATCGAAAGGGCTGATTGTCACTGAATTTAGCGTCACCCGCATCGGCACTGGGAAACAAGCCAGTCCTGAACCCGAGAACCCCACGCCGCACTTGCACTTGGGCGGCTTTCCAGCCACTGGCACGCATTCCGCGTTCTGGTCGCACGTGCCGCCGCAGTCTTTGTCCTGGCCGCAGGTGAAGCCATTGCCTTTGTACCCGACATTGCAGGCGCAGTCGTAACTGCCGATGTTGTTCTTGCAGGTGGCGTTGGCGTCACAGTCGTTTTGCTTTGCGGCACATTCGTCGAGGTCAACGCAGCCATTGCCTGATTTCTTGAAACCTTCAGCGCAACCGCACAGATAGCTGCCAAGCGTATTGTCGCAGACCGTGTTGGCCCCGCAGGTTGCCTTGCCCGTCTTGCACTCATCGACGTCCTTGCAGGCCTTGGTGCCGTCGCCCGTAAAGCCCTCATCGCAGCCGCAGTCGTAGCTGCCGACCGCGTTTGTGCATACGGCGTGCTCAGCGCATGTCGCGGTCTTTTCCTTACATTCGTCGATGTCAAAGCACTTCTTGCCATTACCAGCCCAGCCCTTGATGCACTCACAACTCGGCGATGCGCCCGGCTTGTTGTCGCACAGCGCGTGCTCGTCACAGCCGCCGTTCGCGGCCAGGCATTCGTCGACGTCGATGCACGCCTTGCCGTCGCCCTGAAACCCAGGTTTACACACGCACTTTGCCTGACCATTGTCGCCTGCCGTGCAATAGGCGCTGGGATCGCAGGTGACAGCTTTGCACAAGTCCGGGGCAGCCAGTTCCAGGCACTGGCCGCCCTCGACGCAGGCCCAGCCTGTTTTGCAGGAGCCACACACGCCGCCACAACCATTTTCGCCGCAGAGCTTGTTGCCACAGGAGGGCGCACAGGCATCGGCTGACGTGGAGCTACCGTCGCCGCCGCCGCTGGTGCTACCGACATCTTGTCCGGGCTTGGGGTTGCTGCCGTCGGCCGTGAGCGATCCCCCATCCGCAAAGGTCGCGGGCAGAAAGGCACCGCCACCGCCGCCACCGCCACCGATCTGCGACGCGCAGGCGGAAAGGCACAGCAACAAAGTCAACAGCTTCGAGTTCATTGTGCACCCCAACGCCTAGCGAACTGCCAATCTGACCGCTTCAGTTGTCCCAAAATTCAAACGGCCCAGTGATCGCCTTTCTGCAAGACTCTGCCGCCTATCAGTCGCTGTCAAGCCAAACGTGTCCGCCAGCAGGACCGTCGTTCCGCCCGCACAATCCCGCCGTTAGGGAGCTTTGGCCCGGGTTGGTCGAAGTTGATTCGCACGGTCAGCCATCGGGGCCGCAGCTCGGCACCGACTGCCTTGGTCCGGTCTAGACCACGCAGATGCTGGCGCGCTCGCCCACGCGCCAACCAGCGGCTTCAAGGCGTTTCTGCCTTTCAGCGTCCATGGTTATCCCTTTCCTGCTGCCGTTTCGCCAGCCGACAGGTCCGGCCTACGCCGCCGCCGGCAGCGAAACCGCCATCGGCTCAGCCGAAGCCGCCCGCAGCCTCTTGAGCCGATGTTCCAGCAGGTCGATGACTTGAGCGCTATGTCCTTGCTTGCTCGCCATCCAAATTCGCAGCAAAACCTCGGTGTTGTAGTCCATGCCAGCCGAATCGGCTTGCCGCGACTCCCACTGCGACACCACTGAATGGTTTGCCATGTTCAGGACTTCGGCAAGATCGGCCTGCCGAAGGCGCAAAAACTTGCGGATGAACTTCACCTCGTCACCCGTCAGTCGACTCGGCTTGGCAACCAGCAGGCCGAACACCGCAGCCTGCAGGTCCGCCATGTTGATGTCGGGCAAAGTCTCGCCCCGAACCTGCACCATCGGCGGGTCGACCAGCATGATCGGAAAGCCAAGTTCTTGAAACAACACGTTGGGCATGATCTAGTCCTCCTTGTCGTCGCCGAGACGAATCACTGTCACCACGAGCATCCAGCCAGCAATGGCGACAACGATCCGCAGCGGGTCGCCGTCAACACTGGGGCCTTCAAAGCAGTAACTCCAGTCGGTATGCGCCAAATCGTAGCGGTCGCGACTTGGGACTGTATGGCCCTGACAAAGTGCGGTTTCGATGTCCGGCGCGGCGACGTCGCGTTCGCTGCAGCGCAACCGGGCGTGCGGCATGATGCGATACTGGCCAGACTGGATGGCCGCGTTGACCTTCGCGACCAGTTGATTCGCCGGCAGTTTTGGAGTTCTTGTCGCACGGGGCATGTCGCCTCCTGTGGACACATGTTAGCAGATAACATCTTGAGCGGCAAGTGGCGGTGCACAACTCACTCCCACTGGCTCAGCAATCGGCGATGACGGCGATGCCCTAGGACGGCCGGACTTGGCATCGGCCTTGCCCGCGCCCTCGTCAGAACCGAACCGGCTCAGCGGGCAGCAAGACCGACCAGATCACGGTAAGCGGACGCGCGCGGGTCGCTTGCCCAGCTCCTGCGGCTTGCCCACTGATCAAGACCGCAAGTCTGGCCGCCAGCTATGCCTCGACAAACTCCAGAGAAGTCTTGCCCTTGAACTGCGCAACCCAGCCCAGCGCCTCTTCCAGTCGGTCGACAGTTTCGACCAACACGCTGCCATCAGGCCCGACTCTAACCGTGGTCTTGATGCACCGGAACGCTGCCCCAAATTTGATCTTGATAGCGCCAGACCGGGCGCGGCCTGAGCTTGTCGGCCGCAGGACCGATCCGCGCAATTTGTGACCCCCAGTGTGACCCCCGGCGGCCATTTGTGACCCCTAAGGCGCCCGCTCAGACCGTAACACACTGATTCTTCAGGAGCGGGCAACGGGACTCGAACCCGCAACATTCAGCTTGGGAAGCTGACGCTCTACCATTGAGCTACGCCCGCAAGGCGCGGACAGCCGCAAAACCGTCCACCGCCGTTCTAGCCGCACCGGCCTGCCGCTGTCAACCTACTGAACCGCCACCTGCAGCGTCAGCTTCTCGTCGCGCAGCATGTAGCACTGCTCGTTGCTGCACACCGAAAAACTGCCGACGATTTCTAGCGCGCCCGCACCCGCTGCTAGGGCCTGTAGCGGCACCGACAGCACCCCGTCATTGCCCTCGATCTTGACGTCGCCACCCTTCAGGGTCAGCTTGTCCTTGGTGCACTTGGCGAACGCTGCGGCCGTCACGGCAAACTTGGCTGGGTACTCGGCGTTGAAGTGCAGGCCCGCGCTCGGCTTGATGACGACGCGGCCGATGGCGCTAGCGCCGGCCTTGACCCGCACTTCCGTGGCCTCTGCGCGGTACTGCTTGTCACCCGGTGTCGCCGCTGGTTCGGGTGCCGGTTGCTCACCGGCGGGCATTGCGGGCGCCGACGGGGTGCCCGGCGTCGCTGTGGCTGTCGCGGCGACGGCTTGCGGAGGCGTTGCCTGGCCCTCCTTGCTACAGGCGATGGCGGCGGTCATAGCGGCCACGCCGAAGAGGCCTGTCACTGTCCAAATTGCGGTCTTGCTCATCATTCCTCAGGTGTGTGGCTGGGCTGCCCAAGCAGCGCGGGGGCAAGACTGTGCCGATTGCGGGCAAGGCTGTCAACGTGCAGCGCCTGCCCACCGGCGACCACAACGCCTTGCGCCGTCGATTTATTCTCGTGGCGCGGCCTGCGGTAGCGCGCATTCCTTGACGGCCGTCGCCGCAAGCGCGACCATCGCGCCATGGACTGGCTCCGTTTTTTTCGCAGCGCTGTATGGACTTTGGCTGCCTCGCTGGCTGTAACACTGGCAGTCTCCGCCGCAGTGCCTGCTTGGGCTGGCCCACCGAGCGGCGACACAAAAGAGGCGGAAGCCAAGGCCATTGAAGCGAAATTCTACTACGCACGCGGACTGTTTCGCGAGGCCGCCGAGACGTTCTTTGTGGCGTTCACGCTGTCCAACCGCCCAGACATGCTCTACAACGCTGCGCGGGCCTACGAGCAGGCCAAGCTCCTCGAGAAGGCCAAGGCGCTGTACGAGTCCTATCTGCTGTTGCCGGGTGTCTCCGATGACGGCAAGAAAGACGCGCAAGCCCGCATTGCCGCGATCAACCAACTGCAGTCGGCCGTGTCCCAGCCCGCTCATTCGGCGCCTGCGCCCGATGCCGTGCCCAAGTCAGGTCCTGGTCAGCCCAGCCCGACCAAGCCTGAGCCAGCCAAGCCCGAGCCAGCCAAGCCCGAGCCAGCCAAGCCCGAGCCAGCCAGGACAGTGCCAGCTCCAGCCGGTCCTGCCGCGGTCGTCGTCGCACCGCCACCCATGGTCGGTCCCGCCCAGTCTGGCGCGACAGTTGGCGCTTGGATCGCAGTCGGCGGAGGATCGGCCTCGATCGTTGCCAGCGCTGTGCTGTACGGCCTGGCGCGCAACAATGCAACCAAAGCCAACAACCAGGATTTCGGCGCGCCCGATGCGGCCACCGCTTACAATCAGCGGTTTGACAAAGCACAGACCGAGCGCACGGCGGCGATCGCTTGTGCGGTGATCGGTGCAGGCGCTGCAGGCTGGGGGGCCTGGTCACTATGGCGCGCCCACAAGACGGCGCCACCTGCGCGGTCAACACACTGGTGGGTCGCGCCCGCGCCCGGCGGCTTTGCTGCAGGTGCCACATGGTAGGGCCGGGCCGCGTCCGCCGCGCGATGCTGCTGACGTGCGCGGTCACGTGGCTGGCTGGATGCCTGCCCGATCGACTGACTCAAGCCGAATTGCAAGCCAAGATCGCCGCTGCCACCGCCACAGACAGCGCCGCAGAAGTCGGCCCTGACACCGTCGCTGGCCCCGGCTGCGGCAACGGCGTGGTCGAAGATCCAGAAGAGTGCGATGAAGCCGGCGCGCCGGTCTGCGGTGGGTGCGCAACCTGCCAACGCCGCAGGGTCCTGAAAGCTACCAACGCCAAAGTCACAGCGCTCATCCCCAACGCCAAAACCAAGTCTATCGAAAAGCTGTTGGGCGACAGCAAGTCCGGTTTCTCGGCCGAAGCTTGGTTCAACACCTCCAAGCTGCCGGCCGTCAATGGCGCCGATGCTTTCCTCGTCGTCGGCACTGTCGGCAGCCCAACCGCGCCGTCGTGGCTGATGGGCCTGAAACGCGAAGGCGACAAGAACGCGATGTACGCCACCTGTGCCTACAGTTTTGGGCCCGCAGTGGCCAAGCAGTTTGTCTTTGCCCAAAGTGCCGATCCGGTGGCACCCAACACCTGGCACCACTTGCGGTGTGCGATTTCCGGCAAGACCAGCAAAGTGCTGCTCAGTCTGGACGGCGGGACCGTGCGCGAGTCGGCCACGGCTCTGGGCAAGCTCCCGGGCACCGGCAAGTCGGCATTTGACAGCAATGCCGTGCTGGCGATCGGTGCCATTGCTGGCGAGTCAGACAAAGCCGACCAACGCTTCGATGGCCTCATCGACGAAGTGCGCGTGGTCATCGGCGCGGCCGCCGACGACTTTGGTCAGTTGCGCTACCGTTACATCGGTACCGAACTGGGCACGCAATTGCTGTATCACATGGACTTGGGGCCGGGCGACAAGGCGCTGCCCGACAGTAGCGTCAACGGTCTGGCGGCCCAGCAGGCAAGCGCCAACGACGGGTTCGGTACTCATGTGCTGACCAGTGCGCCGGAAAATTGCTACGGCCAGCCCGCCGACGCTGTGCAGTGCAAAGTTGCCGCACCCTGGTGTCCGTAGGCCCCTGAATTACAGACCGTGATCGCTGCGATCCAGGCTGTGCACGTCGATCGTCGTCAGTGGCTGCATCAGTTGCCGCTCCAGCGCCTCCATCCGCGCGGCGTCTGCGCCATCTTGATGGTCGTAACCCAGCAAGTGCAGCAGGCCATGGGTCGCCAAAAACGCGGTCTCGTGGGCCAAGCTGTAGTCGGGGGCATCGGCCTGTAATTGCAGGGCCTTGGCCTGCCGCTGGGCAGTGTCGAGCGCGACCACGATGTCGCCCAGCAAGTCGACCGGCGTCTGCAGCTCCGTCTCTTCGTGCATGGCAAAGCTTAAGACGTCGGTCGGGGCATCGACGCCGCGGTACTGGGCATTGAGGCCGCGGATCTCACGGTCGTCGACCAGGCTGACGTCGACCGTCGCGCGCGGATGGCCCAGTTTCGCCAGCGACTGCCGCAGGTGCTTGGCCAGCGCTTGCTGGTTGATCCGCAGTGTCGGGTGGCGGTTGTCGATGTGGACGGGCATGGGCGCGGTCCTCTAAGAGCACGTTGGGTCCACTGGCAAACCGCAGCGGCAATCGTTGCGGGGACGCCGTCGCAATGAATTGCGCGGCTACAGGTGGACGGCACCGCCTGCGCGGTTGCCCGGCCGGGTGTCGGCGCAGGCCGACACCATTACCTCTAGCCGCAGAATTTATTCTGACGGTGAAAATAGGGAGATTGGTGGTCTTGATGTGTCCTGACGCAGGTTGGTTTTTTGGCTACACCCTCTAATTGGGCAAGTCGCGACTGCGCGGTTTGGTGCTGACCAGCACCGCGGTCGGCGCTTGCGGGGTCTCTGGGTCGTCCAGTTGATCGACAGACTTGGCCATCGCTTGGGCGTCGACATGCACCGTGTTGCGGTTGCGTGTCCCTACGCCGCCGTCGGCCAGCAGCGCCGCCTTGCGCATTTCGTCGTGGGGCCCAGGTGCCGGCAGCGCTTCGTGCCGCTGTGTCTGCGGCGCCGGCTGGGCATACACCGGCCGGACGTGGTGGATGCCGATGAGCGCCCGCACGAACGCGACCTGCACCAGCGCCAGCTCGCGCAGGGTCAGGTCGCACTGCTCAAACTGGCCATCGTCGGTCTTGCTCGCAATGATCTTCTTGACCAGCGCCGCAAACCGCATCGGGTTGGGGTCAGGCAAGGCCTTGGCCGCGGCTTCGACGGCATCGGCCAGCATGAGCAGCGCCGTCTCGCGGCGCTGCGGCTTGGGCCCGGGATAGCGAAAGTCCGCTTCGTTCAGTTCTTCATTGTCGGCGCATTCGCGCTGGGCCCGATGATAGAAGTGGGCGATCAGGCTGGTGCCATGGTGCTGCGGCACGAAATCGATGATCTCGTCCGGCAGCCGGTAGTCTTGCAAGATCTTGATGCCATCTTTGACGTGGGTGCGAATAATCAGCGCCGACAGGTGTGGCTTGAGCCGGTCATGCGGATTGTCACCCGCCTGGTTTTCCGCGAAGTACTTGGGCGCCTTGGTCTTGCCCAGGTCGTGGTAGTAGGCACCGACCCGCGCCAGCAGGCCGTTGGCGCCGATCTCGTCGCAGGCAGCCTGGGCCAAGTTGCCGACCATGATCGAGTGGGTAAAGGTGCCCGGCGCCTCGGTCGCCAGCAGCCGCAGCGCCGGATGGTTCATCGACGCCAGCTCAACCAGCTTGATGTCGGTCAATCGGTTGAACAGGCTCTCGAAAATTGGTGTAATTGCCGACAGCAGCAGGTAGCAGATGATGCCCGACGCGGCGCCAAGGCCACCCAGCCAAGCCAGGCGCACGTCGAACCACTGGTCGGCCGCGCCCGCCGCCAGCAGTCCCGTCGCCAGGGCCGTCACCATGCCCACGGCGCTGGTCGTCAGTGCGCCTACCACCAAGTCGCTGCGCTGCCGAAACCGGCGGGCCGCGTGCACGCCCGCAAGCCCTATCACCAGGGCGGACACGGTCGCCAGCGCCGTCAGTTCATTGTCGGCGGCGGCCAGCGGCGCGTTGTGGACCACCAGCGCGCCGACCATGGCACACAGCAGCGAAAACGGCGCGGCGGTAAATGGCCGCAAGAACAGCGACGCCAGCGACGGACCCAGCGCATGGGGCAAGGCCGCTAGCAGCAAACCAGCCGAGAGCGCGTCGTCCAGCTCAGCCACCGCCGGGGCGGCCAGGGCCAGCACCCGCAGCACCGCAGCGTGGGCCAGCAAGATCGCGGCCAACAGTGTCGCGTCGCGCGGCCGGTGGCGAAAATGGTGCAAGTGGTGATTGGCAAAGGCCGCGAACAGCAGGATCGCCAGTCCCAGCAAGATCGCCGTAGCGGCATAGGCCTGACTCGTCGCAGCGGGCGTCTTGCCCTGCCACATCCGCTCCAGCCGGGCACGCATCAGCGGGGTGACCATCTCGCCGCGGCGCACCACCAAGTCACCTTTGGCGATCCGCATGGTGTGCGACTTGGGCACGGCCGCCAGCGCCTGCTCCTCGGCCCGCCGGGTCGCTGCGACATCGCGGCCAAAGGTGGGCTCGACCATGCTGCGGGCCATGGACTTGAGCGCCGCTTGCAGCACCGGTTCGTCCAGCCGCGACGGCTTCTTTTGGCGCGCGAACTCGCCCAACATTTCATCGCTGCGGCGCAGCGCTTCGTCAATGCCGAACACTTCGGGCTGGATCCGCCGATCGTAGCGTCGGTTGGCCACGGTATCGTGGACACCGTGGGCCAAGTCGTCATCAAACCGGTCCAGGTCGCGCACAATGCGGGCCGACAGCACCACTTGGGCGACATCAGCCAGCAAAAGCTCCAGTTCCTCTGAAAACCCGGCCTTGAGCAGGGTGTCAAACGCGTCGGACGTCAGCTCGCTTCTGCGCACCGCGACCAGCGATTCGAATTCGGGACGCAGCCGCGTCATCTCCTCGGCCAAGGCCTTTTCGAGCTGGCTCAGCCCGGCTTGATTGCCTTCCTCCGGCTTGGCCTTGGCCTCTTTGGGCCGATCGGGCGCACTGACTTTGGCGGCCACGACGGGCGCTGGCTCGGCGACAGCCTGCCCGGCCATGCGGTCGCGGTCAGCCACGTACAGACGGTAACGCGGTCGCACCATGCGAAAAGCGTCGTGGAGGGCGCCAATTCGGCGGGCGACCAGATCGGGATCAAAGGCGTAGTGCAGGGCAATCGACGCGGTCGCGGCCTCGACCTTTGCCGCGAAATCGACTTCAGGCACTTGCTCAGCGTAGTCAAACGGGGCAGCCAAGTCGGCGCGCGCCACACCAACCGGTGGCAACGTGTCGCCCAGCCGTGCCGGGCCGACCAGCAGGACCAAACCTGCCCAGGCCGCAACCGCGCCCAGCAGCGTGCGCGCGCGCGCCAAAAAATGGGCACGGCGGGCCTTGGCTTGCTGCTGCTCGCCGGGCAAGCCCAGTGTGTTGGCGCGCTTGCCCATCAGCGGCGGCCCGTGGCCACAGGCGGTTGGGCTTGGTAGGCAGCCAACACCCGGCCGACCAAGGGGTGGCGCACGATGTCTTCGCTGCCCATGGTGACGATGGCCACGCCCTGCACGCCGTCGAGCACCCGCAGCGCGTGCGGCAGTCCGTTGTCCCCGGCGCGCAAGTCAGACTGGCTCGGATCGCCTGTGACCACCATCTTGGTGTGCTCACCCATGCGCGTCAGCAGCATCAGCATCTGCTGCGCCGTGCAATTCTGGGCTTCGTCTAGGATCACAAAGGCGTTGTTCAGGGTTCTGCCGCGCATAAATGCCAGCGGGGCAGCCTCGACTTGGCCGCGCTCAATCATGCGCTGCAGCCGGTCGTCGTCGACCAATTCGCCAATTGCGTCGTAGAGCGGTCGCAGGTACGGGCTGACCTTTTCGCGCAAGTCACCTGGCAAAAAGCCCAGCTGTTCACCCGCTTCGACCGCAGGTCGGGTCAAGATGATGCGCTTGATCTCGTGGCGCTGTAGCGCTGCCAGCGCGCATGCGACCGCTAACCATGTTTTGCCACAACCTGCTGGACCAACGCCAAAAGTCAGGTCGTGCTGGGCGATCGCGTCCATGTACAGTTGCTGGCCGGGGGTGCGCGCGACCACTTGCCGGGCACCGTCCAGCCACGTCACGTCGCTGTCGCCCGCCTGCTGGTTGCCGCCGTGCACCGGCTGGGGCCGCTGCCCTGGTCGCGACTTGGCGTGCCCCGCCCGCGGCCCCGCTGCGTGCGACTGCCGCCGCCCCGACTGGTGCATGACTTCGAGGTGGACACTGTCCTCGTCCAGCGGCTGGCCGGTGCGGGCGCGCACCACCAGGCCCGACACCACGCGCGCTGCCAGCGCGACTTGACCCGGCCGGCCCTGCAAGTGCACAGCGTGGCCGCGTGCGAGCACGGCAACCGCCAGCAGCGTCTCCAGGGTGCGCAGGTTGACATCGCGCTCGCCGCACAACGCCCGCAAGACCTCGGTGTCGTCGATGGCGACAGTCAGCAGTTGGTCGCCTGACATGACAAGTTGTCCAGTGTGGCGTTGATCACCTGACGTGAGCATCGCGGGCGTGTCGCGCGCGGGCGAAGCGGGGCTGAGTTCAGCAATGGGTACAGTGGGCAGTGAGAACCTGCGGTGCGGCCACAGCATAACGGCGCGCGGCGCCACCCTATCGAATTGGCGCCCAGTGCGCCACATCCGCAGTTACAGGATGGGGCACCCATGCCCCAAATGCGTTTACAGCAGGCTTTGTTGCGGATCATCGCGGCCCGCCACTGGCTCGGGTATCGGCAGACCCAGATGCTGCCAGGCCTTGGGCAGTGCCACCCGGCCGCGCGGCGTTCTGGCCACATAGCCTTGTTGCAAAAGAAATGGCTCGTAGACGTCCTCAAGGGTATCGCGCTGTTCTGAAAGCGCCGCGGCGATCGCCTCAATGCCCACCGGGCCACCGCCAAATTGCCCAATCAGCTTGTTGAGGTAAGCGCGGTCCATCGGATCGAAGCCAGCCGAGTCGACTTCTAGCAAATTCAAAGTTTTTGACGCCAAGTCGGCCGTTACAATCGCTTGGCCCTGCACGGTGGCAAAGTCGCGGACGCGCCGCAGCAAGCGATTGGCGATGCGCGGCGTGCCCCGCGACCGGCGCGCGATCTCCAATGCCGCACCCGGACCCAGTGGCGTCTGCAGCGCTTGGGCCGACCGCGCGACGACTTGCGCCAGCTCTTCGGGCGAATAGAACTCTAGCCGGGCCACGAAACCAAAGCGGTCGCGCAGTGGCCCAGTGAGTAGCCCGGTGCGGGTCGTCGCGCCCAGCAACGTAAACCGCGGCAGCGGCAGCTTGACGGTGCGGGCGTGCGGCCCATCGCCGATGACAATGTCGAACCGAAAATCTTCCATCGCGGGATACAGATTCTCTTCCACCACCGCAGTAAGCCTATGAATTTCATCAATAAACAGGATGTCGTTCTCTTGCAGCCCAGTCAGGATGCCGGCCAAGTCGCCTTTTTTCTCGACCGCTGGCCCCGAGGTCACCACCAAGTTGGCGCCCATCGCATGGGCAATCAGGTTGGCCAAGGTCGTCTTGCCCAAGCCCGGCGGCCCGCAAAATAGCATGTGGTCGAGCGGTTCCTTGCGCGTCCGCGCTGCGGCGATGAACACCTGCAGGTTGCGCACCACGGTCGCTTGGCCGACATACTCGCCAAACGTCTTGGGCCGCAGCGCGCGATCGGCCAAGGGCTCAGTCGGCTGGGTCGTCAGCGGATCATCTTCATTGCGGGTTGGCATTGCGGACAACGATCCTCGCTAGCTCGGCCGCCGCAGCTGGGCGAGCGCCAGCCGCAGCGCGGTGTCAAAAGTGGCGTCGGGTTGCGCCTGTAGGACTTGGCTCGCCACCGCTTCGACCAGCTGCGGCCGAAAACCCAGGTTGTGCAGCGCCGAGGTCACGTCGGCCAACAGTGGGCTCGCAGGCTTGATCGGCAGCCCGGGTCCCGGCACCACCGTCGCAAATTTGGGCAGGCGGTCGCGCAGCTTGACGACAATGGTCTCCGCGGTCTTTTTGCCAATGCCCTTGGCTTTGACCAGCTCGCCGATCCGGCCTGCCGCAATCGCGTCCGCGACGGTCGCAGGCGGCCCCAACGCAATCAACGCCATCGCCGCTTTGGGGCCAACGCCCGAGACCGACAGCAGCAGTTGGAACAACTCGCGGCCGTCCTGGTGGACAAACCCGTACAGCGCGATCTGGGACTCATTGACTTCAGTGTGGATCAGCAATTCCACGTCGTTGCCCGCGCTATGCAGGACGCGGTCGGTGTCGCAGACTGTGACCAAGTAGCCGACGCCTTTGACATCGACGACCAAGGCGTCGCCGACTAGGCTGTGGCAGGTGCCGCGCAGGTAGGCGATCACCGGGCACCGCCCGCAGCTTTGGCCCGCTGTACCGCTTGCAGGTAGATCAGGCGCGCCGGAGTCAGCGCCAGTTCTGGCACCACCAACGCCGCAGTGGCCGGCACGGCGTACTGCGCAAAGGCACCTTGGCGCAGGTGCGTCACGGCTACCGCCAAGGCATCGGCTTCGTCTTCACCGGGCAATTCCGCAAGCCCCAGAACGGCTTTGACCATCTGCTGCATCTGGTGCTTGTCGGCCCGGCCTGAGCCCACCAACGCCCGCTTGACGTGCGCCGGCGCATACTCGTGCACGGGCAGACCGCGCGCCGCCGCCAGCGCGATCGGGATACCGCGGGCTTGTCCCAGCACCAGCGCTGTACGCGGGTTGTCGTGCACAAACGCCGACTCAATGGCCAGCGCCGCCACAACGTGATCGTCGAGCAGCTTGCCCACTTGGGTCAGGATTTGCCCGAGCCGGACCACCAGCTCGCCCTGGGGCCGGATCACGCCGCTGGCGATGCGCTGCAGCACTTGATCGCGCGACCGCACGACCGCCCATCCCAGCTTGCGCGAGCCCGGGTCGATGGCCAAAATTGTGATCTCAGGCTGGCGCACGGGTCCCCCACACCGGCCGGAGCGTAGCGCGGCTTGGGTACATTGGCCACTTTCGGTTAGGCTCTCCGGCGTGACTCGCCCGCTCCGCCTCTGCCTGCTTTCGCTGCTCACTTTGCTGGCCGTGGCGGGCACAGGTGGCTGCCGCTGCCAGCCAGCCAAGCCCGCAGCCTTGCCGCAGCCTGCCGCGGTAGCAGCCCTGGTCGCCCTGGTCGCCCCGGCCGATCTGTTTGCCGGTGCGACCGTGACCGGGCAGGAGCCCAAGGCCGAGGTGTCGCTGCGGGCAGTTGTGGCGGCGCTGCGGACCGAAGTGCGCCAGCCCAAAATGGGCCGTGTCGTCGAGTACTTGACCGAGTATTCTCGCCAGCAACTGCTGCCCGATCCGACGCGGCCGTTGCTGGCGCCGCTGCCCACCGTCGCCGATCGGCTCGAGCCTGCGATTGGCCAGGTGGCCTTTGGCGGCGGCCGCGCTGCGATGGTGGTGCGCAAGTCTGGTATGCCACTGACTTCCTGGTTCTACCTGAGGCAAGGCCGCTGGCTGTGGGACTTGGCCGATGCACGCCCGTACGAGCCGGCCTGGCTGGGCCCGCCTGATCGAGATAACCATCCGATTACGCTCGATCAAGCGTTGCAGGGCGTGCCCGGAACTGGTCCCGCGACGCTGGTATTCGCGACGTCTGCTGGCACGTTCCGTTGCGTGCTCTACGCCGATCAAGTGCCTGAGCTGGCGGCCAACTTGATCGGTCTGGCCACAGGTCGGCGGGCCTCGCGCAAGACACTGGAGAGAACCATCACCCAGCAGTGGCAATTCGTGCCGTTCTACGCGGGGACGGTGGTGCACCGCGCCCTGCCAGGACGCATGCTTGAAGGCGGCGATCCCTTTGGGCTGGGTACCGGTCACGCCGGCTATCGGGTGGCCGATCAGCTTGATATGGCGCTGCGCCATGATCGGCCGGGCGTGCTGAGCATGGCGACGATTGGCCCCAACTCAGCCAGTTGCATCTGGCGGATCGACTTGCAGCCAGCGCCCGACCGCGACGACCGCGATCCCGTGGTCGGCCAGTGTCAGGAGCTGGCGGTGCTGCAAGCAATGAGCCGCATGCCCGAGAATTCGGTGGTGGTGCAGTCGGTGACAGTTCAGCGCTAGCGCGCAAAGACGTAGCCGGTCGCTGGCTTGTTGACGACCTGGCCACTGGGCAGGCACCCCGCGGCATTGCCTGCTGTCACCGCCACCGATTGGCCACACGTCGTGCCACCCAAGCCGATGCCCAGCCGCGAGTCAGGCGTCGCACAGTCCAAGGCATCGTTGCCGACCACGCCAATGCGCGTCCGCGCATAGTCAAACGGCGAACTGCCCGACGGTCGCACGTTGAGGCCCACCGCCAGGCAGCCGCTCTGCAGTCCCGCGCCCGGCAGCAGCCCCAGCCAATTGCTGACCGGGACTGTCAGCGCCACGAACTTGTCGTCCTTGAGTAGGTGGAACAGCGACGAAGCCTGAATCGTGGCCACCAACCAGGCGGTTTGCTTGTCCGATTTCATGCCGACCCGCAACTGCTGAAACGGCATCGACCAAAAGCTGGTCAGCTTGGCTTCGCGGTGATCCAGACGCGGCCGTTCAGGGTGCAGGGTGGCGATCGAGGTCCAAGCCGGCGCGTCGTAGCCTAGTTCACTGCCGGCGCTTGCGACCTTGACCAGCAGTGTCCAGCCACCGCCATCGCCATCCATGTCGCACCATGCGGCAAAGGGGGTTACCGGGGTAAACGGGCCGTCGGGGTCGAGCCACCACACGCCAGTCTTGGCCAAGGCGATCGTGTTCTTCAGGGTCAGGCAGGACAAGCCATACGTCTGCGGGGTGTTGCGCGAACACAGCCCGAGCTGGCAGGTGCCATCGACGCATGCGGAGCCGTCTGCCTGGGTCAGGTGGCTGCAAGTGCCATTGGGCTGGCAGGCGTCTTGGGTGCACGGCTCGCCGTCGTCGCACGAACCAGCAATGCAGGCTTCGCTGGTTTCCTCAGTCGCGTCGCCGCTGCCCGCATCACCCTCGCTGTCTGGCTGGCTGTCCTGCACCGTTTCTGCTGGCGTTACGTCGTTGACTTCCTGACCCGTGTCTGCGGCGCTGTCGGCCACCTCCGCAGTGGCGGCGTCGGTTCCATCGGTGTCGGCGACCACCTCGGGTGGCGTGTCGGCGCCAACAGTGTCTGCGATCGGCCCGCCGTCGATTTCTGGCCCCACGTCTTTGGGTTGGGCAGCGTCGGTCCCGCCATCCAGGGCGGCGTCCGCATCCGCTCCGGCCTCAGCTGCGGTCTGGTCGCTACTTGGAGCATCCACACTTGCGGTGTCGGTGGCGCTGGCACCATCGGCGCTGTCCAACGTCGCCGTTTCGGCTGGCGGCGGTGCATCTTCAACAGGTTGGGCGACATCGCCATCCGGCAACTCTGGCGCCACGCCACCATCGGGCACGGGGAGTTCCGCAAACACACTGGCATCAAACGGCGCCACCCCAAGGTCGCCGGCCGTGGCCGCGTCGCCGGTAGCGAACTGGTCAAACACCGGGGCATCGGCGACCGCCGGTAGATCAGGGCCAGCGGCTGTTTCCGCGACCGTTTCGGGCTGGGGTGCTACAGGTAGATCGCCCGCTTCGCTGCTGGCGGCGTCAGGTTGCGGCGTCTCAGCTTGGGCTGCGGCGTCTGGCGTCGCGTCCGTTGCCGCAGGCAGCCGGCCTGTCTGTACCGTGTCGGCACCCGACCAGGCCGGCGTCGCCGGGGCGGCGGGCGCACAGGCAGCGGTGGCGGCCAGTACAAGCCATGCAATGTGCGTGCGAGCGCTCATGGCCACACCCTACGCCAAGTGGCCCGAGTTGTCGAAATTGCCAAACTATTTCGGACGACTCACAGCAGCCTGCCACGCCCTCTTGGCGGACCGGTTGGCCCAGCAGCGCTGGTGGCGCCCGCTACCGAACCGGCACCACCAGTGGCTTGACAGCCCGCGCCACCACGCACACCGCCACATCGCGACCGGCCGGGCCAAGCTGCCGGTCGCTGCGATCGAGCAACGCCGCTGCCACGCCACCCTTGAGCGGCACCGCCGCCAGCCATTGGGCGGGCCCGAGCGCCGTGACGCGCTGCAGACCGCCGCCATCGAACCAGTACAACGCGGCAACAGACACGTCTTCGGGCAGTTGCACCGCTGGCTGGCCGCCCCGCGCAACCAGCCGTCCCGGCCGACCGCCGGTGCCGACCCGGTGCCACGCACTCGAGCTGGCATCGACCCGCAGTAGGTCGCCCGTCGCAGTTTCGATCAGCAGCGACGGGCCCACCGCCACCACGGCCACCCCGTCGGGGCCCAGCCGCCGCCGCGTGCCGTCGGCGTAGA
This sequence comes from Myxococcales bacterium, assembly GCA_947499075.1. Classification (GTDB taxonomy): domain Bacteria; phylum Myxococcota_A; class UBA9042; order UBA9042; family UBA9042; genus SXRM01. The sequence continues at coordinate 17,226 of CANMNA010000033.1, forward strand.
CCAACTGGGTCTCCAGCCCCGCCTCGCCCTGGGCCCGCACCACCGCTGCGCTACCATCGAACACCACCGCCCATAGTGCGAGTGCGGGGCCCACCAACGCCGCGGTTGCCGCCTCACTGAGTGCGATGTGCCACAGCGCTGGCGTGGCGTCGGCAGGTGCGTCAATGAAGAAGATCTGCCTGCCGGTACTATCGAGCGAAAACTGCTGGACATGGGTGGCATCGAGTGCCAGCGTGACCCAATCGTCTTGCCGTTGCCAGATCAGCCAGGCCACTTCAGCGGCCGGCGTGGTGGGCAGCGCCACGGTCGGCGCAAGCTCGTCTTGCACCGGTGTTGCCGCCCATGCCGGCGCAAATGCCATTCGGTGAACTGTTCCTTGTGGCCCGGGCTCATCGTCGGGACCAAGCAGTGCGGTCTCCGCCGTCGCCTGACGCGTCGCCAAATCGACGGCCAGCACTTGCCAGCCGCCCTGACCGTCGTCCTGCACCGTACGCAGTCTGCCGTCGCCGCGCATGGGCAGCATTCGGGTGCGCGTCCGTGTTGGCAAGTCAAAGCAAAACCAACCCATCTGCAGGGCATCGGCGGTCACATCGTCGGGCAAGTCCTCGCCCGTCGGCAGCGCTGCGGCAAAAAGCTTGGGCACCGAACCTTGGGTCGGGTCGCCAGCCAGCGCGTAGCGCGCCGGATCGATGTAAGGCGGAGCCTCGCGACAAGCACCTGTGGCCACGGCTGAGCCGAGCAGCAAAGCGGCAAGGGAGCGGGCAACAGCGGGGGCGATCAGCAGTGGGCGCACCAGCGGACAGTAGGCTTGTGGCCGCCCGATCGCAAGAATTGGTTCGCCAAATTTTGCCATCGGCCAAGCCGTGCTATCTTGGCGTGGCTTGGCGCTTGCTGAGCAGTTTCTAATTTTTTCTTGTGAGGAACTGATGCGTACCGCCACTTCTGTCCTGTGGGTAGCCCAGCGTGCTGCTTTGTGTGTTGCTCTGTGTGTTGCTCTCCCTGTCGGCGTTCAAGGCTGCGTGATGCAGTCCAAGTACGACAAAGACCTGTCCGATCTCAACGACACGATTGCCCGCAACAAGGCCGCCGATCAAGCGGCGCTGCAAGCTGCCAACCAGCAATGCGCAGACGACAAGGCTGCGTTGCACGCCGCCAACCTGAGCGCCGCCGCTACTGCCTCGGCCAAGGCCGCCGAAGAGTTCGGCAAGGTCAAGCGTGAACTGGACGCTTGCGTCTCGGTCGGTGGCGACAAGGGCAAGGCGTTGTCCGAATGCCAACGCGACCGCGACAACGCCAAGGATCGCTTGGCGCGGGTGCAGTCCAGTATCGACAAGGTCAAGAACGCCCTGCAGTCGATGGCTGCGGCCGGCAAGCTGGAAGTTAAGGAACGCAACGGCTTTCTAGTCATCGCGCTGGCGGGCGACATCTTGTTCGACACCGGCAAGTCCAAGCTCAAGGACGAAGCAACTGGCGTGCTCCGCGAGTTGGCAGCGCTGCTCAAGTTGATGCCCGATCGCCCGTTTCAGGTCGCGGGCCACACCGACGATCAAGGTGAAGAAGAGAAGAACTGGGGTCTGTCGATGGACCGGGCGCTGACCGTAGTCCGCTTCTTGATCAAGGAGGGCGTGTCCGGCAAGACGCTGTCGGCAGGTGGCTACGCCTACTATCAGCCAAGTGTCGAGAACACCAGCCCTGAAGGTCGGACCAAGAACCGCCGGGTTGAGTTCATGCTCATGCCCAATCTTTCTGAATTGCTCAAGATGGGCAAGTAGCGCCCAGCCAAGCTGCCGCCGCCGAATCGGGACCTGCCGCGCCGCGTTGCACCACTGCGGGCCACTTTACGGCGCGCAATTGGGTGGCGGATGATGTCCAATCGATTGACAACGTGGACGTTGCTGGCTTTGGTGCTGGGACCTTGCCTGAGCGCGACGCGGGCCTGGGCCGGTGCCGGCAAGGGCATCGAGATTACCTTTGACGTCTCGGCCCGCGACAGCCACCTGGGCCAGGGCACGCTGGTGATTGGCCCCAAGGGCACTGCCGCGCAGCCGCTGCGGATGGTCACGCTGTTGGGCAAGACGACATCGCTGCTCGGTGTCATCTACGCTGGGATGCTCGACGCCAGCAGCTGGGTCGATGCCGGCTATGTGCCGGTCGAAGGCCAGTGGCAATCGCAGATTGCGGGCAACAAGGCGCGGACCCGGGCCAAATTCGCTGGCCAGCGCGTCCAAGCCGTGTTTGCGCGCCTTGGCAAGCCCGATGTGTCGGTGGACCACACTGTCGATACGCCCCTCTTGGACCCCGTCGCGCTGGTGCCGTGGTTGATGCACCAAAAGCCCAAGCCTGGCAAAAAATTGCATGTCCATCTGTTTACCGGCATGGACGTGTGCCAGGCCACGCTTGAGGTCGGCGCGCTACAAGTGCTCGAAATCAATGGTCAGAGCCGCGACGCAGTGCCGCTGTCGTCCGAGTTGCAAGGGTGCCGGATCCACCGCAAGTTCACCATCTGGTTGTCGCCCAAAGACCAACTGCCGCTCAAGATGGTCATTTTCGACAAACTCTTGGGCACCGTTGACTTTGTCCTTGCCGGCGCCAAGACAGTGACCGTGCAGCCCCTGCCACCGCCTAGCGCATCTGACGAAGGGCCTCCGCTGCCGAAGTAGCCTGAAGCCTCGGCAAAATGTCAGCAAATCAAGCCGGTTGTGACGCGTGGGACTTGAGGTTGCGGGATTGCGGTCGCGATCCCTATACTGCCGCTCTGGGTGTGCTTGGGGTCGCCTTTGCTCTCCAGTGACACGCTGCCCGCCACGCTCTGGCGGTTCGCCCACGACTGAAGGCCTATGACCATGCAAGCATTCTCTTGGACCCTCCCGCGACGTGCCGCCTTGGGCCGTCTGCCGCTGTGCTTGACACGGCTGACACTGCTGGCCCTGCTGGTTCAGGTGGCATGTACCCAGACGCCTGCGTCCGGCAACGGCGACCCGGCAGATACCGGGAGCCCATTCTTGCCGCAACCCGATGTCGTTGCCGGGACAACGGATACGGTCAAAGAGGTCAAGGGCGAAACAGCGGGCGATACCAAAGCCCAAGATGGTGCCGAAAGTGTCGATGATGCGGAAGAAGTGTCTCAGACACAGGACATAGTCGCCGATTCGAGCGACGCCGGTTCAGATGCCGTCACGCCAGACGTCCCCGGCGACACCTCGCCCATGGCGTGTTTGCCCAACCCGTGCAAAGAGCCCAACAAGACCGCCTGCGCCGTGGTCGGTGGCAAGGCGCAATGCGGGTGCATCGCTGGGTTTTCGCTCGGCACGGACGGCAACTGCGAGGCGGTGTGCCAGCCGCCCAAGACGCCACCACCGCCGCAAACGGGTCTGCAAAAAGGTGACTTGGTGATTACCGAGATCATGATTTGGCCCAAAGCCGTGCTCGACGACAAAGGCGAGTGGTTTGAGCTCAAGAACACAGCGACCAAGGACATCGACCTCAACGGCTTGACCATTACCGATGGCAAAGTCGGCGGCGACAAACATGTTATCAACGGCTGTGCTGGCAAGTTGACGCTGAAGTCCGGACAAGTGATTGTGCTGGGTCGCCATGGCGACAAGACCAAGAACGGCGGGATTACCTTTCCGTATGTCTATACTGGAACAACATTTACTAATTTTTCAGACACCTTGATGGTTCGGGCAGATTACACTGCACCCAAAGCGCCCGTGGCGGTCGACAAAGTCGACTGGAATCAGACCACTTGGCCGCTCAAGACGTGGGAGGGCGGCGCACTGCAGGTCGACGTGACGGTCACCAGCGACACGGGCAACGATGACGTCAAGAACTGGTGCAAGTCTCCGATCTTAATGCCATCTGGCGACTATGGTACGCCCGGCGAGGCCAACCCAGCATGTCCCACACCGCCCGACGACGATCTGGACGGGGTCCCTAACATCAAAGACAATTGTCCGAATATTTTCAACGCACCGGAGCCGGATGGATCGCAGCTCGATGTCGATGGCGATGGCGTGGGTGACCCGTGCGACAACTGCGTCGACGCGCCCAACGTCGATCAGCAAAACACCGACAACGACGCCACCGGCGACGCCTGCGACCCAGTCCAGTGTGGCGACAAGGAACTCGACCCCGGCGAAAGCTGCGACGACGGCAACGACTATCTGGGTGACAGCTGCGAGAATTGCCAAGTCGCTGCAGCCCAGCCCGGTAGCTTGGTCATCAACGAAGTGATGGTCCAGACCGACAATTTCGACGTCAAAGACGCCCAGTGGATCGAGCTGTACAACCCCACCGCTGCGCCTGTCGCGATCAAGGGTTGGCGCATCGATCTGGTCAAAGGCGTGGCGGGCAAGAAAAAGCAGTACGACATTGTCGACGACGTCAAGGTGCCGGCCAAGGGCTTTGTGGTACTGGCTGGCAACGTCGGCAAAATCATCAACGGCGGCATCACCGCGCAAATTGGCTTCAACGCCAAGAGCGACTTCATGCTCGATCAGGTCAGCGACACCATTACGCTGGTCGATGTGCCCGGCAAGAAGTTGGTCGACAGCCTGAGCTACGGCACCGCGACGCCGCCCATCAAGATCAACGTCGCCCTGCAGCTTGACCCCAAGTATGCGACCACCAACCAAAATGACGTCAAGCAGTACTGGTGCTATGCCGATGCGGCGATCAGCAACGCCGGCGGCACCAACTACGGCACCCCCGGGGTCGTCAACAGCTCGTGCGCGCCCAACGGCAAAGACATCGACAGTGACGCTACCAACAACGAGAAGGACAACTGCGTGTTCACGCCCAACCCGGATCAGGCGGACAAGGACTTGGACGGTGTCGGCGACGCCTGTGATGTCTGCCCGGGCGTGTCCGACCCCAAGCAAAGCGACGCGGACGTCGATGGGGTCGGCGACCTGTGCGACAATTGCGTGGGCATTCCCAACATTGCGCAAACGGACGGCGACAGCGATGGCTTTGGCGACGCCTGCGACTCGCCGACCTGCGGCAACGGCAATGTCGAAGCCGCCGAGCTGTGCGACGACGGCAACAAGGACGGTGGCGACGGGTGCTCGATCAACTGTCAAAAGGAGTTGTTTACCAAGGGGCAAATCATCGTGACCGAAGTGCTGGTCAACCCCAAGGCGGTGGGTGACGGCAGCGGCGAGTGGATCGAGCTCTACAATCCAGGAGAATTGGCTGTCGATATCAATGGTTGGGTCTTGCGCGATGTGGGCAGCGACAAGTTTTACATCAAGAGCGCCAAGCCGGTGTGGGTCGCGCCCGGCGCCTACTTGGTCCTGGGCGGCACCACCGACAAGACGGTCAACGGCGGCGCAACCGTACAGGTCGGTTGGTTGACCGCCGGCGCTCCAACACCCTTTCAGCTCTCCAACACGGCCCAAGACGACGTGATCATCGAATGGAATGGCCAAATTATCGACCAAGTGACGTTCTCGCCTAAGGGCTTTGTGTGCAGCTTGCCCAACCCGCCGGCCAACTGCCAGACCATTGGCTTTCCGATTGTCGAAGGCAAGTCGATGCAGGTCGACCCGGGCAGCTACGACGCCGTCAAGAACGACGACTACAAGAACTGGTGCGAGGGACAAGACACCTACGGCGATGGCGACATCGGCTCGCCCGGTCAGGCCAACCCGCCATGTGTCAACCCGTGCAACGGCAAGCCTGACAACACCTTCTGCGGCAAAGATCTGATTTGTTTGAGCAACAAGTGCAAGCCCGCGCCCAAGTGCGGCGACGGCCTGACCAGTGTGACGACCGGCGAAGAGTGCGACGACGGCAACGTCACCGACGGCGACGGGTGCTCATCTACCTGCAAGAAAGAAGCGCCGCCCGCGGCCAAAGGTACGCTGCTGGTGACGGAAATCATGCCCGATCCAGATGCGGTGGTGGACACCAAGGGCGAGTGGCTGGAAGTGTACAACCCGTCGGCTGACCCGATTGACTTGACCGGATGGAAGCTCAAGGTGGGCACCTACACGCACACCGTGACCCCGGTGGCGGGTGCCCAAACGACGATTTTGCCCAAGCAATACGTGATGCTGATTGGCACTGCCGATGCCTCGGTCAACAACGGCCTCAAAGCCCTGTATGCGTGGCTCGACCAGCCGACGTTTGGGGTGTTTCAGCTACAAAACCTGACCATCGACATCAAGCTGCAACTGGTCAACCCGGCTGGCACCGTCATCGACGAAATCAATTACGGCAAGCTGGCGTGGGTAGTCGGCCAGGCCGCCATGCTCAAGCCCAGCTGCTTTGACGTGCTGAGCAACGACGTACCGGACTGCTGGGTCCCCGCGACGCCAAGCTGCGGCTACGGCAACTACTTTGGTCTGTCGAGCTACGCGACCGAACCCGCCGTGTGCAAGTCGACTTCGGAGTGCAAGGCGCCCGCGATCTGCGTCCCCGTGACCAACGTGGTCGAGAGCGGCAAGTCGCTTTGGAAGTTTGACCCGGCGTTGGGCACATTGCGCTGCGGTGCCCGCGACCGCGGCACGCCCGGCACCAGCAACAGCTGCCCCTAGCATTGCCTAGGCTGCAACCCCCTTTGCGCGTGCCGGCAGCACTTCGCCCCGGCTTGGAGTCTCATGCGCCATGCCATTGCCCACGACCTGTCGCTCGAGCTCGCCCAGAAGACGGCACGGGCAGCGTGTGAGCACTACAAGCAGCGTTTTGCCAAGTACGAGCCGAGCATCGTGTGGCAAGGCGACGAGCGGGCCGAAGTGAGTTTTCGGGCCAAAGGCTTGTCGATCAGGGGCAAAGTTGACGTAGCGCCTGCGAGCTTGGTCGTCGACATCGATGTCCCGTTTCTGCTGCGACCTTTTCAAGGACGCGCCGTTGAGATTGTCGAGCGCGAGCTCAACCGCTGGATTGCCAAAGCCAAAGCTGGCGAGATAACATGAGCATCCGCCCATTTCGCAAAGCTTGCATTTTGGTGCTCGACGGCGCCGGCATCGGCGCGGCCGCCGACTGCGCCGATTTTGGCGATCCGCCAACGGTCAACACGCTGGGCAATTGTGCTAAAGCAGTCGGGGGCTTGCGCGTGCCCAACTTGCAGCGGATGGGCCTGGGCAACTTGACGCCGCTGGTTGGCGTGCCAGCCGTCACCGATCTGGGCGCATTTGTGCTGCGCATGGTCGAAGTGTCGGCCGGCAAGGACACCCCGACTGGGCACTGGGAAATGGTTGGCGTGCAGACGACCCTGCCGTTTGTCGTGTACAATCCGCGATTTCCGGACGAGATTGTCGAGGCTTTCGAGCAAGCGAGCGGCCACCGCATCATCGGCAATTGCGTGGCGTCGGGTACGGCGATTTTGGACGAGCTGGGTCCGGAGCACCTGCGGACTGGCAAGCCGATCCTGTATACCTCGGCCGACAGCGTGTTTCAGCTGGCGGCGCACGAACAGGTGGTGCCGATCGAAGAGCTGTGGCGCATCTGCGAAGTCGCCCGCAAGGTGCTCGATCCCTACCGCGTTGGCCGCGTGATCGCCCGCCCATTTGTGGGCGAGCTGGGCGCGTTCAAGCGGACCTACAACCGCAAGGATTTTTCGATGCCGCCGCCGCCCGGTACGCTGCTCGACCGGCTGACGCAGCGCGGCGTGCCCGTGGTGGGGGTCGGCAAAATCCAAGATATTTTCGCGGGTTGTGGTGTTCCCCACAGCGTGCACAGCGAAGGCAACGCCGACGGGATGCAGCTGACGATTGAGCAGTGCCGCGACCGCGCTGACGCGCTGATTTTTACCAATCTGGTCGACTTCGACGCGTTGTACGGCCACCGCCGCGATCCACATGGGTTTGCCCGCGCGCTCACAGAGGCGGATGCGCGCCTGCCCGAGCTGCTGACGGCGCTGGGCGACGATGGATTGTTGTGCATCACCGCCGATCACGGCAACGATCCGACGTACTTGGCCACGACAGACCACACGCGCGAGCACGTGCCGCTGATTTTGGCGTCCACGCGATTTCAGCGCGGTGGCGACTTGGGTACAGGCCAAAGCTTTGCGTGCCTAGGCCAGACGCTCGCCGAAAATTGGGGCGTGGGCGATCTCGGCCTCGGCACGTCGTACCTGGCGAGCCTTAGGGCTTAAGCACTTTCAACACATTGACCTTGAGCGGCACCTTGACCCCTTGGCCTTTGTTGCCCTTGGTCCACGTCACCTCAAACTCGCACACGCCCGAGGTCTTGCCGGTCACGGTCAGCCATGACCGCGACTCGACCAGCTCTTTGGTCGCCTGCAGCTTGGCCGCCGTCGGCGCCACCGTGCAGACCTCCGGTGTCTTGCTGACGGCACTGTAGGTCACGTCGGGCTGGCACAGTAGCTGGCCGCCAATCGTCGGCCGCGCCAGCACAAACGCCGGCACATTGGCCAGCACATCGAGGGTCTTGTTGGTCACCGGCGTCAGCGTGCCGCCGTCAATCATGCCTTCGTCGACCAGGCGCACGGTCCATGACCGGGTGGGCTCGAGCACGCTGGTCAGTGTGACGTCGCCCGGCAACTTCGCAGTCTTGTAGACGTAGGCCCACTGCGCCTTGTGGATCTGGTCCCACGCCAGCCCGTCTTTGGGGACCATCGTCAGCGCGTGGTAGCCGTAACCGATGACCGACTGGCTGTTCTTCATGTGCAGGTCATAAGGCAAGAAGATCGTCTTGTCGGTCAAGTAGTAGCCCACTGGCCCTGCGGAACACGAGTGCGCGATGTCGATGACTTCGGGCTTGCGCGCCAGCATGTTGATGGTGTCCTGCGTGGTAGTCCCGTCGGCTTTTTTGGCCTTGACGCTGATCGCCGCGCTGCCATCGCTTTTGCCTTCGAGGGTAAAGGCATTGCCGAGAAAGCCTTTGGAGTCGAGAATTTGCGGCTTGTCAGATGTCACCGCCGTCAGCTCGACTTTGGCGTGGGCGCCGGTCGTAAATACCGTTAGATCGAGTTTGGCACCGATGGCAATCGGCTTGTTGAAGTCCAATTGGTCATCGGTGGGGTAGTAAAACGTCAGGTTGCCTTCGTTGCCAGTCAGCGAGCTCTGACATCCCGCTACTACGCCGAGCGCGAACACGGTCAGACAAACACGCACCACGCTTGGCAACTCAATCTGCATCATCGGAAACATCGGGAACCTCCGGGTCAAAATGCCCGCCGCACCAACGCTTGGCGGCCGCGGGCCCTTCAAAATAACGGTTGCCGCTGCGGTTGCAAAGTGCTGAAATCCCGGGCCCCGCCGGACTAGGCGGTGTCTGGAACGCAACATCATGGGCCTTTCTTGCGGCATTGTTGGCCTGCCCAACGTCGGAAAATCGACGCTTTTCAACGCGCTCACCAACGCAGGTGCCCAAGCTGCCAATTATCCGTTCTGCACCATCGAGCCCAACGTGGGCGTGGTGCCCGTGCGCGACGCGCGGCTAGACCGCATCGCCGGCATCGTCAACACCAAGGTGATTCTGTATGCAACCATGGAGTTTGTCGACATAGCCGGCTTGGTCAAGGGCGCCAGCAAGGGCGAAGGCCTCGGCAACAAGTTTTTGGCCAACATCCGCGAAACCGACGCGATCTGTCACGTGCTGCGCTGCTTTGATGATCACGATGTTGTCCACGTCGATGGCTCGATCGATCCGGTGCGCGATGCGGCGATCATCAACACCGAGTTGGCGCTGGCTGATCTGGACCAAGTCGAGCGACGCCTGAAGAAGCAGGAAAAACTCGTCAAGACCGGCGACAGAGACGTGATCGCCGAAGTGGCGCTGCTCGAGCGCCTGTTCGTGGCGCTCAATGATGACCGGCCAGCGCGGTCGGTCGAGATGTCCAAGGACGAACAGTTGATCCTGCGCGGTCTGCAGCTGATGACCGGCAAACCGATGCTGTACGTGGCCAACACCGCCGATCCGGGCACGCCCAACCCGTATGTGGCGCGCGTGCATGCGATGGCAGCGGAGCAGGGCGCCGCGGTGGTCGAGTTGTCCTGCAAGACCGAGGCCGAGATCGCGGAGCTGGAAGATCCCAATGATCGCAAAGAGTTTCTCGATGCGCTGGGCCTGCAAGAAGCCGGGCTGGATCGGTTGGCGCACTCTGCGTTCAACCTGCTGGGTTTGCAGAGTTATTTTACCGCAGGCGTCAAGGAAGCACGCGCGTGGACGATTCGGCGTGGCTGGACAGCGCCCCAGGCTGCGGGCGTGATTCACACCGACTTTGAGCGCGGTTTCATCAAAGCGGAGATCTACAGCTGCGATGACTTGTTCGGGCTGGGCTCCGAAGCTGCGGTCGGAGCGGCAGGCAAGAAGCGCATGGAAGGCAAGGAGTATGTGATGCGCGATGGCGACGTGGTCAATTTTCGGTTCAATGTTTGAAGGCTGAGCGACACCATTAGGTTTCAGGCACTTGCGGAAACGACGGGACGGTTGTGCGGGTCAATACCCGCCAAGATCGACCCAAGACCCGCACAACCCGCACAACCTCCGGCGGTCCCCGCTCACCTCCTCGCGGGTAGGGTGATCCGCCTATCGTTCCGGGTAGGTGGAGGTGCTGATGAACCGCTCGCCCGACCACCAGGTCCCCACGTCCAGCTTCGGCCTGCCCGCCGAGCCCGGCGTGGCGTTCGACCTGCTCTCCGACGTGCTCCTGAACCTCGTTGCTGCCGCCCGTAGGGACCCGCAGTATCGGGACGCCCTGATGGCCCGCACCCTCGCCTTGGTGGCGGACCTGGAGGACGAGGTCCGAGAGGTCGAACGGCATCACCCCCAGTGGTGGGGGTGGGCCATGCTCACCGTGCCGGGTTCCGAGTTCTCGATCCCTCGCAGGTCGTGTTGACCGTCGTCGCCGCCGGGGTGGCTGTCGTCGTGCAGAGGTTGCCAGTCCCCGGAAGGGGCGGGGCCTTTGTTCAGCGCCTGTTGCTCACCAGGTTCAGGGGTGGGGTTCCCCCAACGACGATCAAGAAGGTCGGCTCCGTCACGCGGATGCGTGCCCCCAGGAAGTCGTCTGGATAGAGCGGCTCCCGGGTGAAGTGATCGATGACGACCACGCCGCCTTTGACCAGGGGCGCATCGGCGGAGAGCAGGCGACGGACCCTCAGCCGGTCCGCCGTGGTGTTGGCGTCCAGGAGCCGCGAGACACCCTCGACCGTCATGTTCCCACAGTAACCCACCGCCAGATCGCCGAAGAGTTCGGCGCACTTGTCCTCGCTGATGGCCCCGCAGATTGCTGTCAGGACGATGATCTCTTCGGCCTCGCCGAGGTCGTGCG
>CANMNA010000034.1 GCA_947499075.1 Myxococcales bacterium
TGGACGGCGCCAAGCCGTGTGGCCCCACCAGCTGCACCAGCCACGCGCTGATGATTGGCGACACCGCGACCAAGTCGTTTGCGGTCGTCAAGGGTGCCAAGTACTTCTTGGTGGTCGATGGCTACCAGAACGCGGTCGAGGACTACCAGATGACCATTGACTGCGCGCAGTGCAAGTAGGCGACAGGCTGGGCAAGGTACCTTGCGGTCATCGGCTCGGTCGGGCCGCGGCGCGTAGGGCCGAGCGGCGCCACCTTCTGGGCCGCGCAGGACGGCACTACCGGCAACTGGGGTAGCGATGAGCGCGACGCTGTGGCTGACAGGCCTGCCGGGCGCCGGCAAGACCACGCTGGCCCAGCAACTGGTCGGGCAACTGCGCAGCTTGGGCTATAGCGCTTGCCTGATCGACGGCGACGTGCTGCGCCAAGGTCTGAGCCGCGACTTGGGGTTCTCAGACGCCGATCGCCAAGAGCAGGTCCGCCGGGCCGGCGAGGTGGCCTGGCTTTTGGCGCAGCAAGGCACCATTGCGGTGGTCGCGCTGGTCTCGCCATTCGCGGTGGACCGCAACCGTGTGCGCGCCTTGCACGGTCCGGGCCGGTTCGCTGAGGTCTGGGTGGCATGCCCGGTGAGCGTGTGTGTCGCCCGTGATCCCAAGGGATTGTACGCCTTGGCCCGCAGTGGTCAGCTGCAGGGCCTGACCGGCTACGATGCGCGCTATGAGCCGCCCACGCAGCCCGAATTGGTCGTGCACACCGACCAGTGCAGTGTCACAGAGGGTGCAGCGGTGCTGCTGGATTGGCTGAGGCGCTCTGGCGCCCTGCCTGCGCCGTCGGCACCGTGACAGGGGTTGGTGTGCCGCCCCGAGGGCCACCGCGGCCCGGTGCGCCGTTGGGGAGTGCGGTGCAGTCGCGTGTCGCCTACATCGCCAGCGTCGCCCGCTCCGGCTCTACCCTGCTGGGGCTGTTGCTCAAGGAACACCCGGCCGTGGTCGATGCCGGCGAGGCTGACTGGGCCCGCCCCTACCTGATTGGCGACTACCGCCGCCTCTGCACTTGCGGCGCACCGCTCAAGCAGTGCGCGTTTTGGCAGGCGGTGCGCGACCGCTTCGGCGACTTGGCGGCCCAGGACCCAACCTTTGGCCACATGGCGCGCTTGCCTTGGCGGCGATCGTTGGGCCGGGTTGCGGCGTGGTCCGGACTGCCGGTCGCCGAGCGCGCTGCGTGTCAGGTGGCGGCCCGACATGCGTTGCGGTGGCTGCAGGCTGTCGCCGAAGTTGCCAACCGACCGGTGGTGGTCGATGCGTCCAAATCGGTGACTCGGCTGCATTTTCTGCATCATGCCGCGCCTGATCGGGTTGCCGTGGTGCACTTGGTCCGCGATGGTCGGGCGATCGCGTGGTCGCGGATGCGCCGGCACAAGCTCGGCATGGCCAAGGCTGCAAGCTACTGGCTGGCCAATACTTTGGCCTTGGATTTGGCCTTGCAGCGCATCGCCGACCCCCAGGTTTTCTTGCTACGCTATGAAACGCTGTGCACCGCCCCGCAAAGCGAGCTGAACCGGCTGGCGATCTGGCTCGGCCTGCAGCCGTTTGTGCTGCCGCCCCACATCGGGCGGCACAATGCCCATGTGCTGGGTGGCAACCCGATGCGCATGGAAGCGGACAACCGCGACGTGGTGCTCGACGCGGCGTGGCAGACTGCCCTGAGCACCCGCGATCTTGCGGTGTTTGACGCCATCGCCGGCTGGCGCAACCGCAAACTGGGCTATCGGGATTAGGTTGGCTGGGTGGCCGCGACCCGCGTAGACACGCACACCGTCAGGGCTACAGCCCCAAAATCTCACGCAAGTGGCTGCGTTGATGCGGTTGCGCCTCTGCCACCAGCTCTTGCCACCAGAGCTGGCGTTCGGCAGGTGTGACTCCCGCCATCGCCGCTAGTGCGTATTCGCCAGCCTGGGCCACGTCGCCCAACTGCAGGGCCGCGCGCGCCGCGACCCGGTGGGCCCGCAAGTAATCAGGCTGGCGCTGAACCGCCCGCCGTGCCAGTTGGAGTGCGCGCTGCGGGTCACTGTGAACCAGCAGCACTGCCAAGTTGTGCAGCGCCTTGGGTTGGTCGGACAGGGCCACCGCGGCCTCGCCCAGCACGCGCGCCACCGCCGGATCGTGGCGGGCCCACAGCGCAGTGTGCACCGCCAGATCGGCTGCCAGCGCGTCGGCCAAGGTCGGCGCACCGCGGCACTGGGCGTCGCCACTGGCTTGGGCGCACTGCTGCGTCGCAACGTCTGGCAGCTGGAGCGCCGCAGTTCGCGCTTGTGCTGGAGTCGGCACCGGCAGCCGCAGCTGGGACAGCGGCAGCCCCGCCACCAGCGCGGCGCCTACCAGGCTGTCTTCGCCAGACAGGCCGGGCTGCCAGAGCACCGGTGCCGCCTGCAGCTCCGGCTGCAGCCACGCTTGCATGCGCTGTCCCGGCTGGGCTACGCGACGGGCCCGCTGCCACGCAGATCGATCCCGGCTGCCGGCCACCTGGGCCAGCTGGGTATCGTCGCGGAAAAACACCCCGGGGACGCACGCGGTGTCTGGGCGCACGCCTTCGGCAGTTTGCAGCCACGCGCACGCCGCACTGGCATGGTCGCCGGCCGTGATCGCCAACTGCCCAGGCCCGGCCCGCCGCAACAGCGCATCCGCATAGCGCGCCCCAGCCTGGAGATCGCGCTGCCCCCACTCTGGCCGAGCCGCCAGCACGCCACCGCCTGCCGCCAACAGCACCACCGCCGCCCACCATGGTCCCGCACGCCGACCCGCGAGCAACTGCGCCGCCGTGGCCACGCCCAGGCCGGCCAGGACCACCAGCGCCACCAGCACCACCAACCCCGCCTGATCGTCGCGCAGGCCCATCGGGTTGACCAGCACCGAGTACACTGCGTCGGTCAAAGCCACCGCCAGCGTCGCCGCCAGGGCGCGGCGATCCAGCCGCCAGGCCGCTACCGCGCCCAATCCCGCAGGCGCCAACAGCCAGGCGCCATCGCGCCAGATCAGGTGCCCGAGCGCCGCCCAATCGGCCCACCCACCGCCCATGCGATCACGGTAGGCGTGGCGAATGGTCGCCGCGGTCAGGTGGTCCCACAGCGCCCGGGCGCTGCGGACGTCGCCCCAGCTCCACTGCGGCAGCCGCTCCGCGGCCAGCGGCAGGTAGGCGATCGCCATTGCGGCAATGGCTGCTCCCAAGGCCAGCGATCCAGCCACGGCCCGCCAGCGCAGCTGGCGCTCGCGCTGCCAGGCAACCAGCGAGGCCAGCCACCCCATCGCGGCGACCAAACCGGCCTCGACGTGCACGCCCGCACCGAGGCCGCCGAGCACGGCCATCGCCCACAGGCGCTGGCCGACCGGCATCCGGACCCACACCCACAGCGCCGCGGCGGTCAGCAGCCACACCGTTGCGTACACCTCGCTGGCGCGCACATGCAGCGCGAGCGCTGGCACCGCCACCATCAGCAGGCCCGTCGCCGCCCGCCACACCGGTACAGCATTGTGGTTCAGGGCCCCCAGCCACAGCCACGCCGCCCCGATTGCGCACAGCAGACCGAGCGCGTGCACCCGCAATGCCGCGTTGGCCAAAGGTATCTGTGCAAGCGTATGGCCGCTCAGGCAAAACAGCGGCATGCCAGTCGGGTGCGGCACGCCGAGTTGGACGGCAGCGGCGGCGAGTTCGCCGCTATCGAACCACGCAACCGATGGCGCCAGCAACCACAGCGCGCCTGCAACGGCTGCGGCGGCGGTCAGCCAGCCACGCCAGCGGGCAGCGTAAGATGATTCGGATTCGGGCGCTTGCGCTGCCGCTAGGGCGTGGGGCAAAACAACTCGACCTGGTTTTGCGGTTCGAGGCCGCCGCCGGTCCCAAACGCGAACCCGCCAGCCAGCACGACACATCCGCCCAGCGGGCCCTTGCCGCCCAGCCGGGCGGCCGCTGCGCCAAACCGCGGATACTGCAGCGCCAGCCGACCGCGCGCCTTGCCATCGCTGCCGATCCACAGGGCGTCGGTGGCGACTTTGAGGCCTTCATCGAGGCCGCCGATGACGAGCACTGAGCCGTCGACCAATTGGACGCTGGCGGGCAGCAGCCGCTTGCCATTGTCTGGTGCGGCAAAAGCCCCAAGATCTGCTGCAGCGAAGATCACTTGTGGCCCAGTTGCCAGATTGTCCAAGGTCACCCTGATCGGCGCGACATCGCCGCCCGTGGTGGCCTCGCCGTCTTCCATGAAGATCTTTTTGGTGGACGCGCCGACGAGCAGCCAGTTGCTTGGTCCGGTTGCGAACAGTGTGCCGCCATGCAAATCCTTGGGCACTGCGCCCACATCGTTGCCCGCGGTGAATTGGCTGGTTGCGCCATCGAAGACTTCGGTCAGTGGACCACTCTTGCGGCCACCGATCAGCAGCACTTTGGTGCAGTTGCCCGAACTGTCGCGGGCGGCACAAGTGATTGCCGCCATGGCACGTCCGGCCTTCATGGTCGCGCCGGCTTGCTGTGGACAATCGACGGTGGCGGCATCGACCTTGCACAGCATCGCCTTGCCGCGGCGCTTGTCGAAGTTGGCCACCAGCGGAACTTCAGAGCCGCCGGCGACCAGCATGCGCTCGCCCTCGGGTGTCATCACGCGGGCGATCATCGGAAAGGCCAACGGCACGCCCAGTGCGAATTGCTGGGCGGTGCTGCCGGTCGCGGCGTCAGAGACTGTCCAGCGACCCAGTTGATCGGAGACAGCGCAACCCGCTGAGCTACCGGTGCCGGTGCACTCGCGCGTGTCGAGCTGCGCGGTCAGCTTGCCCGCCGCCAGCGTCAGCTTGACCGAGGTTGCGCCGCCCGAGAGGGCAAAAGCACCGCCGGTGACCGTAATTGCCTGAGCCAAGCCGACAGCAGAGCCGGAATTGCCCACCAGGCGACTCTGGAAAATAGCCTGTCGCGGATCGAACACCTCAACCTGTTCGGCAGCGGCCTTGAAATAGCCGCTGTCCTGCACGCCCAAGCCGCCGAGGATGGCGACCCGGCCGTCGTCCAGCGTGACGGCGGTCGGCAGGCCGCGGCGGGCCTGACCGTTGAGCGGAAACATGTGATCGACCCGGCAGCGGTTGTTGCTGCCGCATGTCGCATTGGCGTGGACCGAGCGGCAGTCTGACTCGGTGGAGCAGACTTTCTTGCCTGCCGTGTCTTGCAATTGGGGGTTGGCCTGCGCCAGCGCTGTGAATTTGCCAAGCTCAACCGTCGGCAGCCAATACGGATTCTGGGCCGCCGCCTTGTCCGTCACGCCGGCCGTGACTTTGATGCCGCCGCGGTACGCGCGCACCACGGGGGTGACGCACGCCAAATCGCTATAGCCGTCGATGAGCACCGCGTAGTCGCTGCGCGCTTCGAGGTCTTTGACCACCGGAATGTTGTCGGCGGCGCCGGTGTAGGCGCGACACGGAAAAGTGAACGCCGGCTCATCGCTGGGCGCCAGCACTGGGCCGTGGTACACCCGAATTTTGAATGACTTGACGTTGGGCAAGGCCCCGGACAGGGCCAATCGGAGCTCACCATACCGGCTCGGCTCAGGGAGTTCACCCGTGCAACTGGCAGCCGCCAAGCCACACGCCCACACCAGGGCCGCCCACGCTGTCGGTCCAGCCCGATCAAACAACTTCAATTGCTGTGCGGAAGTGCTCATTTGCCTGTCGCTCCGCCGAACACGGGGTCCAGATAGGCGTGGCTGTGATCGAGCGACACCGCCACCGAGCCGACCTGGGCCACATCGGTGTTGCGCAACAGCAGCCAACTGGTGACGCCGGCCGCAATCACGCCCGCGCCGACCGCCGCCCAGAACCAACCCGACTGCAGCAGTGGCTTGTCCGCTGGTTTGCCCGGCAGGCCGGCGCCCGGCAGCTCCTGCACCACCGCTTGTTGCTCAAGCTGGACGGCTTGCTCGACAATCGCGCCGCCCGCAACCGTCACCTTGGCTGTCCACTCTTTGAAGCCTGCGCGCACCACCCGCAACGTGTGGCTGCCAGGCGCGACCTGAAACTTCAGCCCCCCAACCGAGGTTCGGCCAACGAGCTTGTCATCGACGTAGACCAGCGCCACGCCGCCGCCAAACAGCACGACTTGCAGCGTGCCCGGGGCTTCGCCGACATCAGACGGCATATCGACCGGACCGAGCAGCACGACCAGTCCGCGTTGGACCGCCTGCGTTGGCTTGTCGGCCGATTCCAGTGGCTGCGAGGTCGTCTGCGCTACCCGGCTCTGGGCGATATCGACGACCCGCATGTTCAGTTGCAGTTGTCCCGACGGATTCTTGGTGATTTCGCTGTATACCACCAACTGCGCGGCATACTTGGTGCCGATCCGCGACAGGCACTCGACACCCGGTTCGGTGCACTCGAACTCGAACATTTCTTCCGTCAGGTCGCCGTTGACAAACACCACGTCGAGCTGCCGGTAGCGCAGCGCCGCAGCTTGCACTTCTTTGGTCACAGCCTGGCGCTGCAAATCGGTGACGCCCGCACCGTCGGTGCGCAGCATCAAGACTTTTTGACGGTTGCCCGGCTTGGCTTCGTCTGCGCGCGCAGACATGGGCAGCAACAGGCCCGCTACCGGTGCCGTGATCAAACCGGCGGTGCAGACCATCAACAACAAGCCCAGCAGCCGCGACCACAGCGCGGCAAAGGGCGCACAACCATGGCAAATCGATGAATCAGTGGGGCGCACAGCGACCTCCGGGAAGACCCCAAGCGCCGTGATGCTAACAGTCTGGCCAGTGGTGCGCAAACTTGTCGCATGGGCTGGCGTACTGCTGGCAACTTCTTGGCGTTTGGTGGCGGATTGGGTGGGCTGAGTCACCGCTGCCGGCCGCTGATTCGGCCCTGCACCACCGCCAACTGCTGCTGACACCGGCTGACATCTGCGGTCGACAGCTCCAGACAGCGCTGCAAAAGCACCAGCGCCCACGGCCACTTGCGTCGGCGCGTGTAGTCCGAGGCCTTGTCGGCCAAGCTGTCGGCAGTTGCCTGCGCCACGCGGCGGTGCGCGGCCAGCTCAGCGGCATCGATGGCCAGCGCGAGCTGCAGGCAACCGGGCCGCTCGCGGTCGACCAGCTGACAGCGGTAGTGGGCATCGCGGGCGGCTTGCCAGTGTCCGGCCCGGATCGCCGTTTGGGCCAGCGCGAGCTGGCGCTCGATGAAGCGGTCGTTGACCAACCGCAGCAGGGCATCGCACGCGGGCGCCGGCAGCTGGGATGCATCGCGGCAGCGCCGCGCCGCCGTTGCCGCCAGCGCCAGATCCTCATCGGCCAGCGCTTGGCGCGCCTGTGCCAGCGCCTGACGCTGCTCGGCCCGCTGCCGGTTCTGCAGGTGATCGCGGGCCGTCTGGACCGCACCGCGCTGGCGGTCGCCCGGGTGCAGGTACAGCCACGTCTCCATATCGTCGAGATCGCTGCGCGCCAGCACCAGGGTCGCCGCAGCGCTGGCCTGCAACACCACGGGTTGGGGCTCGGCCAGTTCGCAGTGGGCTTTGGCCAGCGGTAGCGCGTAGGGAAACGCGGCGGCAGGCCACTGTGCGGCGTCAAAGACTGCGGTTCCGCTCGGATCGGTTGGCGCACTGATCGCACCGCGATCGCTGTGCAGGGTCACGGTGGTCTCTGCCGGCAGCGGACGGCCACAGGTCACCAGCGCAGGCACCGCCGCGACATCGATCGCCGGCAGCACGCGATCCGCCGGGCGCAGGGCAGCGCTGGCCATGAGCGCGGCGTCGACGATCGCGGCGACGACAAGCGTTGCACCGGCAGCGGCCAGACCATCACCCGCAGCAGATCGCGGCGCAAGTCCTGCCACCTGGCTCGCGACCACGGCGGCACCGACGGCCAGTTCACCGGCCCATGCCAGCCAAGCCGGTGCGCCGTAGTGCAGGTCGGTCACTGCGAATTGGGTTGTCCTTGTCCCACCAAGGGCGACACATAGCCGGTGATCGATGACACTTGCGCGCACCTGCAGCCCAACGGTGGTCACCTGCAGGTGTCGCCGCAGCGGTGCGTCTGCCAACGCCGTCTGGCTGTGGTAGGCCACCGGTGGGCCGGCGACCGTGGTCATCCGCGGCGTACCCATCGTCGCGGCCACACACGCCGGTGTCGTCAGGGCCGCCAGCCACCAAGCGCGGTGCCAGCTTCCACCCGCCCACGGCTCAGCGAATGTAAACGTAGCCCCAGGCCTTGGTGCTCTTATTGCCATTGTCTGAGGTGCAGGTGGCCTCGTTGCCACAGGAATTGGTGGTGTCCTGCCCGCAGTAGCTGCCGATGCCACCGATGCCGATCCGCGAGTCGCAACTGTTGCACTCATTCTCCTGGTTGGACACGATGCCGATGCGGACCTTGGTGCCGCCGCCGCAGATGCGGTTGATGCCTTCCATGTTGCAGTGGGCCTGCAGCGACGGGCTGGCCATCAGCCCCTTCCAGGCGTCGCGTCCCAGCGAGGTGGCCACACCGTTGCCGGAGATGACCGCTTGCAGTGAAGTCGCTTTAGTGAATGTAAACTTGATGTTGCGCGCCACCCCGCCATCGACCATGGTCAGCATCACCTCACTGACGCCCAAGGCCGTGTAGCTGGCCAGCTTGGCTTCGCTCTGATCGGCGTCCGGTTTGTCTGGGTTGAGCGTGGCCGTGTTGGTCCACAGCACCGCATCGTAGCCGAACGTGGTGGTGGCGCCATTAGCCTTGAGCACCAACGTCCATCCGCCGCCGTTGGTCTTCATGTCGCAGTGGGCCGAAAACGCCGCGATGGTGCCCGCGCCATCGGGGTCGATGGTGTAGACCTTGCTCGGTGCAGCGGGGAAGTCCTTGAGTAGCGCAGCGCACGATGCAGCTGGCGCGCCAGTTGACCCCATTGCGGTGCACGTGGTGCCGTTGCCGGTGTAGCCAGCGGCGCACACACAGCTGATGGGCTTGCCGGGCTGCTGGCTGCAGGTCTTGGCGAGGTTGCAGGCGGTGTTCAGCGCGCCGGGCGTGCCCTTGTCGCCGCCAGACCACGGCGTCGCTGCGGCGCACCAGCTGGCGGCGTCGTCGTTGGCGGTGGCGCTGCCCATCAGGCTGGGCTCGAGCGTCAGCGAGGCACCGACCAGGTCCGGCCATCCGCTTGCGCCGACTTTGTAGGTCACGGTGTCCAGCAGCGCGCCATCGACACTGGTCAGCGTCAGCGCCTCGCCGGTGTTGGCCAACGCGGTGCCGCCCGCCCACTTGAGCGCGCCCTTGACGTTGCCATTGGCGGTTGGCTCTGCGTTGCTGGCCACTACTAGGTAAGAGGCCGGGGGCAGCAAGAGTGCGCCGCCCGCTGGATTGGCGACTTTGAAGGACCCCGTGTTGTCGGCGAACGCCACGCCCGTGACATCGAAGGTCACCGTCGTCGGGTTGTAGATCTCGACCCACTCGCCCGCGCTGTCGACCACGCCGTCGGGGTTGTACATGATCTCGGTCATCACCAAGTCGCCCGGCATTTCAGGGGCTTTGATGCACAGCTGGCCGTTGCCCAGCCATCCCTTGTTGCAGGCGCAGGCAAAGCCGCCCGGCTGGTTGCTGCAGGTGGCGGCGGCGCCACAGGCCGGGCCTTGGCCTGTCACCGCGAATTTGCTCACGAGCACGCCGCTGGTTGCGTTGGTTTCGCCGTCGATGGTGTCAAAGCTCAAGCGCAGTTGGATGGACTTGCCCGCGAAGGCGTCCAAGCTGAACACAAAGTCTTTGGCGACCTTGCTGCCACCGGGCAACTTGGTCTTGTCGGCCAGCGTGGTCACCACTGTGCCCTGCACGACTTGGAGCAGCAACTTGTCGTAGTTCAGATTAATCTCTACGTCGTTCTTGATCGTGATCGCCACCGCATTGCCGGATGGGGCCAAGGTGATGACTGGGCTGGTGGCAGTACCACTGTTGGCAGAGACAGAGTCGTAAGTGTTGGTCAACGGATTGCCGTAGTAGAGTTGGCCGTTGACGATTTGCCACTTGACCTTGGTGTCGCTGCTGGCCAGCGTCCAGGTGGCCAAACCGGCGTTGCCGGTCAGGTCGCTCGGCACACCGACCTTGCACTCGTCGACGTCGGCGCAGGTCTTGCCGTCGCCGCTGTAGCCCTTGTTGCAGGTGCATCCAAAGGCGCCGACGGTGTTGGCGCAGGTCGCGTTGGCATCGCACACCGGCGTTGCCGCCTTGCACTCGTCGATGTCGGTGCAAGTCGGGACCGCGCCGATGTTGTTCTTGCACGTCCAGGCGCTTGTCGCCCCGCAGCCGCCGTTGTTGGTGGCGCACTCGTCCACGTCGCTGCAGGTCTTGCCGTCTCCGGTATAGTAGGTCTTGCAAGCGCAGCTGGAGCTGCCGACGCTGTTGGTGCAGGTCGCGTTGACGTTGCATCCACCGTTGTTGGTCGCGCACTCGTCGACGTCGACGCAGACCTTGCCGTCACCGTCGTAGCCGCTGTTGCAGGTGCACTTGTAGCTGCCTAGCGCGTTGCTGCAAGTGGCGTTGCTGTCGCAGGTGGCAGTGCCCGCCGTGCACTCGTCGATGTCGCTGCAGGCCTTGCCATTGCCAGCGTAGCCGCTGTTGCAGGCGCACTTGTAGCTGCCGACGCTGTTGGTGCAGCCGGCGTTGCTGTCGCATCCGGCAGTGCCCTCTTGGCATTCGTCGACGTCGCTACAGGTCTTGCCATCGCCGCTGTAGCCCAAGTTGCAGGTACACTGGAAGCTGCCGACGGTGTTGCTGCAAGCTGCTGCCAGATCGCAACCGGCGCTGCCGTCTTTGCACTCGTTGACGTCGCTGCACACCTTGCCGTCGCCGCTGTAGCCCAAGTTGCAGGTGCACTGGAAGCTGCCCACGGTGTTGCTGCAAGCTGCTGCCAGATCGCAACCGGCGCTGCCGTCTTTGCACTCGTCGACGTCGCTGCACACCTTGCCGTCGCCGCTGTAGCCCAAGTTGCAGGTGCACTGGAAGCTGCCCACGGTGTTGGTGCAGCTTGCCGCCAGATCGCAGATTGCCGTGCCGTCTTTGCATTCATCGACGTCGCTGCAGGTCTTGCCGTCACCGCTGTAGCCGGGGTTGCAAGCGCAGCTGAAGCTGCCGGCGCTGTTGGTGCAGGTCGCGTTCTTGTCGCATCCGGCGGTGCCGTCTTTGCACTCATCGCTGTCGGTGCACACTTTGCCATCGCCTACGTAGCCGGGGTTGCAGGTGCACACGACGTCCAGGGTTTGGGTGTTGCTGCATGCGGCGGCCAGATTGCAGGGATTTTGTGCGCTGCCGCACACGTCGACCGCAGCCAGCGTGGCGGCGGCCGACAAAGCGACCGGACCAGCGACGACGCCGTCGCTGGCGACTGCACTGCAGCCGAGTGGATCGCCTGCTTTGGGGGCTGCGCCCTGTGCGCTCTTGAGGGTGGCTACGGCGACACTGGCACCGGTCGCCGAAGCCTTGGCCCCACTGAGCCACCACTGGTAGGTGTAGGTCAGCGCGTCGCCGTCGGCGTCGGTGGCTGCTTTGGCCAGCACGCAGGTGACATCGCTGTTCAGGGCCACTTCGGTCGGAGCCAGCGCCAACTCTGCGGCCGTGGGCGCGGCATTGCCAATCGTCACCGACGCTTCGCCAGGGGTGCCAGCCTTGTACGGGTCGCTCGCGGTGGCCTGGGCTGTCCATTTCTCGCCTTTCTTGGCGATGCCTGCGGCCAGCGTTGCTGCCGTGTAGGTCGTCGCTGCCCCGTCTTTGAGCCACAACCAGGTGTAGGTCAGTTCGCCGGGCTTGCGATCCGGGTCTGCGGCGTCGGCGGTGACAGTCGCCACCAAGGCGTCCAGCGTGGTCGGCTTGGCCGGCGCAATCGCGATGGTCGGCGCGCCCGGTGCAGTGTTGACGGACACCTCCAGCGTGGCCGCGCCGGTTGCCCCTGCCGCATCGGTCGCGGTCGCCGTCAGCGTCTGCTTGCCGGCAGGTAGCTTGCTGGTTGCACAGGAGAAGCTGTTGTCTGCGCCCACGGTGCCCGCGCAGACGGCACTGCCCGCCGAGGTGGTGATCGCGATGGTCGCGGTGCCCGCGGCGTTGTCCGCATCGACCACCGCGACTTGGACCTTGAGTTCATCGCCCAGATTGATGACGGTGGCGACCTTGGGCGCAGCGAAGCTGACGACGGGCGCGCCGTTGGCGGCAATTTCTGCGGCATCACTGCCGATATTGCCTTGATCCGGCGTCGTTTCTGCACTGGCAGTGTCCGTCAGGGGCACTTCTAGGCCCAGCAGGTCAGCCCCGGCCAAGTCGACCCGGCCGACACTGTCGGCGCCTGCGCCGCTGTCCGATGTCGCGCCCGAAGGGGTGTCGCCGCAGCCGGCCGCCACCAAGGCCCACAGGGCGATCGCCCACAAGCCGCTGCTGTTTGGGGTCCATGTTTTTTTGATAGTATTGCGCATGTCTTTAGTCTTTTCGGCGAGCGATCGGCCAAAACAGGCCATTGTTGGCTCGGCATGATAGAGAATTTGCCCTGCAATCGCCAAGAATTCTCGCGGAAGTCACCACGAGCGTTCGGCCCACACGACGCTGCCTTTGCCCTGCAACTCTTTGCCAACCAGGAGGAACCACAGCGTGGGCGCGGCAGCAGGTGACAGCGGAAAATCCGTGTCCCAGCGCGGCGCGTACACCAAGGGCACATCGCCCGCACACGCCAGTGCCACCACCGGCGCAAACGCGTGCTCCGCGCGCTCGTGCTCGCCCAACCGCAGCCACCCCAGCACCCGCGCCAGCGACCCTTCGACAAACCAGGTGGTCGGCGGTCCGGGCAGGTAAGGCCGAAAGCCAGGCCATCCCGCCACCTGCACGGCGTGGGCGCGCTCGACATAGCGCAGGGCGCCCTCGGCGCGGTCACGGCGGTCGCGGGCAATGTCGAACAACGCGGCCCAGGTGCCAGCGGCGTCTAGCGCGCTGATGTCGTCGAGCACGCCCAAGTGTGCGCCCTGGCCATAGCGGCTGTCGTCGCGCATCCACAGTTGCCGGTCGATGGCGGCGGTCATCCGGCTGGCAGCGGTGGCCAAAAGCAGGCGGTCGGCCAATTCTGGGTCATGACGCAACACGGCTTGCCACAGGAACCACACGTCGATCTGGTGCTCCATCGCCACAAAATCGGCGACGTAGTCAGGGTCAAACGTATCGCCATCGATCCAGCGGCCGCGGCCGCCGCGCACCAAGCCGCTGCTGTCCGTTTGGCCTTGCAGCCACAGCAATGCGCGCTCAATGGTGCCCGCAAACGCGGTGTCACCGCTGTGGGCCTGGTAGCGCACCAGCGCATACGCCGCCCAAGCGACCGTACCGGCGCGGATGTAGCCTGCGTTGTAAAACCCGTCGCCTTGGGTGGTGAACGAGAAACCCCAGCACCCGTCTGGGCGTTGCAACGCCTGCAGGCTCAGGGCAATCCGGCGGGCCTTGGGCACCTCGCCGTTGTGCGTCAGCCATAGCACCGCCAACGCGTCGTCGTAGACAAAGCTGCGCTGCGCCAGCTGTTCAAAACCGGGATCAGCACCTGCGAACCGGCTGGGATACGGATACGACACCACGGCCAGCGCCTCAGGATCGACCCGGCCGATGCTGATCGGCACGGCATGGCGGTGGTCTTGATCGTAGGCCGGGCCGGTGAGGCGAAACGGCGCAAATACCAGGCTCTTTTCGGCCTTCGCCAACCACGTCGCCGTATCCGGCCGCACGCACTCACCCTCGGTCGGTCGCTGCAGCACAGCGCTGCAGCCCAAGCCGGTTGCGAGCAGCAGGATCAGCGCGAATCGGCTCAGGGCTTGGCTTCGATGACCTGCATCATCAACGGTGCATAGATGCGCCACAGCAGCCGGGATTCCTCGGGCATGATGCCGGCACTGGCCATCACCCGCCGCAGCATCGGCACACCCGCAAGCCAGGGCGGACCCAAGGTCTCCTGGCCATCAGCCATGTCGCCGGCGACGTAGGTGTGCTTGTACAGATCGTCGTGAACGATCGCTGGAAAACGCTTGGTAATTGAAAACTTGTGTAACAGGCGCTCACCAGCGGGCAAAGTGTTGATCTCGAATTCCGCGCGCACCTCGGTCGGATCGGTGGCCCGGTTGATGTCGAACCAGTACAGAAATGGCACGCGGTCCTTGCCCGCCAGCAGCGACAGGGCGTCGGCGGTGACGTCGAGATCTTGCTGCAAGCACACCACCCGGCCATCCTCGTGGATCACCAACATGCCGGGACCCGTGAGATCATACGGCTTGGCTGTCTCTTGGGCCCAGCGCGCTTTGACCCACTTGGCGATCTCGCGGTCGTCCGAAAACTCATCGACACGGCGGCCGGCCCAACCCGACCATTCCATGTTGAACAGCTTCTCCATGCGCACCCGCAAGCTGTACGGCGTTGGCGTGGCATAGGTGTTGAACTCGCCATAGATGCGCCCGCCCTGCTTGACGAACTGCTCAATGGCGTCGACCTCGGGGCCATACATGCCGCCGTAGATTTTTTGCGACAATTCCAAGTGGGCCACTGGCCGCGGAAAGACATCGAAGTCGTCGCGGTAGACACCATAGCTGTCGGCAATAACGAGCAAATTTTTGCCGGCCAAATCCTGGCTGGTCAAGTGGCGGTACTTGCGCACCAGCGGGTCGTAGCCGACGTAGTCCGTCGCGTTGTCCCACAGCACTTTGCTGTGCAGTGGCTGGGCCTTGCTCTGGGACAGCATCCACATCACCCGCGCGTGCTCGCGGCTGTTTTCGAACGGCACAGTCTTGGACAACACTACTGTCTTGGCCAGCGGCACCGGCTTGACCAGCCATCCGACCGGCATGGCCACGGCGGCGACAATGAGCGCGATGACCAGAATCGGCAGCACGCGTGACTGGCGGGCCTGCGCCGCCGCGCCGCCAAAGCCCAGCCGGGTCATGCGGCCCCACTTCTGGTCGCCGCGGACGTACTTGAACAGGCCACGCAACCGGAACCACAGCACCATCTGGCGGTAGCCGACGTTTTCGACCAGCGCCACAAAGATCAGCCGAAACAAGTCACTGCGGTTGCGGTAAAACGACAAAGTCAGCTCTTCGAGAAAAATCGAGCCCAGCGATAGCAAAAAGCCAATCAACACGGCGAGCAGCAAGAAGAGGCCCGCGAACCACGGGTCGATGACGCCGGCCACCGCCGTGATGAAGAACCAGAAATAGCCGAACAGCTCGACCAGGGGGCCGATCAGCTCGAAAATGAAGTAAAACGGCATCACGACCATGCCGACGGCGCCGTAGCGGGGATTGAACGCCATGCGGCGGTGGCGCCACAGCGTGTCGGCCAAGCCGCGCTGCCAGCGATCGCGCTGGTTGCCCAAGATTTTCGCGGTCTCGGGCGCTTCGGTAAAGCTAACGGGATCGGGCAAGTGCTGGATCGCCCGGGCCTGCAGCCAAGAAGGCACTTGATGGCGCAGCCGCGTGACCAGCTCCATGTCTTCGCCAATGCTGTCATGGGCATAGCCGCCTGCTGTCACCACCGCCGCCCGGCGGAACAGGCCAAAAGCACCCGAGATGATCAGGTTGCCGCCCAACCGGTCCCATCCCAAACGCCCGACCAAGAATGCGCGTAGGTATTCGACGACCTGGTAGCGCGCCAGCCACGACTTGGGCAGCCCTATCTCGGTCAGTTCGCCGCGCTCGATCTTGCAACCGTTGGCCAAGCAAATCGTGCCGCCGACACCGACCACGTCGACGTCGCTCAAGAACGGTCGCACCAGCCGCAGCAGAGCATCGGGCAGAATCAAGGTATCGGCATCGATCGCGCACACCAGCGGGTAGCGCGCCGCGTTGACACCGCAATTCAGCGCGTCAGCCTTGCCGCCATTTTCTTTATCAATGACCACGAGTTTCTTGTACAGGCCCGAGCGATACACCCCGCGGATCGGCTTGCACGGCAGGTCAAAGCGGATGTCGAACGGCACCGGCTCCAGCGCAAAGGCCCGGCGCAGGATGTGCATGGTCTTGTCTTTGCTGCCGTCGTTGACGACCACGACTTCGTGTTGCGGATAGCGCAGTTGCAACAGCGCCCGCACCGACTCCACACACGTCTTCTCCTCGTTGTAGGCCGGGCACAAAATCGAGATCGGCAGCGTGGCCCGGCCGCGGGCCGAGATGTTCTCCGGGGCGCTGC
Organism: Myxococcales bacterium; assembly: GCA_947499075.1. Classification (GTDB taxonomy): domain Bacteria; phylum Myxococcota_A; class UBA9042; order UBA9042; family UBA9042; genus SXRM01. The sequence goes on from CANMNA010000034.1 coordinate 16,173, forward strand.
CCTCCAGATCGCGGCGAACGTGGATGACGCCCACCACCGCCGCCACAAAAAGCGCAATGTAGCCGGCCGTGAGCGTCACAAAGTACAGCAATACAAAGATATTGAGGACATCGACCACGTGCTACACGGCTCCGGTGCTGGCGCTAGGCCACCGCTGGCGTTGGGTTGGCGATTTCTGGAGGTGCCAAGCGGGCCTCGGCCAAAGCCGCTTGCGCGCTGGCGTTGCCCATTGACGCCGCTTGGCGCAACACCGCAATGCCGGTCGGACCACACTTGACCAGCGCCAGGGCCGCATTGTGGCGCACCCACTCCGCGGTGTCGTCCAGCGCCTGCCCCAGCGCCTCGGCGCCGCCCGGCATCGCCAGCACGCCACAGGCCTTGGCCCCTTCGGAGCGCACTTCCCAGCGGTCGTCGTGCAAGGCTTCCAAACACACGCCTAGCGTCGACTGGTCACGGAGCTCGGCCAGCGCCCGCAGCGCGTTGATCCGCACTTCCGAGTCGGCGTCGGTCACCGCTGTCACAATGGCATCGAGCGCTGCCCGCTGCTTGGCCTGACCCAGCGCGGCGATCGTCACCTGGCGGACCTCGGCGCGGTCACTCTCGCACAAGGCGATCAGCTCATCGGTCGGCACCGGCCGCGCGGCTGCCAGCGCATCGATGGTGCGCATGCGGTTCAGCCGGCCGTCGCCGGCAATCGTGGTCAGCGCCACCACCGCTTCGTCGGCCCGGCCCAAGCTGCACAGCGCTTCAAACGCGCCCAGCCGCACGTCGGGCACCTCGTCGCGGACCAGCTTGTCGAGCATGTGGGCTGGATCGGCCAGCGCGCGCGCTTCGCGGATCGCCCGCAGGCGCTCCCATGGCCGCGCGCCTGCATTGTTGCGCGCCTCGCCGACCAGGCCTGCAGCCCCAAACAGCTGGGCAAAAATTGGATCGGTGCTGGTGCCACCCGAACCCGCGTACTCGGCCATTTCCGTCAGCAGCCGCCGCTGCTGATCGCGGCTCAAGGTCGCCAGTGCCGCCAGACACAGCTGAAACAGCGCCGGATCGCCCTCGGGGCCCATCCTGCCGATGGTGTCGATCAGCCGGGTGCGCACCGCGTTGTACGCGCTCTGCCGCCGCATCGTCGATGACCGGATGTAGCTCATGGCAATCAGCGCGGTCACCACCACCACCAGCTCAATGACCACGAAAAGCATGATCATCAGCTCGGAGAACGTCAGCATGTGCCAGTCGAATTTCACAGCCGGCCCCGCACACCCAGCGCGAACTCGGTAAACGCGTTGAACGCGCCAAACGGTTGAATCCGCGCGACGGAGGCCCGCAACCCAAAGCGCGGCGTGAACCAGTGGTCGAGGCCGAGCAAGCCGGTCACCCCCAGCGATGGCTTGGCGCTTTGGCGATCGATGAAGTTGGGGTCGGCACCCAAGTACATCCACGCAAACAACGCGTTAGACGGTGTGCTTTGGTAGCGCAGCTTGAGCATGCCTGAGTTCGCGACTTGGCCTGCCAGCAACACCGCGACGTAGCCGGGTGTGATCGTCCAGTTGCCGGCGTGAAAACTCAGATTGGGGGCGATGGTCAGGGCACCCACGTGGGCCACACCCGCCGGCATGTAGTAGGCGTAGCGCAGCCACAGGCCCAGCGCAAAGATCTGGTGCAGCGACACGTTGAGGTCGGCCCGGGCGTCGATGCCGGGCAAGAAGGCCTCAGACGGCGAACCCGACAGGTGGAACATGCCGCCGAAGCGCCCAGCCGCGGTGTACAGCTCTAGCCGCGGCGACCACGCAGTCCGGGTAGTAGTGCCCGAGCCGCGCTGCTCGGCCAGCACACCGGTGGTCACGGTCGCGTGGCGGTTCAGGCGGCGACCCAGCCCAAAGTCCAGGCGCGGCCACACTTGCTCGTTGTACAACGTCACCGCGCTGCCCCCGTCGATCGACCACGGGTGCAGGATGCGCGCCAGGGCCAACTGCTGCTCATCGCCCAGCTTGCCACCGCGCGCCAGCGCTGCCTCGACCCCCAGCACGTCTTCGATCTGCAGCAGCAGGTCGATGACCCGTTGCTGGATCTCCGGGCGGTTGTCGCCCACGGTCTGCAGCGCCATATAGTACTCGATGGACTTGGCAATATCGCCCATCGCAAGCCAAATTTGCGCTGCAAGCTCAAGTAGTTCCATGTCGGACGGATGCCGCGCCAGCACCCCTTCGGCCTCAGCCAGCGCCTTGGCCAACTGGCCCTTCCAGTACAGAACGCGGGCGTGCTGAACGCGCAGTTCATCGTCAGCAGGATTGACCGCGAGTTGCTGCTCCAGCAACTGCAGGGCCTCGTCGAGCTTGCCCTGCGCAATCAGCGCGCGCACCGACACATCGGGGGCCACGATCTCGACACGGGTCCCTTCAGACGTTGGCGGCTTGGGCGAGGCTGTTTCGACCTCGACGCGGGCACCTTCGTCGGCCCATGCCAGACGCTGCGCCCCAAATGTCCAAGCACCACTGGTGGCCAGGAGCAGTGCGACAGCGACAGCGCGGGGCACAAGGTGCGGCGCAGGGGCCCAGACTTTGAGCACGCTCGCTTGCCTCCCGACATCCTCAACGGCTTGGGCGCCGTGGCTTGTGTCAGCCATCGGCGTCACTGGCCCGCGACATCCGTCGCAGTGGCCCAAGGGACATCGTAGCCCAAAAGCGCCAAACTGCAAAAATCGGTAAGGGCATCGGCAACATCAAGTCGATTTTGTCGGTGGCCCATTTGCTGGCTGAGTGGGTCGCAAGGTCTCGACTTTGCAAGTCGACTCGCCGCTCCTTCTTTGCGGCAAGTGATCGAGTAATTCGTGCTGGGGCCCTAAGGGTCGCCCACCGATTCGTGCGCAGCAACGGCCATGCCAATCCAGAGACGCATTGAGATGAAATCGAAGCGTGACGCAACCAAGGAGCGGCGAGTCGCCGCACGGGCAAGCTTGCGACCGACCCAGCAAACGTCACAGGCAACGCCATGGCCTCGGGTCATGGCGATCCTGTAGCGTCCGCCTGCCCATCTGGCGCAAACGCGGCTATGCTGACCGCACCGGCAGCGTGTGCTGCCGGATGGCACCGCGCATGGCCCTCGCAATTCCAGCCCAGCCACGGCCTACCGCCAACGCCTTGCAGCGTCGGATCTTTGACAGCTTGCGCGGCGGGCTGCCCGACACGTGGCTGCTGATTCACGGCGCGAGCTGGGTCGGCCGCAGCCGGCCCACTGAACCGCTGCACGATGGCGCCATCGACATCCTGCTGGCCCACCCCGAGACCGGTCTGCTGGCGCTGACGCTGGTGCAGGGGGCGCTGGCCCTCGATCCATCCGCGGGCAGCTGGATGCAGCAGGGGCCCGATGGCAAGCCGCGGCGGGTGGCTGACCCCATCAAGAGCGCGCAAGAGGCCGTGGCCGCCCTGATTGACAAGCTGGGCGAGCATCCGCTGGCGCTGCCCTCGCGGCCGACGGCGGGCTATGGCGTCATTTTGGGCGACGCGCTGGCGCCTGTGCGCGGCTTTGCCTCGCATGTGCCGCCCGATGTCATTCTGGACGGCACGATGCTGGCCGAGCTGCCCGCGGCAGTGCTGCGGTTGGCCAGCGCGTGGCAAGCGCGGCAACCGGGGCCGGGCAACGCCGCGTCGCGCTGGTGGTGGCACGCGCTGCACGATCTCTTCGTCCAGCCACAGCAGGCGCGCGTGCTGCTCCGGCAGCAATTGGCCGATGACCAGGCCGCAATGGTCGCGCTGTCGCCGCAGCAGTTGGGCCTGCTCGACATGCTGGCGCGGGTGCGGCGGCAAGCGATCTATGGCGCCGCGGGCACTGGCAAGACGCTGCTGGCCATCCACAAGGCCCGCCAGTTGGCCGCCCAAGGCATGCGGGTGCTGCTGACGTGCTACAACCGGGCGCTGGGCCAGCACATGCAGCGCACGCTGGCGGACACGCCGGGAGTTTTGGCGCTGCATTTCCATGAGCTGTGCTACGACTTGGCTGGTCTGGATCGTCGGCGCTGGCAGGCACCGTCAGAGACAGCCTCGCCCCGGACCGATCGCGCCCAGTTTTTCGACCACGAGCTGGCCGAGCAGCTGCGGCAGGCGGGTGTGGCGCGGGCCTTGGCGGAAGGGCCGATCGGCCTGTTTGACGCGCTGGTGGTCGACGAAGCCCAGGACTTCATTGCGCCGTGGTGGCAGGCGCTGGACGCGTGGCTGGTCGACCCGCAGCGCGCCATTCGCTACCTGTTTTACGACGATCAGCAGCAACTGCGGCCCGATGCGGTACCGGTGCCCGGCGCCGATGAGGCGCTGGTGTTGACCACCAACTGGAGAAATACCCAGGCCATTCACCGACATTTGGCCCAGGTCGCGCCGCACATGCGGCAATTGCCGTGCGTGGGCCCGCCTGGCCAAGCGGTGCAGCTGGAGCCCATTCGGCCCAACCCGGGCCGCGCGCTGCGGCGGGTGCTGCAGCGGGTGTGCGGCGAAGGCGGTGTCAAGCCTGAAGACGTCGTGGTCTTGACCGCGCGCTCGCCGCAGCGCACGGTCTGGCGCGATTTTGCCGAGCTGTTGCTGCCCTGGCAACTCACCACCGGCGACGAGCCGGGCCGGGTGCGCCTGCGCGGGATTCGGGCGTTCAAGGGCATGGAAGCCCCGGTGGTGGTGCTCACGGAGCTGGAGTTGGAGCCAGCCGAGACCCAGCGGCGGCTGCACTATATCGGGGCCTCGCGGGCTACCGCGCTGCTGGTGGTGCTGCACGATCCCGATGGTCAGCCGCCGTGACGACGCCGGCAGTCTCGGTGGTGCTGGTGTCGGCGCTTTGGGCTTCCTGCGGCCGTCAGGCTGCCACCGCGCGACCCGCCTTGGCGCCGTCCATCGCCGCTGAGCTACCCGTGGTAGCCGACGTCGAAGCGCCATTTCGTTGGCAGATACGCGAGTTGCACACCGAGCTCCATGTCGGCGATGATCAGGTCGTGCCAGACGTTGCCAGCGCGATCGTGGGGCAATGGGCGACCGCGGCGCTGGCCGATCTGCCGATGGTCCAGGGCATAGGCCTTGGTCAGGCGGTGACACGCACCCAGCTGGCCGGCGTCGCGCTCACCGTTGGATGGCAGCGCGTGGACGCCAAGTATCAGCCAGTGGCGATGACTGCGCCCGAGGCCGCTGCGCTGGTGGTGCACATCCAGGCCCAAGCAGAGACACCGGGGACGCGGCCGACCGCAGCCGAGATCGCCAGCCGCACGTCGCAGGTCCTGCTGCCGATGCCGCCCGGTGCCAGCGCCGCTTGGCTCCAGTCGCGCCTGCAACAGGCGCTGGGTCAGGCCGCCGCCGATGTGCTGGCTGAGTTGTGGGTCCGCCGCGCCAGCGACGCCGAGGTCGTGCGCTGGATGCAGCAAGGGGACACATGGCAGGTCGCGGCTGGTGCGCGCGAAGTGGGCGAGCGGCGCCTGCTGGACCAGCGCAAGCGCCTGCACAAGCTCGCGCACGACTCGCGCGACCAGGTGGCGGTGGTCGCGGTGACGGCGTTGGGGCGGCTGGGCGGTGACGACAGCGTGCCCGTGTTGGTCAAGGCTGCCCAGGGGCGCCACCCCCAGACGATCGCGGCGGCGCTGGACGCCTTGGCGATGCTCCAGACACCCCAGGCCAGGCGCGCTTTGTGCGCGCTGAGTCAGGATTTGCCGCCGGCTGTGCAGAAACGGGTGGCCGCGCTGTGTGCCCAGATGCAGGCAGACGTCACGCCGGTGCAGGCGCCGACGTCAGAACGGTAACGTCTCAACCACATTGGCCTTGCGCCGCAGCTCCTGCATGATCCGCCGCTCTTCGAGGTAGTTCTTGCGGGCGGTAATGGTTTTACGAATCTCGGCGCGGACTTCGGCCAGTGTGCGCACCCGCTGCTCGTTCTTCTCGATCAGGCGCAACACGTACCAACCCCAGCGCGTGTGGATGGGCGGCGCGATGTCGCCGACTTTGAGCTCAAACGCCACGCGCTCCAACTCGGGCTCGCTGGCGTTGCGCACCAGGTGGATCGGCGGCTGAGGACCATCGGCGTACTGCTTGGCCAGCAGCTCGAAGTCGCCGCCCGCCTTGAGCGCTTCGTAGGCCTCTTTGGCCTTTTTCTCGGCACGGTCTTTGTCGGCCTGCGGCACTTCGTTGCCGACGCGCACGACGATGGCACGGACATCGCGCGAGGCAGGCTCGACCCATGCCGATGGGTTCTCATCGTAGAATTGCTTGACCTCGACTTCGGTCACATCGACCGCGCCCATTTTCTCGACCAGCTTCTTGCCCAGCCGCTGTTGCCGCAGCTGGTCCTTGACCTGATCGACCGAGCTGCGCGAGTGGCGCAGCTCGTCTTTCATGCGCTCTTCGTCCAGTTTGCCGTCATCGCCGGTGAAGCGCAGGGTGAACTCGCGCCATGCGTCGTCGACCTCGGCTTGGGTCAGCTCAATGTGGTGCTCGGCGATGGCCTGATCGCGCAGCTCGGCTTCGACCAATTTGGCGATGATGTTGTGGGCGATCCGCCGCAGCCGGTCGGCCGGAATCTTGGCGCCGTTGCCGACCAGCTTGTCCAGTTCGACGTTGAACTTGTCGGCGGTAATCGGCTTGCCGTTGACGGTGGCGACGGGCGCGGTGGCCCGCAGCGGCCCTTCGATCAGCGGTTCGGCCGTTGCTTGCTCGGCTTGCACCGGGGTCGGCGACGCAGCCACGCCGGCGGGTGCTACCGCAGCTACAGGTGCGGCAACCGGCGCAGGCGGCAGTGGTCGACTGCAGGCGACCGCGCTCAGGACCACCAAGTGACGAAGTTGCAATTGCATCAGTTTCCGAGGGGGTGCGGGTTGTGGGGCTGCCTGCTGTCGGTTGGGGGCGGCGCACCGGGCCGGCCTAGAATGCCGCTATCGGCGTCACCAGTGCAACCCGATGCCGGTGGCCCTTGTTCCCCGGTTGGACCTGCCCAAAAACGCCAAGCCCCCGCGATAGGCTAGCTACCACGGGGGCCCGCGCAATCTAGCCTGCGCTTACCAGCGGTACAGCAGGGCCCAGTCGACGCCCCAGCCGCCGGTGGCGTTGCCGGTGGCGGCAAAGATGCCGTTGTTGTAGTAGGTCGGGTCGACATTGACGTCGAGTTCCCAGCCCATGAGCTTAAAGCCCATGCCGGTGGTGACCTTGTTGATGACCTTGGACACGTGCTGCTCGCCGGTGACCGAGACGTTGTTGCGGGTCGTGGCGTTGAAGTTGTCTTGGGCCACCGTCTGGCGCGCGCCCAAGCGCAGGACCATCCAGTCAAACGCCTTGGCCTCGGCGGCAAAGCCGTAGTGGAAGATGTTGCGGTTGCTGACTTCCTGATCCCAGTTGGTCTGGTTGTCATTGTTGCCGTTGACACTGGACTGCACGATGCCAAAGCCGAGACCCGGCTGCACGATGACCCCGTCGACCGGTTGAATCGCCAGATCGGTGCCGAGGTTGAACGCCAGGTTGACGTTGCGGCCAAACTTGGGCGGCGCGCCCTGCGGCGAGTTCTGCGCGGTGGCCTGCACGGCCCGACCGTCGTAGTTGATCGCCAAGAACGGCACGATCTTGGCAATTTGGTGCACTTGGAACTTGCCGCGACCGACCAGGTTAAAGCCGAGCAGGCCCTGCGACTCGTAGGTCACAATGCTGTTGGCCGACTGATTGAACGAACCCGACCGCAGGCCGATGCCAAAGTCCAAGCTGTTGGTCTCGTTGAGGTCAAAGCCGACGCCGGCACCGAAGTCGAACACCGAATTGTTGTTTTGGTTGGAGCCGTCGCCTTCGGCCTTGTGGCCACCCAGCGACATGTGGGCACCCAAGCGCAGCGATTCGCCTGCCTTGATGCCAAAGCCCAAACCAACCAAGTGGTTGGTTGGGTCCTGCGATGTACCGTAGCCCGCAGTGTCGGCGGCGTTCTTGCCACCAATCGACTGCATCTTGACGAAGTTGGCCCAAGGCGAGCGCTTGCCGTAGATCAGCAGCACGGCGTCGTCCGACAGCGCATAGCGCACGTTCATGGTGCCGTAGGCGGCACCACTGGTCGCGTCACTGTCCACACTATTCTTGTGCGCCGGCAAGAACTGCGGCATCAGGTAGATGTTGGCGGTGTCGTCAATGGTGATGGTCTTCTCGTTGAAGCCCATCGTCGGCGTCAGCGCCAGGTTGCCGCCCGAGAGCGCGTTGATGCGCGAGTCGGTGGCGAACGCCGGAGCGGCCACAGTCGCCGTCGCAACCACAACAGCAGCCGCGCGTACCCAGTTTTTCGTCCAGTTCTTCATCAGAAGTGCTCCCTTAGGTTGGCTGGCCAGAACGTCGGTTCCGGCCCGGATGATCCGCTTGGCGACTCTGCATGGAGCCCGCAAGCGGGCCACGTTGTAGCACAAGGCCCCATTGCACACAACTTGTCTGGCGAAAAAACCGCTTAGGCGCAGGGCGATCCAAAGTAGTGGGTCGCCTGGTTGTGAGCCCGCCACTTCAGTGGCGGGTCGCACCCTCGCTGAGCACAGGGCCACCGGTTCCGATCACACTCCTTGGGCGCCGCTTGGCCCCGTGCGCATAGGCATGCTAGGTTGCGGTGGCCATGATCCAGCTGTACCACGTCAGCAAGCGCTACCCCAACGGCACCGACGCACTGAACGACGTCACCCTACGGGTCCGCGAGGGCGAGTTCGTGTTTCTGACCGGCCCCTCGGGCGCCGGTAAGTCGACGCTGTTGCGCCTGCTGATGGTCATGGAGCGCGCCAGCGACGGTCAGATCCTGATCGGCGGCCGCAACATCCACGTGCTCAGAGACGCCAGCATCCCGTTCTTGCGCCGCAACATCGGCATGATCTTTCAAGACTTTCGGCTGGTGCCGCGGCGCACGGTGTTTGACAACATTGCCATCTCGCTTGAGATCATGGGCATGGGCAGCAAAGAGATCGAGCGCAGGGTCAACCAGTTGCTCGACGGCTTGCGCCTGATTCACCGCGCCGGTGCCTATCCGGGTGATTTGTCCGCGGGCGAGCAGCAACGGGTGGCGATTGCGCGGGCGCTGGTCAATGAGCCGGCGATCCTGCTGGCCGACGAGCCGACCGGCAATCTGGACCCAGAGCTGGGCCAGGACATCTTGCAGTTGCTGCTCGACGTCGGTCGGCGTGGCACGACCGTGATAGTCGCGACCCATGATCATGCTCTTATCGAACGCTACGGCCACCGCACGCTGGTCCTGACGCGCGGGCAGTTGGCGGAAGACCGCCCACGTGTCGTCGGCCGCGTGCCGGAGCGGACGACGGGGCCGGTGCCGAGCTCGGGCGTCGTCCCAGTGGGTTCAGGCGAGCCGACCGCGGACCAAGCCCAGGCCGCGTTTTTTGCCGACGACGGCACCGGAGCCGAGCCGTGAAGCGTGCCGCGCGCCCCACCTATGTGCTCAAGCAGGCGTGGTTGCTGGTGCACGGCTCGCCGTGGCTGACGGCGGTGTCGGCGTTGACGGTGGCCCTGACGCTGACGCTTATCGGCCTGCTGGCGATGGTGCTGTTCAATGCCAGCCACTTGCTGCGCGAGCTGGGCCAAAATCTGACGCTTTCTGTGTACTTGCGCGAAGGTGCCACCCCGGATCAGGCAGCCCAGGTCCGCCAGAAGCTCCAAGGCCATGCCGGCATCAAGCGAATCAAGACGCTGTCGCGTGAAGAAGACCGCGCCCGCAACCGCCGGTTGCTGTCGCCTGAGCTGCTGCAAGGGCTGGACGAGGCGGCCATTCCCGGGCAGCCGATGCTCGAAGTCGAGATCGACGCCGAGCTGGCATCGCGCGGCGATGTCGATGCGCTGGTCAAGTGGACCCAAGCCCTGCACGGCGTGCAGTCGGTCGAAGACGTCGAATTTGGTGCCGAAAAGCTGCGCCTGCTGTTTGCCCTGGTCGAGATTGCCCGAACCATTGGCGTGGTGCTGTCGGTGGTGCTGCTGTCGAGCGCGATGTTCTTTGTGTTCACCACGGTGCGACTGGCGGTGTTTTCGCGGCGCGACGAGATCGAGGTGCTGTCGCTGGTGGGGGCCACGCCTGGTTTTATCCGGCTGCCGTTTCTGGTCGAGGGCGCGCTGCAAGGGCTGGCGGGCGCGGCGTTGGCAGCGGGGTTGCTGGGGCTGCTGCACCTGGAGCTGCGCAGCCTGGTCCGCGATGTGTACATGCTCAATGTGGCGTGGTCGCTGTTGCCGCCCGGCATGATCTTGTGGCTGCTGATTGGCGGTCCGGCGGTGGGGCTGGCGGCGAGCGCGCTGTCGGTCGGCCGCTACTTGAAGGTCTAGCCCATGCGTCGCGCGCTGCTGGTGGCGACATGTGCGTGGTGCTTGGCTAGCGGCGGCGTGGCCGGTGCCGCGCCAGATGCCAAGGCGGAGCCGACAGAGCGAGAACAGCTGCTGCAGCGCTACGGCGCCGTGCTCGAAAAGCAGCTCGGGCTGTTGCAAACTCTGGATCACATTGAGCAGCACGCCGACGAGCTCGACGCCCAGATCGTCAAGCTCTCATCCGATCGGGCCCGGGCCACCGACGCGCTGCGCGATGCCGAGACCCAGCGCGCCAACGCCCAGGCCCAGCTCGAGGCGATGCGGTTGGCGGCCCAAGCCCGCTTGCGCGCGGTGCTGCACATTGCCCAGTTGCCAACGCTGCGGTTTGCGCTCAGCCACAGCGATTTTGCCGACTCAGTGCGCAAGGATCGCTTGCTGCGCCGGCTGCTGGCCCAGGACAAGCTGCGGCTGCAGGCCTATCGTAGCCAGTTGATTGCGCTGGAAACGCTGACTCAGCACCGCGATCAAGCACTGCAGGACTTAGAGAAGCTCGATCTGGCCCTGCACCGCCAAAAGGCCGACGCCGAGCAGGAGCGCCGCGACAAGCAAGCCCTTTTGGCCGAGATCGACACCGATCGCCATGTCCACGCCCGCGCTGTCAAAGATGCCGATGCCGCGCACCGTCTGCTCACCGAGCACATCGAAGCCCTGCAAGAATGGAGCGAGCGCAAGTACACCTTCTCGATGATTCAAGGCAAATTGCTGCCGCCGGTCAATGCGCGCGTTGAAGTCGGGTTCGGCGAGATCAAGCACCCGCGGTTTGGCACCACCACCCTGCACCGCGGTCTGGACTACCGGGCGGGCGGCGGCCCCAATCAGCCGGTGCGCGCGGTGTTTTGGGGCAAAGTGGCGCATGTCGGCTGGCTGACCGGCTACGGCGACACGGTGATCCTCGATCACGGCCGCGGTTGGCACACGATCTACGCGCACTTAGAAGAGATCAAGGTCGCCCCGGGCGAGGTGATCAAGTCGCGGCAGCGCGTCGCCGACATTGGCCAGACCGGATCGCTCAAGGGCCGCTATCTGTATTTTGAGATCCGCCACAATGGGCAGCCGGTCGATCCGGCGGAGTGGTTTCGCTAGCGAAAGCCCTGTGCGATCAACGATCTGAACAAAGGGTGCGTCCGATCACAAGCACCCACCCAAGTTGTCCGGCGCCGACTTGGGCGGCGTGCCCATCGTCAGCGGCGAGCAGGCGCCGACGGTGCACTTGGGCAGGTTGGTCGCGGCGTTGCACTTCTGGGCACAGATGGTCTTCTTGGTCAGGCCATCGGTCACGCAGACCGCAGTGGCCACGCAGTCATCGGCCCCTTGGCATGCCATGCCGGTCGTGCCACTGCCGGCCTTTGCACACGTCTTGCCACTGCCCGCCGCGATGCAGGTCTGGCCGCTGGCGCACCCGACGTTGGTGACCAAGTTGCAGGTCGCTCCGCCGATACAGGCGCCCAGGTTGCCGCCCAACGGCTTGCCCCCGGATTGCAG
>CANMNA010000035.1 GCA_947499075.1 Myxococcales bacterium
CGACCGCGTGGTCGAAGTCTTTGCCCAACTCGTTGTGGTCGACAGCCATGGCCGGTTTGTCGACTTTGACGCGAGCTACCACAGCTTGCACGACCCCGGCATCCGGATTCCGGGCGAGGCCATCGCGGTGCATGGCATCACCAACGCCATGGTCCGCGGTCACCGCATCGACGACACGCGGCTTGCCGCCGTACTGGCCCAGGCCCACTTGGTCATTGCGCACAATAGCGGATTTGACAAGGGCTTTGTCCGGCAGCACGTGCCACACTGCGACAGCATGGTCTGGGGATGCTCGTGCCGTGGCATACCCTGGAAGGTGCTGTATCCACGGGTCTACAGCGCGGCCCTGCCCGAGTTGGCACGGGCGCTGCGGGTCGCCCCGGGCACCGCCCACCGTGCACGCGGCGACGTGGAGACGACATGCCGGTTGTTGCTCCAGCAGGGGCCGGACGGTGTCGCCCACGCGCTGCACTTGATGCGCAAGAAGTTGGCCAAGCGGCTCAAGGATACCTGACGGGCGGCGCGGTCGGCCCATCGTCTTCGTCATCGCCAGCGCCGCGGCGCATGTCGGTCCTAGAGACTTGACCAATTAAGGCCGAAGCGGCCTGTTGGTCGCCTCTCAACGTTGGTTTGGTGGGTCGCAAGCTCGCGCCAGAGGCGACTCGCCGCTCCATCCTGGGCGAAGGCTTGGTCTGGGCGCGATAATTGATCCAGTCTCTAGGCTGGCAAGTACTCCCGCCACACATCCGACTCGGCAACTTGCTTGATGACCAGATTGCGCTCGTGCAACAGCGCGGTCCTATACCGCCGCAGCACCAACCACTCCGCGATGCGGCCGAGCGGCCCTAGCGGCGCGGCAAACCGAAACTCATCGCGCATCTCGGTCTGGGTGTCCGAAATCGCCCGAAAATAGTGGTCGTGCTGCATCGACGCAAACGCGCCGCGCAGCATGGTGTCCTGAAAATAGTCCGGCGCTGAAAACTGGGTGATTTCCGAAGTCAGCTGCTGGCGTACCCAGAAATGGCGCGCCTGCCACGTCACTTGCTGACCCAGGCCAATCAGCCCGGTCGTTACCCCGCCTTGCGCGACCGCCTGTTCGCCGAAGTGGGTATTGCCCGCCACGTGGATCTCGACACTGCGGCTGAGATCGAAGCAGCGCTGGATCGGCGCGTCAATCACCAGGATTTCTTGAAGATGGACCACTTGTGCCTGCTGCGACGCTGTCGCTTAGACCACTTCGGTTAGTTGGCCGCGGCGTGAAAGGGACATCCGCTCGGTACACCTGCGGCCACGGCCTTGCAGTGTACCGCGGCAACTGCGAGCGTCAATTCGCGCGTCTCTGCGTCTACGGCCGGCACGGTCATGCGGGTGCCATGCTTGGGCCGCAGGGTAATCGTAGGCTCCAGCGCAATGTCCTGCCCGGGCACCAGCGCAAGTTGCACCTGCGGCAACAGCGTCGCCAGTACCAGCGTGGCTTCGAGCATCGCAAAGTGGTCACCAATGCACTTGCGCCCGCCGACCGAGAACGGCAAGCACTTGTATTTGTGCATGCCTTTGCCGTCGGTCGCCCAGCGCTCTGGCTCAAATGTGTCAGGCCGCGGCCAAAACTGTGGGTGGCGGTGCAGCGTGTAGGTCGGCAGGAACACGTACGCGCCCTTGTCGATACGGTGGCCCAGGATCACGTCGTCCTTGGCCGCCCGCCGCGCCAGAATCCACACCGGCGGGTAAAGCCGCATGGCCTCTTTGAGCACCATCTGCAAGTACGGCAGCCGGGCAAAGTCGCTGGTCTGGACCCGATGGCCTGCCAACACTTGGGCCAATTCCGTACGCACACTTTGTTCAACTACTTGATGTTGCGACAACAAGTACAGCGTCCATGCCAGCGCATTGGCCGTTGTCTCGTGGCCGGCCAAGAAGATTGTCATCGCCTCATCGCGCAGCTGAGCGTCGTCCATCTTCTCGCCGGTCTCTTCGTCGACTGGGTTCATCAGCAGCGACAGCAGGTCACCCGGATCGCTGCCGGTCCGCCGCCGCTCTTCCATCATGCCCAGCACGATCTGGCCCAGCGTCGCCCGCGCCTTGCGGAAGCGCAAGTTGGCGGGCGTCGGTCAATGCAGCGGCAAGTCGATGATTTTGGTGATGCGACCCATGGTTTGGGCCAACAGTTCGGGCAGCGCGGCGCCAATTTCACTGGCGTGGTCGTTGACATCGGCCGACAGCAGCGTCTTGCACACAACATCGAGCGTGGCCCGCATCGTGTCATGCGCGATGTCGACCGGCTGCCCAGACGCGATGGCCGGTTGCCATGGCTGGACCATCCGCTGCGCCGCCGCCACCATGTCGGGGCCAAAATCGTTAATTTTGTGCTTCTTTAACAAAGGGTTGGCAATCCGGCGCTGGCGCTGCCAAAACGGCCCTTCGCTGGTCACCAGCCCATGGCCGACCACCATCCGCAGCGCCGTGTAGCCGCGCGTCTGCTTTTCGTAGTCGCGAAAATGCTCAACCAGCACGTGGCTGACCGCATCGGGATGGTTGAGCAAATAGGCGCGGTGGGGACCGACATCAGCCTTGACGATGTCGCCGGTCGCCGCCGGTCGCCGCAAGAACGTGATGTAGTCCTTGCGCATCTCAAACAGCGGGCCGACCACCGGCCAACCGGGATAGCGCGGCGCTTGCTTGGCGTTGGCAAAGCTGAGGCCGGTCTGCGGTACGGGCGAAGGCATAATCGGAACAGCGTGCACCATCGGACTCTCTTCGCGGGCCTCAATTGTCACGCGCATGCCCAGCGCCGACAGTATAGTCGCCATCGCTCGCTCTGGCATTGGCCGGCTTTGTGCTGGTGACCGCCGAGGAGGCCGTCGCCCATCTGGTGGTGCTGAAGCGACCGCACGACCTGTGCACCGCGGCGCTGGGTGACGACCTGTCGGCGCTGGTGCTTGCCCGCCACCCACCGCCCTGTCATTCTCCACCGATGCCACCGCGTCGCCTCGACATTGCCCAAGTGCACCACGGCCGCGGCGCCGTCAGCAACCCGGCCGGCCGGTTCGACACCGTCCGCAGCGAAGCCGAAGACGACGGATGGGGCAGCGCAGCGCAACCGCAGGCGGCTGTGGCGACAGTCGTCCGCGACGAGCACGCCAAGTCGATCATCACCTACAACGACTCGCCCGACCTCGGGTTTGACCGCTCCATCAATCCCTACCGCGGCTGCGAGCACGGATGCATCTATTGCTACGCGCGGCCGAGCCACGGCTACCTTGGCTTGTCCAGCGGTTTGGACTTCGAGACCCAGCTGTTCGCCAAGGTCAATGCGGTCGAGCTGTTGCGGCAGGAATTGGCCAAGCCGGGCTACCTGCCGGCGCTGGTGCTGATCGGCGCCAACACCGATGCCTACCAGCCGATCGAGCGCGACCGCCAGCTCACCCGCGGCGTGCTGGAGGTGCTGGTGCAGGCGCGCCACCCGTTTTCGGTCATCACCAAGTCGGCGCTGGTGGAGCGCGACGTGGCGCTCTTGGCCGAGGCTGCGCGCCTGCAGCTGTGCCACGCCTACATCTCGGTCACCACGCTGGATGTGGACATCGCCCGCAAGATGGAGCCGCGCGCGGCGCCGCCCCAGCGCCGGTTGCAGGCGATGGCCGCGCTCGTGCAGGCGGGCATTCCGACCGGTGTGATGGTGGCCCCGATCATCCCGGGGCTGACCGACCATGAGACAGAGAGCATTCTCCAAGCAGCGGCCGGCGCAGGAGCCCAGTGTGCCAGCTACGTGCTGTTGCGCATGCCCCATGAGATCAAAGATTTGTACGCGCAGTGGCTCGAGGAGCACTTTGCCGGCAAGGCGCAGCGGGCGCGTACGCTGTTGCGCGACATGCGCGATGGCCGCGACAACGATCCGCAGTTTGGTTCGCGGATGCGCGGCACCGGTGTCTACGCTGAGCTGTTGCGCAAGCGGTTTGCGCTGGCGACGCGGCGGTTTGGGCTGGATCAGCCGTGGCCGCCGGTCGATGCAACGGGATTTCGTCGTCCTGCGCTAGGCCGGCAGCTGCCCTTGCTGTAGCCAAGCGCGCCCTGCACCCCATCGATGAATTGATGTCAGCAGATGTGCGCCCTGCTGACGGGCGTGGACCTGCGGTGTGGGAGATGCCGCGATCAGCTCTGCATGCTCTGCACAATCCCTCGTATCTGTTCACGGTGCCACATACAAAGCCCGCGCGGGGCTGGCACTGTCCTGCAGTGCCCGGCCGATGCCGGGTCTTGGGCGGCCCGACACCCGCATGGCCGATACCATCCGCATGGCCCAGGTTGAGCCCCTGTCCGCAGCCCCGGCCGTCAAGCTGTTGGCATCGCAGGGGCTGGCCCTGACCTTGGCCCTGGCGCTGGGCAGCGCTGCCTTTTTGGTCACACGGGCAGTGCTTGCCCCGGAGCGGGCGACGACCGCACCGTCGTTGCCGCGTGTTGGCGTGCTCCTTGCGCCGATGTTGCCCCGGCCGTCAGAGATTACTGTTTATAATCATAGTGATTTGTCCGTTGTCCCCGCGTCGGCCTTGCCAGCGGACCCGCGCGCTGGGCGCGTGGGCGACCGCATGGTCCGTGCCGGTCAGCCGGTGACGGTGGCGGGCCAAACAATGCCGATACAGGCATGGATTCGGCGGCCGCTGGGGGTTGTTGTCGCTCCGCTGGCACGGATTGTGCCGGGAACCCATGGCCGTTGCTTGCGCAAAAGTGGCGAGACGTACCGCCCAATGGCCAGCGACGCTCCCTGCGATCCGTCCGATCAACCGATCGACACGCCGCGCGGGCTGTTGTGGCTGGCCGATCAACTTGCGGCGGCCGGCGTGGTGACCGTGCCGCCACCGCTCAGCAACGGCCAACACGGGCCTGCCGCACCGCCCGTCTTGCAGGGATTTGACGTAGCCTTGCCCGACCACCACCGGCCGGTGCGAGCGCTCCGTCTGCGCTTGCTGGGTGCGCCCGGCGCGCCGTTGGCGTTTGGCGGGGCCTGGACCGTCGTTCAGTAGCGCAAACCGCCCGTCGACTCAGGCCACTTTGCGGGCGCCTTGGACCTGGGTCACCGCGTCAGCCGCCAGCCACTCGGCCACGCTGCCCCACAGTTGATCGAATTGCGGGCGCCGGAACCCTGAGCCGCTGGTAATCCAATCAAAGTGCGGCGGCTGGTGATCCGGATCGTCAAAGTGGCCGATCACATCGTGGTGATCGGCGGTGACGGCCGCGATGACCTCACCCCACAGCTGTGACAGCACGCTGACCATGCCGTCGTTGGCCCGGATATCCGGTACTTCGCCGTAGGCCCGCGCCAGCGCGCGCGTGTGCTCGACCGTGGGCAGCGGCAGCTTGTCCGGCGGATGCCGCGCCGCCAGGTTCCACATCGCCACGTACAGCGCGTGGCTCGATTGCGCATACGGCGACACCCCGGCGGCAAACGTGCTGCCCATCCCCGGGCTGCGCGCCTTGGCCACCACACAACCGTAGCGCACATTGGCAGGTTCGCGGTTCAACGCGTTAAACGTCTCCATCGTCTCGGGCATCAACTGCTGGATCAGCGACTGATCGCCGCACACTTCGCGGAAGAAATTGCGAATCTCGGTCTGGCGGTCATCGCTGAAGTCGTCGAGCAATTCGTCAAAAAGTTGATCGATCGGGTCCGATGGCGTCACCAGGCTGTCAATCTTGACCAAAACCGCTGCCATTTTGACGATGGCCGACAGCGGCAGCTTGCCATAACGCAAGGTGTACAGCGTCGAAATCGACAGTACTTGCAAGACCTTGGCGCCCACGACCGTGTTGAAAAAGCTGGCGGTCGACGTGCCATGGTGCGGCGCGGTAATCGAGACCACCGAGCGCACCCGCGCCGCCATTTCGTCGGCTGGCAATTCGCTGGTCAGCTTGCCGCCTGCCGACACCAACAGCCGCGCGTCGAGCCCGCCTGAGCTGTGCCCGATCAAGTGGATCGGCGCATCGTCGTCGCCCGCCACCTCGCACATCTGTTGCAGCAGCCGCAGTGCGCGCTTCTTGAGGCTCGAGGTCGGCGCCGTCTTGACTTGGTAGACCTGCACGTCAATCCCGCGGCGCGCCAGTCGCTCGATCAGGATGTCGTGGACATGCCGAAAATACTTGAGATCGCCTAGATTGGCGAAACCGAAAAAGCCGGGAATCAGGAAGATGTGCTGCCGGTTAGCCATGCGCCGCCGCGAGCAGGCGTGGGTCGCCTGCGTGGGCGGGCTACCCTAGTCCAATTGGGGCGGTGTGGTCTACTGCCTCAATTGCACGGGGCGCAGATCGCCGACCGGGCGAACCCATTGTTTAAATTTAACTAAATAATTACAACGAAATATGTAAAAAAGCCGCTTTCTGCGGCGGCGTGTGGGCGCATCCGGCCGCGGCGGCCGGACCGGGCCCTAGTCGGGCTCGCTGCCACTCGCCCTCCCGGAGCCACGGTTTGGGCCACCGTACCGCTTTTGTAGTTCGGTAGGCAACTGGGATGTGGCCAAAACCGCGTCTCCGCGCATTCGCGTGACGGTCCCTTGCGTGCGGGCCCACCACCAACCGCCTGTGCGCCTGATAGCTGCTTGCTGGGATCGGCGCGTCCAGCACGCGCACCGGGCGTGTGCCCGGCATGGGCCCAAAACTGAGGGTCAAAGTTCTTCCGGGACCGTGCGGACGGAACCCGAGACCAAAGACAAAGGGCCTTGCCGCGAGGCGGGTCCAATGGAAGTCGGAGGTCAAGCATCGATTCGAACACAAGTGAAGCGCCGATGAAGCGGGGGCTCTTGGGGAAGGTGGCGCCAAGCACCGAACCCGATATCCGTAAACGGGGTCAACGTAGAGACGACGAATGGATGTGAAGTTTTGCGTTTTTACCCCGGGAGGTCTCCCGGCTCCCGCGAACGCGGCGGAAGTGCCTTCACGCCAAGCGAAGTGGATGATGGAGGAATGAACATCATGCTGAGACGACAGTCGGCTGACCGCCAACAAGCATGTGTCATGTCAGAACTGAACGTGACAGGCATTGGTTCGGCCGGGGCCCCTGTCCGAGCCATCGGCGTCACAGGCAACTTGAGGAACTGTCCAAGTATGGCTTGGACAGTTCGTGCTTGCTTGGTGGGTCGCAAGCTCGTGGCTTGACAGCCGACTCGCCGCTCCTTGCAGCACCAAAGTGATCGAGTTGTTCCTTGACCGTTCCTTACCCAGTGTCGGCACCGGCGCGCACTGCCCCGTCTTCTTGTCACACAGGTTCGAAGCGCATGGTCCGTCTTGCGCAGACGGGCACTGGACGATGGTCTTGGGATTCAGCTCGGCACTTCGTCTTGGCTAGGTTGCAGAACAGCGTGCCGTTGCAGGCGTCGCCGTCCTCGAATTTGCCGCAGTCCGCGTCCTGCTTGCACAGGCAGGTGTCGCCCGAAGGAGACGCCGTACAGACTCGACGCATTGCGATTTTTGGCACGGATTGAGCGATGGCGCGCAGACCACCACCGACGCAACGTTGAACTTGCACGCCGACCCGGCAGCGGTCTTGGCGCAGTACCACGTGCCCGAGCAGGCCAGACCATCGTCGAACACCCCGCAGTCGCCGTCTGTCTTGCACAGGCACACGCTCTTGCCGCCTTGGCACAGCCCGCCCGCGCACGCTTCACCCGCGCTGCAAGTGTCGCTGTCGTCGCAGCCACTGCCGTCGGGCTTGTTGGCGAACAGGCACTTGCCCGAAGTCTTGTCGCACTGGCCGATGGTGCACGGGCCGCCGTCGCAGCCCTTGGCCGGCCCCGCCTGGCACTTGCCACCCGCGCACAGGTCGCTGTCGGTGCATGAATCGCCATCGTCGCAGGTCTTGGCCCCCGCAACCACCGCGTACCCACAATCCCCAGACTTGGGCTCGCAAGCGTCTGTCGTACATGGGTTCTTGTCGTCGCACACCACCGCAACCCCCGCCCCGCACTTGCCCCCCGCACAATCGTCACCGACCGTACAGGCCGACCCGTCGTCGCACAGTGCCCCATCGTCAGTCTTGCCGTTGCAGTCGTTGTCCACGCCATCGCACGTCTCTGCCTCCGCAATCTTGCCCGCGCACCCGCCTAAGCCTGCGGCGCCACACGCCCGCTGACCGGAGCACGCCCCCACGGCGGTGACCACCTGACACGGCGTCGCCAGCTTGAGCGCTGCCGCCGCCGCCGAACACCCGCACGCCACCTGCGCGCCCGCACCAGCCACCGGCCGGCACTGCTTGGCCTGCGCGCCACCGCCACTGGTCGCGTCCAGGCACGCGTACCCAGGTGGACAGGCCCCAGTCGAACAGGCCACGCCGCAGAACCGCCCTTCGGCGCCGCGGTCGATACACAGCGCACCCGCCCGTCGCTTTGCAGTCGTCGTCCTTCTCGCACGGGTTGCACAGCTTCGGCGCGGCAGGCACGCAAACGGTGGTCCCCTCGCCGACTACCGCGGTGTCGCCGCCGCCGAGCTCAAGCTTGGCGACATCGCTGACGGCAGTCGCCGCGTCAGCATCCGCTGCCGTCACCGGCGAACCGGCGACTTTGGCCGGCGGGTCGCTGCAGGCGGGCAAGGCCGAAAACCAGGACCACGAACAACAGCAATCGGTACGACATCGCGGCGAATCCCCAAGCGTCGGACCCAAGATCTGGCGCGGGCGCTAGTTTCGCCGCACCGACATGTTCGGTTCACGCCCTGATGTAAACCGTATGATTTTAAGGATTTACTCTCTTCCGCTCGGAAGAGGGTCGCCGCCGCCAGCAGGCGGCGACGGGGTGAGGCCAACGACGGGGTGTGTCGCCTACTTTGCAGGCGCAGGCGCAGGCGCAGGTGCCGCAGGCGCAGGCGTAGGTGCCGCAGGCGCAGGCGTAGGTGCCGCAGGTGCGGGCGCAGGCGCAGCCGGCACTGGTGCCGCCTTCGGCTCGTCAGGCTTGACCTGCGAACCCGGCGCGGCAATGTTGCCCACCGGCACGGCGCCCGGCAGCTGCAGCAAGCGCGCCACCACCACTTCGAGATCCCAAATCCAGGGCATGGTGTTGGGGATCGAGACCTGCATTTCCTTGGTCGTGTAGACCAACTGGCTGTGCTGCGGCTTGGCGAGCTGGCGCAGACCGGCGACCAAAATCTGGCGCAGGGTCGTCGATGTCGCTTGGGCCTTATTCAGCGCATCGCACAGCAGCGGCACCACGTCGGCGTTCTTGCGCACGCCCAGGTGGATCAGGCCGACCACGGCCTTCTCCTTGGACAAGTCGTCGCCGGTGGTCAAGAAGCCCTTGTAGCAGGCCAACAGCGCAGTGAGCTTGCCCGGCTCGTCCACGGCCGCGTCCATGCCCTTCTTGCACTCGCTGACCACGTTGATACGCGCTTTGATTTCAGGGGCTTGGCTGAATTTCTTGACCGCTTCGACCTTGGACTCGACGATCGTCTTGTTCCACTCCTCGACACCTTCGGGGTCGATGCTGTAAGACAGACCGGCCAGAAAGTCGGGCTTCTCGTTGTCCGGCAGTTCGTTAAACGCCTTGAACATCACGGCCCAGGCGTTGGTCGCACCTGAGAACGCCAGTGCATTCATGGGGAAGGTCCGCTGCTCAACGGTCAGGCCGCCAGACTTGGCGCCGGCCGCGATCGCTTCGGCCACGGGCGCCAAGCCTTCGCCCATCGCCGACAGCGCCCACATCGTCATTTGCAACCGGCTGATGACGTAGCCACCGTACGGCAACTGCTTGCCCATCTTCTGGTCGTAGTCCTGCGGACCCTTCTCAGCGTCGACAGCTTTGTGCGCCATCATGACCAAATCCGCGGCCGTTGCCGGGTCGTGCAGGTCACCCAAGACTTGAATTGCCTTGGGTCCTTCTTTCCACTCCCAGTCCGACAGGCCGTATTCTTTGGCCCACGAATCAAAGGTCTTGGGCGTACCGTCCGCGGGCTGCTCAAAGCCGGGGTTCTTTTGGGTGTAGATCGCGAGCATGGTCTTGCTTAAGCGCGCGGGATCGACGTTGCCGAGCGCCAGCCGGCCGGCCATGTAGGTCTCGGAACGCACCGCATCGCGAGTGTACAGCGACTTGACCATCGCATCGAACGCACTACCCTTTATCGCCTTGGGCTTGCCCGGATCGGCGCGGTAGATCTCCATGAGGTACGACAACGCCTTGAGGTTGGTCTCCACGCCCTGCTCCGCCGGATCGGTCCCGGCGAGTTCAATGAGCAAGTCTTCGTACTCATTGCGCTGCTCTGGTCTCACCAGCGACACGAACAACGCTTCGACCAGCGACGCCTTGGTCTCTTTCTTGTACTTCTTGATCCACCTGGCCAGTTCTTTGATGGTCTCGGTCGACGGGAACCACGGGTCGCGGCCCGACTCGGCCGTCTCGACGCGCCACTGCCGAATGACCTGAGAGGCCTGACCGGCGGTGTCTTCAAACGCCAGCGCCTTAACCAAGAGCTTTTCACTCCTCGGCCGGAGCTCAAAGCCCGGCGCGCCCTTGCTCAGCCCCGAGCCCGACCGGCCCACATTCTCCGCGACGGCGACCACGGTCGGGCGCAGCTCCTTGATGTCCATCGCCCGCGAAAAGCGTTCGAACACCGCAGGATCGTCGCACTTGCGCTGCTCTTTGCCGGGCAGGTTGCGGATGATCTCCAACTGCTCGGCGCGCTTGCGCAAGTTGGCACCTTTGGCGTCGAGCACCATGCTGTAGTAGCGGCACGACTTCTCGCCTTTTTCGCAGGCGGACAGCGCGGGCAGCGCCAACGCCAGCGCAACCAGCGACAGCAGCAAGTTGCGCAGGGACG
The DNA here is from genome assembly GCA_947499075.1 of Myxococcales bacterium. Classification (GTDB taxonomy): domain Bacteria; phylum Myxococcota_A; class UBA9042; order UBA9042; family UBA9042; genus SXRM01. Next base: position 10,786 of record CANMNA010000035.1, read on the forward strand.
GGCGGCGGCGGCGAGAGGACAGCGATGCGGCAGCAGCGGGCGGCGAGGAAAAGCGGGGCATGGTCAACCTGCGCACGAAGGCAAAGAATGGAGCGGATGGACACAAACAGCCGAACGACACCGCCCGGCAGCGAGCGCGCGATGATAGTCGCGACGTCCAACGGCGTCAAGGCGACAAAACAACACGATATCAAATGGTTGAACAAAGGCCTCGATCGATTCGCGGCCGTTTTTGCCTGCTGGCGCCTGCGCTGGGTCCAGTGCTACGCTATCATCGACACCGCGACAAGAGGGGCGATGCACCCGATCGGAACAAAGACAATTGCCAACGCACTGGGCCTGTTCTTGGCCGCTACGGCCCATGCCGAACCGCCAGTCGCGCCCGCGACGGCCCACGAGGCAGCGGCAGCGGTGCTGGTCGCGCCACTCCAAATGCGCGCGGTGATCCGCAATGGCGACGGCGGCTACGACGTGTGGTTGCAGGGCAACATGGAATTCGAAAAAACAATCGAGACAGCGCGCAAGGCGATCACCGCCAAGCGGGCGCTGTTTGGCACGCTGCGGCTGGAGCGCTGGACGCCGATTGACGCGGACAAGACGGTGCTGGTTGATCTGGTCGGCGGCGAGCGGCCGTGGCGGCTGCGGCTGTCGCGGCATCTGACCGGCAGCATGGTCGAGATCGAAGAAGCGGGTGATGCGGAGCAGGCGCAGCGCTGGACGCCGCCGTTTCGGCCGCAGCCGGTGTACTTGCTGCACGGACCGGTGTTGCGCTGAGCGCTAAGGGCCTGTAAAAGAACAACTCGATCGACTTTCTCACCTCAGGAGCGGCGAGTCGGCTGCAAAGCCGCGAGCTTGCGACCCACCCAGCCAACGCCGCTTGGCCAACTTGTTGTTGGCCAAGCCCTAAAGCCGTTGCGCCAAAATCTCGCGCGGCTTGTTCGGTCCACGCGACGGACCGACCACGCGGGCGCGCTCCATGCCATCCATGATCTTGGCAGCCCGACCGTAGCCGACGCTGAACTTGCGCTGCAAGAAGCTGATCGAAGCCTCGCCTTTTTCTACCACGGCTTGGACGGCGTCGCTGTAGAGCGCGTCCATCTCGCCCGCGCTGTCGCTCTCGGTCTCTTCGGCTTCCGGATCGGTCAGGATGTCCATCTCGTAAATGGGCGTGCCCTGCTCTTTCCAGTGCTTGGCGATGGCGAGCACTTCGCCGTCGGTGATCCAGGTGCCGTGGCAGCGCCGCAGCGCGCTGTCATTGGGCGGCACCACCAACATGTCGCCGTTGCCCAAGAGCGTTTCGGCCCCGACTGCGCCCAGCACCACCCGGCTATCGATCGAGGACGACACCTTAAAGCTGATGCGCGTGGGGAAGTTGGCCTTGATGATGCCAGTGATCACGTCGGTAGACGGCCGCTGGGTCGCCAAGATGACGTGGATACCCGCGGCGCGGGCTTTTTGGGCCAAGCGCGCAACCGGCACTTCGACCGCCTTGCCGGCTTCCATAATCAGGTCAGCAAACTCGTCGATAACCACCACGATAAACGGCGGATCTTCGGGCATTTCGGGCGCGCAGTGCTCGCCGTCGCGGCTTTCGAGCAAGGCCTTGCGGGTCGCCATCGCGCGCATTTCCGGGAGCTTATCTTTGTAGCCCGCCAAGTTGCGCACGTCGGCCAGCTGCAACAGCTTGTAGCGCCGCTCCATCTCGTTGACAGCCCACTTCAGCGCCAGCTCCGCCTTGCGCGAATCCTCGAGCACTGGCAGCAGCAAGTGGGGAATGTCGGCGTAACTGGCCAACTCAACCCGCTTGGGATCGATAAAGATCATGCGCAAGTCTTTGGGCGTGCAGTGAAACAACAGCGAGCAGATAAAGCTGTTGATACCGACCGACTTGCCAGTGCCGGTCGCGCCCGCCACCAGCAAGTGCGGCGCCTTGGCCAAGTCGATGAGCATCGGCTTGCCTTCGATGTCTTTGCCCAAAATCAGGGTCAACTGGCCCCTGGCGTCGTGAAACTCGCGGCGCTCCAGCACTTCACGGAAGTACACGATCTGGCGGCTGTGGTTGGGCACCTCGATGCCGACCACGTCCTTGCCCGGCACCGGTGCCACTACGCGGACGTTGAGCGCCGACAGCGACATGGTCAGATCGTCTTTGAGGTTGGTGATCTTGCTGATCTTGATCCCAGCCGAGGGCCGAAACTCGTAGGTCGTGACCACCGGACCCGGGCGAATGTCTTGTACTGTACCGGTGATCCCGAAGTCGGCGAGCTTTTGGGCCAGCACCACCGCGTTCTCGCGCAGCACGCGCTCGGTGTCTTCATCGATGGTCAGGGCCCGGGTCGGCGGCTCTTGCAACAGCGAAGAAGACGGCAAGATCCACGACTTGCCGTCGATGGCCAGGCTCTGTTGCACGGCTTCTACAGTGCGCACCGGGGCGTCACAGCGCAGCGCCTCGGTCTCGATGATGCGCGGTTGGCTGAACTCGACGGCCTTGGGTCCGACCACGGCCGTCGCTGGCAACGCCATTTGGACGCGATCGTCGACGACGGGCATGATAAACGCTGCGCCAATCTCGGGGTCTTCCCCCATCGCGGCGCTGTCGAGTTCGGCCTGGACCTGATCCACCTCGACAGCGTTCATCCGCAGCGTCGGGCCGTGCGTGGTGCGCGGGGCCGCAGCAGGCACGCTGGCCTCGCTACTGGACAGCGGGTAGGCAGGCACGGTGTTGCCGTGCATCGGCTGGGTGTGCACGCTCTTGCTGTGGGCGCTGGGCGCGACGGCTGGCATCGCCGGTAGCGGCGGAATCGGCTGGCTGTAGCGCGGCTTGGCAACCGCAGTCTGCGGCAGCTCATCAGACGGTGGCGGTGCCATGCCAAAATCGGCGGCCGAGAACGTGAATTCCTTGTCAGGCGCGGCGGGCAGCGGCGGCTTGGCCGTCACGATGCTGCTGCCGTCCATGTCGTCACCGATGTCACCGGCGTGGTCCGGCTCCACCGCTTGTAGCCGAGCATTGGAGGCCGCGTGACTCTTGCTGCTCATGGTCGAGCGCACCGTGTTGCCCAGCTGAAGCCAGCTTTTCTGCGCCGCATCGGTGGTCTTGGCCGCCGCACCTTCGACCACTGGCACCGCCTTGCGCGAGACCCAACGCACGAACATGCTGGTCAGCGAGCGCCCGGAGATCGCGGCCATCGAGGCCATCAGCGCCACAGCTGCCACCAGCGCGGTGCCGGTAGTCTTGAGCATGGCCTTGAGCACCATCGCTACGCCACCGGGGATCAAGCCCGCGGCATCTTTGCCCAGCGGCCGCCAGTTCCAGCGTTGCGCGATCAAGTGCAGCAGCACCAACCCAGAGAGGCTGGCGCCAAAGGCGCCGACCGCCAGGCTCAGGCGCGGCGCCCGCATGCGGCCGGTCAGGGTCGCCAGCGCCAGCGCCAGCACCAGCACGTTGAGCAGAAATGCGCCCAAACCAAAGAAATGCAACAACAAGTCCGCGATGCGCGCACCGACCGGCCCCAGCCAATTGGCAACTTGCTCGGCGCCCTTGCCGGCGGCCACTGCCGCCATGTCGCGCGGATCGTGCGAAGCCAGCGACGCCGCAAAGGCCATGCCGGCACCCAGCAGCACCAGCCCGGCCATTTCGCCCCGCATCTCACGTTGGCGCACTTCGCGGACGGCGCCGGTCGTCAGGCGCTCGGCCTGCTTGTTGTCTTTGACCGGCCGCTGGACGGCAGTCGGGTTGTGCTTGGCCATGGTCCACCTGCCCCAAAATTGACGAAATAGCTTGATCTGTTCGGTGTTGCTACGGCGGTCGGCAGGCGAGGTGCACCACCAAAAACCGTCACCGGATGACCGTAACATGGCGCCACAGGCTGGCCAGAAATCTGCGGCCTTGCTGTGCAAGTGGGCAAAACCACGCTAGTGGCCGGCCAAGCTCGCGCAACCAGCGGATCGTATATCTTCATTTTCACGTGGCAATTCTTGATAACTACCGGACAACTCGTCTGCCTGAACCGAAGGCGGCGGTGGCGCGTTTTCAGGTCTGGCCGCGCGTGCCACACTGGCGGCGGTGCGACGCGGCCAGCGCGGCGCACTGGGAGTTCGATCGCATGAGGTATCTTCGCTTTTTCGCCACAATTGCCGCGTTTGCCTGCGCGGTGGCCCTGATCGGCGACCCGGCATTGGCCAAGCCCAAGAAGGCGGCCAAGGCGGCCAAGGCCACCAAAACAGCCAAGGCAGCGCCGCCAACGCCGGCACCGCCCGTCGCTGCCAAGCCAGACGCTGCCAAGCCAGACGCTGCCAAGCCCGTCGAGGTCAAGCCAGATCCAGCCAAAGCCGGCGAATTGGCACTGACCGCCGCGCAAATTGCCGATGGCATCTTCGCGTTTTATGCCAAGCAACCGGGGGTGCGTGCGTCGTTTACCCAAGTCGTGACCAAGAAGGGTCTGGCGGTGGGCCTCAAGCGCGAAGGCATGGCGTGGATCAAGCGCGGCGACTCGGCCGCCGACAAGGCTGGCAAGATGCGCTGGGACTACCCGGGCGAGGAAGTGTTCTACTTTTGCAACGGCGAGACGCTGTGGGCCTACGAGCGCCGCGAGCGGATGGCCATGAAAGTGCCGGTCAAGAACAGCCAGATCTACCAGGCGACGACATACCTGACCGGACAGGGCAATTTGGCCCTGGAGTTCAATCTGGAGCTGGCGACGTCACCACTGCCAGACGCCTATGCGCTCAAGCTGGTGCCCAAGGCCGGCACGCAGCTGCTCAAGTCGCTCACGCTGGTGGTCGACAAGGCTACGTTCGCGGTGCGCGCAAGCAAAGTCGTTGATCCGATTGGAGACACCACCGATTTGGTCTGGCGCGATCCCAGATTCGAGCCGCTGGACGACAAGATTTTTGAGTGGACGCCGCCTGCTGGCGTCACCGTCAAGGACCTGTCCAAAGCGCAGAAGTAGGGCGCACGGTGCAGTTTTTTGCCGACAAGCTGCGCCTTGAACTATGCCGGAGTTCACGTTAGCCTGTGCGCTTGGCTCAGGTGGCTTGGTGCTTGAGTCTGCAGGCGCGGTCTTCATGCGCAGTTGTGTGCGTGGCATGGGCATGAAAACAACTATGAATCGAGTTTGCCTGCCGTTCTGCCATGCCCTGCTCGGCACCTTGGCCGTTGCTGCCACCGTGTCGGGCTGCATCGAAAGCGAGTTTGTACCCGAAAATCCTGACATTGCGGCGGCAGCCGCCGATGTGGGCGCTGACATTGGCAGCCCCCCCGCCGATGTGCCCAGCGACGCCGCCGCAGAAACGCTGGCCGACCTCAGCGAATTGCCGCCAGATGGCGCCGAGGTCGAGGCGACGGGCGAAGAAGTGGACGCCGCGGTGGCGGAGGTCGCCGACATCGAAGACATTGTTGACACCGTGGACGTGCCATCCGAGATCGATGCGGGCCCGACCCTGCTGCCCTTGGGGCAGACGTGCACCGCCGACAAAGACTGTGACTCCAAGGTGTGCCTGACAGTGACCGGTTCGCCCAAAGTGTGCAGCAAGGCCTGCACGGGCGATTGCCCAGCGGGCATGCGCTGTGGGCTGGACATCGCCACCGGATCGACCACCGTGCCGCAGTGCTTGCCGTTGCCCAATGACCTGTGCAAGCCGTGCGAGGCCGATAGCGACTGCGCCGGCAAGGCCTGCGTGCCGCTGGCTGAGACCAAAGAGTCGCTGTGCGGCGTGGCCTGTGGCACCGGCGGCACCTGCCCGACCGGCTTTGTGTGCCAGCAATTCAAAGCGGGCGACACCTGCGTGCCCCAGCTCGGCACCTGCACCTGCAGCGAAGCGATCGGCGGCCAAGCATGGGCGTGCGCCGCCTTTAGCCCGGTCGGCAAGTGCTTGGGGGCCCAAGTCTGTGGCGCTATCGGCTGGTCGACGTGCAGTGCGGTGGTGCCGATCCCCGAGCTGTGCGACGGCATCGACAACGACTGCAATGGCCAAACCGACGAGGCCTACACTACCTTGGGCAGTCTGTGCGGCGTGGGCGCGTGCGCGGGCGGCAAATTGCAATGTGCCGCCTCCAAGAAGGGCGTGGTCTGTTCCAGCGAAAAGAAGAAGCCGACCAAGGAAATCTGCGGCAACGGCGTCGACGACAATTGCGATGCGAAAACCGACGAGGGCTGCCCACCCAAGGACTCTGACAAAGACGGCACGCCCGACCTGCAGGATTGCGCGCCGTACCTGGCCGAAGTCCATCCGGGCGCAGTCGAGCTGTGCTGTGGCGCTCTGCCGCTTGCCGGCCAACCGACGCTGGTCGCCACCAACGACAGCAGCAAGGCTTGTGACTTCAACTGCGACGGCAAAGTCACGGCCTGCGCGGCCGCCGATTTGGACAAAGACGGCTTCGCCGCGCCCGCCGATTGCGACGACAAGAACCCCGCTGTCTACCCCAACGCCAAAGACAAGTGCGACGACGGCATCGACCAAGACTGTGTCGATGGCGACTCGGTGTGCTCAGGCGCCAACGATCAGGACAACGACAAGTGGCCGCTGCCGTATGACTGCGACGACACCACCGAAAAAATCAGCCCAGAGGTCAAAGAGACCTGCAACGCCATTGACGACAACTGCGACGGCGTCACCGACGATGGCAACCCGGGCGGCGGCGGCGCCTGTGGCTCGGCGCTAGGCGCCTGCAAAGCGGGCACGCTGGTCTGCACCGCCGTTGGCCTGCAAAAAATCGTGACATGCACCGATGCCCAAGGCGGTGAGCCCGAGACCTGCAACAGCAAAGACGACAACTGCGACGGCAAAACCGACGAAAACTTCGCGGACCTTGGCCTTGGCGCCGCGTGCGACTCCGACGACAGCGATTTCTGCGCCAATGGCGTCAAGACTTGCCAGGCCGACGGGCTGTCGCTGACTTGCACCGCCGAGAAGGTCTACGACGTGCTCGAGGCGTGCAAATCGCCCGGTCAAGGCAACGCGGTGGACGAAGACTGCGACGGCCAGACCGACGAGACGTGCTACAGCAGCGATCTCGATGGCGATGGCTCGGTCGCGCCCGAAGACTGCAATCCGCTGGACTCTGGCTACTCGTCTAAGGTCAAAAACGAGCCCTGCTGCGAGCCCGCGCTTGGCTTTGGACCAGACGCCGTGGCCAAGTGCGACCGCAACTGCGACGGGCAGATTGCCCAATGTGATCCCGGTGATATTGACTTCGATGGCTTTGTTGCCGACGACTGTGGCGCGCAAGACCCGGCGAGCTACCCGGGAGCCGCCGAAAAATGCGACGACGGGATTGACCAAGACTGCGATGGCGCCGACGCGGTGTGCGCGCAGATCAACGACGACGATCAGGACGGCTACCCCAACATTGTGGACTGCAAGCCGTTGGACAAAGGCGTGTTCCCCGGCAACCCAGAGATCTGCAATGGCAAGGACGACGACTGCAATGGTGCGGTCGACGACGGCAATCCTGGCGGCGATGTGTCATGCGGGTCGGAAGTCGGCGCGTGCCAGCCCGGCGTGACGGTGTGCACCAAGGTCACCTTCACCGCGCAAGTCTTGTGCGTGCCCAAGAAGGGCCCCCAAGCCGAGGCGTGCAATGGTCAGGACGACAACTGCAACGGCAAGACCGACGAGACATTCGCCAAGCTCGGCCAAATCTGCGACGGGGCCGACAGCGACGGATGCAGCAACGGCACCTGGACTTGTCAGCCCGACGGCAAAAAGGAAGAGTGCAGCAACGAGTCTGTCCAAGACCTCTACGAGCAGTGCAACGCCTTGGACGACGACTGCGACGGCAAGACCGACGAGGATTTGGCCTACTTCGGCAAGAGCGTCGGCCAAGGCTGCGACGGCTTGGGCACCTGCGGCGAAGGCAAAGTGGTGTGCTCGCCCGAGCTACAAGTGCCGGTGTGCTCAACCGACTTCTTCGGCACAGAGTCGCAAGCCGCAGCCGAGACGTGCAACAGCAAAGACGACGACTGCGACGGGTTGACGGACGAAGACCAGGCGTTTGGCGGCAAGAAATTGGGCGAGACCTGCAATGGCCCAGGGGCGTGCAGCCCGGTGCCCGGCAAGGTCGAGTGCGGCAGCAACAGCAAGGCGACCTGCTCGACCATGCAGGGTGGCAGCAAGTTCGCCGGCAGCGATGAAGTGTGCGACGGCTTGGACGACGACTGCGATGGCCACGTCGACGAGGGCTTGGGCGTAGCCGACTCGACGTGCTACAAGACTGGCGTGTGCAATATCATCAACGTTTCGGCCATTTGCGACGCCGGCAAGTGGCAGTGCGGCTACACCAGCGTGGTCGGCTTCCAACCCGACAAGGAATACAGCTGCGACGCCCTGGACAACGACTGCGATGGCAAGACCGACGAGGACTTTGAAGTTGGCGTCCCCTGCGACGGCACCGACACCGATCAGTGCAAGAACGGCACCTTCAGCTGCTCGCTCGACAAGGGCGGCAACGTCTGTCTCAACGAGTCCAAAGTCGATTTGGTCGAGCTGTGCAACGGCAAAGATGACGACTGCGATGGCCAAACCGACGAGGGCTACAACGTCGGCGTGCCTTGCGACGGCAAAGACAGCGACTTGTGCAAGAACGGCGCGTTCTCGTGCACCGACGACGGCAAAGACACCCACTGCGCCAGCGAAGCCAAGGTCGACTTGGTCGAGATTTGCAACGATCAGGACGACAACTGCGATGGCACCACCGACGAAGGCTTTGCGTTTGGCAAAGACAAGACCGCGCTGGGCGAGCCCTGCGACGGCGCCGACCCAGACCTGTGCAAGTTCGGCATGGTCCTGTGCGCCGCCGATGGCAACCAGGCGGTGTGCGGCACCGAGTCCAAGAGCGACATCAAAGAGATCTGCAATGGGCTAGACGACAACTGCGACGGCAAGTTCGATGAAGGCCAGACCTACACCGGCTTGGCGCTGGGCGCCGCGTGTTCGGGCACAGGGTTGTGCGGCGCGGGCAACGTGGTCTGCTCGCCGACCAAGTTTGTGGCGACGTGCTCGAGCAACCCCGATGCGTTCTTGATCTTCAACGGCCAGGAGTTGTGCGACGGCCTAGACAATGACTGCAACGGCAAAATCGACGACAACCTGAGCTTTAACGGCGTGCCGCTGGGCGATGCCTGCCCCCAAGTCGGCGCGTGTGACGCCGGCAAAGTCGAGTGTGGCAGCAACAAGCAAGTCGTGTGCAGCACCCAAGCCGGCGGCAGCAAAGATGCGGCCAAGACCGAAATCTGTGACGGCCTCGACAACGACTGCGATGGCAAAACCGACGAAAACCTGACTGTGGTCGACTCTCCGTGCAAAAAGGTCGGCGTATGCGCCAGCGACAAGCTGGGCGCGGCGTGCAAGGCGGGCAAGTGGGTCTGCGACTACAGCGCGGTGCCGGTCTACGAGGAAACCGAGTCGCTGTGCGACGGTCTGGACAACAACTGCGACAGCAAGACCGACGACGGGTTCAAGGTCGGGCTTGCTTGCGATGGCCCCGACAGCGACCAATGCGCCACCGGCACGTTTACGTGCGCGCCCGACGGCAAGGGCGCGGTCTGCAACAACGAAGACGCCACCGATATCTTAGAAGTTTGCGATGGCAAGGACAACAACTGCGACGGCAAGACCGACGAGGGCTTCACCTACGGCACCGAAAAGCTTGCGCTGGGCGCCAACTGCGACGGCTTGGGCGTGTGTGGCACCGGCAAAGTGGTGTGCGGCAAGAACATGACCGCGACGTGTTCGACCGATCCGGACGGCACGGCCTCGCAGAGCAAAACCGAGGTCTGCAACAGCCTGGACGACGACTGCAACGGCGCCACCGACGACGGTCTGAAGTACGGCGGCTTGCCGGTGGGCGCGCCGTGCTCAGGCGTCGGCGAATGCGGCAATGGCCTGGTCGTGTGCAACAGCAAGCAAGTGGCGGTGTGCTCGACCAATCCCGATGGCCCCGAGTTCGAGAACAAGTCTGAGCTGTGCAACCTCAAAGACGACGACTGCGATGGCGTCACCGACGAAGAGCTCGACCCCAAAAAGTCGACTTGCAACCAGTTGGGCGTGTGCGCCACGGCCCTCAAGGCCAATTGCAACAAGGGCGTGTGGAAGTGCGCCTATGACACTGCGCTGGGCTTTGAGTTCAAAGAAACGCTGTGCGACGACGCCGACAACGACTGCAATGGGGTGACCGACGACCCGTACCCGACCAAGGGCAAGGCTTGCGACGGTGCCGATGCCGATCAGTGCAAGAACGGCGCGATTGTGTGCCATTCAAGCAAGAAAGACGTCGAGTGTTTGGAAACCGGCGTGGGCGGCGCCAGCGCTGAGATTTGCGACGGCAAGGACAACGACTGCAATGGCCAGACCGATGAGCAGTTCACTACGCTGGGCCAGGCTTGCGACGGTCCCGACAGCGACCAGTGCCCCAACGGCGTGCTGATCTGCAGCATCAGCGGCGCAGGCGTGGTGTGCGGCACCGAGTTTATCCAGAATTTGACCGAAGTCTGTGACAGCCAGGACAACAACTGCGACGGCAAGACCGACGAAGGCCTGTTGCTGGGCGAGAAATGCGACGGCGCCGACACCGACAAGTGCGCCAACGGCACTTGGGCCTGCGGCACCGGCGGCAAGGTGGTGTGCGACAACGAGACCAAGACCAACATCACCGAGATCTGCAACAGCTTAGACGACAACTGTGATGGCAGCACCGACGAAGGTTTCGTCCAGAAGGGCCAAAAGTGCGACGTGCCGACCGACATCGACGACTGCGCCACGGGCTCGTACCAGTGCACCTCGGGCGGCGCGTTGGCATGCATCGGCGACATCGCGTGCTCGGGCGGCACGCCCTGCAAGAAGTCGGCCAGCGCCAACCAACTGGACCAGTGCGTGTGCGGAACCCAGACGTGCTCGGTCGATCAGGGCGACCAGTGCGGTGCGGACAACAAGTGCACCTGCAAAAGTGCCGCGCCGTGTCCCTTGGGCAAGAAGTGCACCTCGACCGGCTGCAAGTGAAGCGTTTCCTGCTGGTGCTGGCCGCGGTCACTGCCGCTGCTTGCGACAAGCCAGCGCCGGCCAAGCCGCCTCCTGCTGCGGCAGCTGAAGCGCCGGTTGCGCCTGCTGCTGCACCAGCTGGGGTGGCGCCAGCTGCGCCGCCTGGGCCAGTGGCGCTTGCCCCCGAACCGTTTGCCCTGCCCGCTGGGCAAACGCTGGGCGATGCCCTGCCACAAGTGCCACCGGCGGCGCCGCTGCTGCGTGCCGGCGGCGGACCGGTTGCGGCGGGCACGCTGCAGGCCAAGACCGGCTGCGCGCAGGACGCGCCGGACGAATTCAGCCTGGCCAAGCGCCTGGAGATCGCCTATCCGGCCGCCAAAGAAGGCGCGCCTTCGGCGATTCTAGAAGTGTGCCTGCTGCAAAAAACCCTCGACCGGCAAGACAAGGTCGCACAAAGCGGCAAGCAATTTGAGGTGGTGGCGGCTTTTGCCGACGACAGCCGGGCCGCACACACCTTTGACGAGACGACGCGGCCGGCCAAGACGCTGCCGCCCGAGCGCCAAGCAAGCGGCCACGACGGCGGCGGATGGGCGGGGCTAATTGCGACGGGCGATCCTGATCGACCGGTGCTGGCAGTGGTCAGCGGACGGTTTTACGACGGTGCCCTGGGTGAGGAAGTCCACTTTGTGCGCCATGCGCGGCTGCTGCAAAAGGTCGGCGCGGCGTGGGCTTGGCAGCCGCTGGTCGAGCGGGCCCACAGCAGCCTCGATGTGGAGCACTTGCGCGCGTTGTGTGGCGGCAAAGCCGATGCGTCGGCGGCCGACAAGGCGGCGGGCGCGTTGCAAGCGGCGTGCGACCGGTTGCAGTTGGCGGAGGGCGACGCGGCCAAGACGGAAGCCCGGTTGGCATTGCGCAAGCGACGGCTCAATGGCTTGGGCGGCGGCAAGCCGGAGTCCGATGCCGACCCGCAGGCGATCTGGCTGCGCGATGCCAAAGCCCAATTGGCAGCCAATGACGCCGATGGTGCGGTGCAGACCGCACTGAAGGTCGACGCCGTGTGTGGTGAGCCCGTAGGCGAAGCCCACGGTATTATTCGCGACGCTCTGGCTGCGCGCAAGGCTGAACCCGTTCGGGCGATGCCGGCCCAGCCGGTCAACGATGTCTGCGAGCCGCTGCCGGACAAGCCGGCACCGAAGCGGCCGCGTGAGAAAATCGAGGTGCCGGACAAGCCGGACGCTGGGTCGACGATGGGCGGCAAAGGTCCCAAGGCGAAGCCTGCACCAGCGAAGCCCGCAGCGGCCAAGCCTGCACCAGCGAAGCCCGCAGCGGCCAAGCCTGCAGCGGCCAAGCCTGCACCGGCCAAGCCTGCACCGGCAAAGCGCTAGCCAAGCTCGGCGTGCACCGAAGGACGCGGCCCGCGCGTCGCAGCAGCACCGGGCAGGACGCCCGGACCAGAGGTCGGCGATGCAGACACGGGCGAACTGGGCCATGGCAACCGCGGTGCTGGCCTGCCTGGGCGGATGCGAAAAGCCGGTGGATGCGCCGATTGCGGCAGACGTGGCGGTTGCGCTGGCACTGCCGCAAGCCTTCGACGAGGGTCCCAGCGAGGCCCAAGTCGTGTTCCAGCAGGGCCCGCCGCCGCCGGCCAAGGTCAAGCCCAAGCCCAGGCCAACGCCGGTTGCCGCCGAGCCTGCGCGACCTGAGCCGGCCAAGCCAACTGAGCCGGCCAAGCCCGACCCCAAAGGCCTGACCATCCCCACCGGCGATGGCACCGGCAGCGCTGCGGGCACCGGGCGGCCGCCCGTCCCGGCCCCACCACCACCGCCGCCACCGCCCGTGGAGAAGCCCAGACCGCAGCGCATCAGCAGCCTGCCACCCGGCAACTTTGACGAGGGCACGGCAACGGCCTTTCGCGAGATTGCGGTGGGCACCGGTGGCGGCGTGTACGCGTCGGCGACGTCGGGCGCCCTGCCCGGCAAGATTGCGCAGCTGCTGGGAACCGTCAAAGACGTGCCCGATCTCGACATGGCGTTTCTGATCGACACCACGGGCTCTATGAAGAATGACCTGCAAGCCATGCGCGGGGCCGCAGCAAGCATGCTGGCCCAGGCGTTTGCGCGGCCGGGCAAGACGCGGGTGGCGGTGGTGTACTACAAGGACAAAGTCGGCGGCTGCGCCTACGTGACCAAGATCGAGACGCCATTTACCGAGGACAAAGGCGACGTTGCGGGTGCGTTTGCGCGGGCCCAGGTCGACTGTGGCGGCGATGAACCCGAGCACGTGTATGCCGGCATCCACCGCGCGGCGACCGGGCTGAGCTGGCGGCCCGAGGCGGTCAAGCTGATTGTGCTCATCGGCGACGCGTCGCCGCATGACGACTACACCGACGTGACCAAGGGCATGGCGATGGGCGCGGCCAAGAGTCGCGGCATTGGCGTGACGTCGATTATTGTGGCGAAGGACTGAGAGGGTGTAGCCAATTGAGTCCCTTGGCAAACCGCAGCGGGAACCGGTGCGGGGACGCCGTCGCAATGAATTGCCCGGCTCCAGGTGACCTGTAGCCGCAGAATTTATTCTGACGGTGAAAATAGGGAGATTGGTGGTCTTGATGTGTCCTGACGCAGGTTGGGTTTTTGGCTACACCCTCTATGCCGGATTCTTACGGGTCGGCGGCGAGCCGCGGTTGTCGATATCTCCTTGTGAATTTGCATCAGACCGGAACTCCGGCCCCTTCTGATCGCGTGATCCGCCGTTGCGGTCCAGTGCGAACGACTCAACTGCTTGTACCAACATCGTTCTTTCTCCCTGCGGCTAAAAGCCGCGGGCTACATCTACCAAGCCCCGCCTCAGCGGGGCTGATTTTCACCGCGGGAGAAGTCAGCCTTGCGCAGGCAAGGCTTTGTAATTGTTGCCCGCGGCTTCAGCCGCTGGGAGTAATAGTCGCGCTCCCGCCTATCAGGTTCATGTCGGCTGACCGCCAACAATCATGTGTAATGTCGGAACTGAACGTGACAGGCCTTGGTTCGGCCGGGGCTCCTGTCAGACCGCAATACTTCGCGGCATGCCAGCAACGTCGGGCGGCCGTACACGCCCGCGGCGAATTGTGTCGCCTGCTGCGCGGAGGTCAGGTGTTGCCGCCACCTGCCGCGCCGACCAGTCGGATGGTGCAGGCCCGGTACAAAGCCGGTCTGCACAACAGTGGCGCGGTCGTCATCGGCACGTTCGCCTTCTTGGCCTATCAAGGCTTGCTGGGCGTCAAGTGGCCGCCGCAAGTGGCCGCCGCAAGTGGCAGAAACCCAAGATGTCGATCTCGCCAGTGAGCCCGATGTTTGGCTGGTTGTACCCGAGAAAATCGAACTTTGGCCGCTGCTTGTTGGCTTTGGACTTCAGCCAATTGCGCCTGTAGACCAAATTGTCGCGACCACCTACATGTCTCCGCAAGCGGACATGCGGGTCGATATTATTGCGCCATTGCGCGGCCGAAGAAGTGCGGTGCCCGTTGATCTGGAGAACTTGGGCGTCGCCGGCTCGCCCCTGCGCTTTATCGATCACTTGATTGCAGATCCGATTTTGCTGGCGGTTCCGCTGGGTGATGGCGTGCTGGTCGTCGTGCCTCAACCGGCGCGCTATGCGGTGCACAAGTTGCTTGTTGCGCCCTACCGCAAGCGGGAGGACAAGAAACGCAAGGACTTGCTGCAGCCGAGCTGTTGCTGGTGCTGTTGGCGCAGTCGCAGCCTGTGGCGATTGCGGACGCCATGGCCACGGTGCCGGTGGCCAGTTGGCGCGGCAAGGTTGTGCTGGTCGTCGCCGGCCTTGCGCCGCAGGCGCGCGCCATTGCCGAACCGGCGGTGCTCGGTTGGCGAGGTCGCGAATAGCGGCACCCTTTGTTCAACTACAGGCCCTTGCTCAGGTAATTCTTGACTAGCCCACAGAACGGCGAGTCCGGGCAGCAGATCGGGTCGGTAATGATGCCGGGGGCCTGATCCTTCCATTTGCCCGGGTTGATGCACATCCGGTAGCCCTTGCTCGGGTAGTAGTAGGCCCAGAAGAAGCACATCTCCTGGTTGGCCGACTCGCCAAAGCCGATGGTCTTGGTCGAGGTGTTGTTCCACTTGCAGCGGTACTGAAAGCCCTCGTTGGCCTTGAATTGCAAGGGCGGGTTGAACACGGTCAGCGGGGCCTCGTCCCATTGAAACGGCTTGTCTTTTTCGGGATAGATCAGCGGTGCATTGGCGTCGGTACCGCCTTGGGCCAAGCCGATCTGGACATCAGTGCCGTACTGGTGGGTGTGGCCGGTGACCGCAAAGACCTTGGTGTCTGGCCACACATCGATGTAATTCCAAGGCGTCATCGTCTCTTTGCCCGGCTTGAGCGCGAAGTCCGGCGTGCCGTAAAACAGCATGTCGGCCTCGTGTTCGACCTCTTTTATCGGCACTGTCACAAACTTGATGTCGGCGCTGGTGTCGATCGGATCCTTGTAATAGTTCAGGTAGTGGGCCTCAATGCGAATCATCTGCTTGGGTGCGAACTTAAACGCTACGCCCTTGGGTAGGGTCAGCGTTTCCTTCGGGATTTGGGTGATCATCAGCGGCACGTTGCCACCCGACAGTGTCTCGGTAAACGGCGTGCACTTGAACGGCACCAACTGCTCTTCGGTGGCATCACTTCGGTACACAATCAAGTGGTGCGAGCCCTTGGCCAGCACGGTCTGGATTTCGTGGACCCACACGCTGTCCGGATTGTCCAAGCGCTTGATCATGCAGCGGGTGGTCTCGTCCTTGGGCTGCATCTGCCAGGTGATCAGCTGCAGCTTGAGCTCGACGGGATACGGACCCGTGGGTCCGGCTTCGGCTGCGGGCAATTCAGCCGGGACCGTTGCGTCGGCGATGGCATCCGGCCCGGGTTGGGCACCGGTTTCGGCGACGGCAGCGGCATCGGTGGGTGCGGCATCTGGCGGCGGCGTGTCGGCCGCGGCGGCTGCCGTATCGGCGCCTGTTGCCGCGTTGCTGTCCGTGACAGCGGCAGTGGTGTCTGTTCCGGTGGCGGCCACGCCGCCCTCGCATCCGCCCAAGCTCAACGCTGCGAGGCAGCCGACCTGTACCAGTATCTTGCGCATGGCTTCCTGTTCGGGCGCGCCTCCGCCCAAGGTCGGCAAGGATGCTGATGCTGGCGGCGCAACGCAAGGGCAACCGACGGGTTGATCACCGCCCGGTGCCCGAAAGCTGACGGCATCGGCGCCGATGACCTGGTCTTTCTTAAGGCCGAGCATGGTCTGACAGGAGCCCCGGCCGAACCAATGCCTGTCACGTTCAGTGCTGACATGACACATGATTGTTGGCGGTCAGCCGACATGAACCGAATAGGCGGTAGCGCGACTATTGCTGCCAGCGGCTGAAGCCGCGGCCAACAATTACAAAGCTTTGCCTGCGCAAGGCTGACTTCTTCGGCGGTGAAAATCAGCCCCGCGCAGGCGGGGCTTGGTAGATGTAGCCCGCGGCTTTTAGCCGCAGGGAGAAAGAACAATGTCGGTCCATGCAGTTGGGTCGTTCGGACTGGACCGCAACCGCGGATCACCCGATCAGAAGGGGCCGGGGTTGCTGTCTGAACAAGCACTTGCTGGCAGACAGTCGGTGGCAAGCCGCCGAGGCCCGCCGGTGATTCTGGTGTTTGCAGGCTGGCTCCGCAAATGCCACGGCGAATCCCACTCGTCGTAGCGCGGTGCGCTGCCAACCCATTGAAAAATCGTGGTCACGGCGTCGTTGCAAAGG
>CANMNA010000036.1 GCA_947499075.1 Myxococcales bacterium
TGACAGCCGACTCGCCGCTCCTTGCCGCACCAAAGTGATCGAGTTGTTCCTTGACCGTTCCTTAGGTAGCCCTTGCTGAGCTCGCATTCCCATGCGAGGCGCTCCTGAGTCAAGCCAACCTCCTCACGAAGCTGACGAATTCGTGCACCGAGCAGACGGGCGAGTTCGTGGTTGATCCTGCGGGCCGGCATGGGCGCACAGTACCCGCCCGGCGTCGAATCATAGTTATGGAAATCGAAACCTTGACCTACTCTTCGCGCCTCGGGGCATGACAATCGAGTAGCGGAGACTTTCATGACAGACGCGATCACGGGCAATCAAGCTCAAACCAGAGCCGAAAGCAGAATTTGCCGGCAATGCCGACCCGAAGCAAGACACTGGCGTGGATCGCGTGATTGGTCCGCTAACCGGGGCTACCACTGCCACTGCCCGCCAAACCCCAAGCGCACTTCCAGTTCACTGTGCAGAGGCGACTGACCGGCAGCAAACGTCTCGCTCAGCCGCCAGCGCTTGCCCAGCGCGAGGTTGGCGTACCAGATGTCGCTGACCCGCAGCTTGGCAGTGGCATACGCCATCTGGTCCAGCGGATCGCTGGCGCTTTGCCGATGCCAGCGCTTGAACCACATCGCGCGCACGCTCAGTTGCGCGTGCGGGTTGGTCTGCCACCACACTTCGGTGTCCAGCCGCCGGTCGTAGAGCCAGTCGACCAAGCTGACCAGCCTGAAACCGTTTTCGCGGGCCAGCTCGAACGTGGCCTTGGTGCCACCGGTGGCGAGACCGGTACGATCTGGCGCTGAAGCAACGGCGTTGTGCAGGCTGTGGCTGTCCAGCTCGTAGGTGGGCCCAAACCACGCCGGCATGTAGCTGGCGGTGTGGGAGCCAATCGGTAAGATGTAGCGCCCTTCCAAAGAGATCACCGCGGCCAGCGCGCCGCGGCGGTGAAAGCTGGTGCCTAAGTGCACGGCCATTGCATCGGCGACGTGACCAGACAGCGAAAACCACGAGGACAGCGCGCGCCGGTCGTCACCCCACACCAGCAACGACAGGTCGGCGGCGATGAGCGGCGCGTCCGCCTGCCATGGCCCGCCGCTGCCCACTGGCGTTGCATCAGGACCCAACACGCCGGGCGCGGTGGCCACGCCGACCTTGCGATCGAAGGCTGCCTGCAAACCAAAGCGCAGCCGCTGCCAATAGCCGTGGGTCACCGGTCGACCCCACGCCCGCAGCGCCAGCATGTCCGCCTGCAGCACGTCGCCGGTCAGGGCGGTCAGGCCCCAGGTGGGCTGCATGACTTCAATCAGGGCGCCAGTGCGCCACGTATCGAACAGCAAGTTGTTGTAGTAGCGATGGACCAACTCACCGTGACCGACGGTGATGCCGGTCAGGTCGCCGATGTGGACGTTGATGTCGCCCGACCATCCGCCCCAGTCGAGGTGGCGCAGGATGCGGGTCCAGTCGGTCCTGGTGTCCCAGTCTTGGCAGCGCAGCCCGGGCGTTGCGCAGCTGTCCTTGGGGTCGCTGTCGAGCACACGAAAGCGCACCGGGGCAGCCAGACCGAATTGCAGCGGCCCGTCTTCGAATTGCAGCCACGGGGTCAGGTCGACGAACTGGTCACCGGCCAGCCAACTGGTGCCGACCTCGACGCCATTGCGCACATCGGCGCGCGCGGGCCTTGCGAGCACAACCGCGACAGCGCAAAGGGCGGCAACCGCCCAGGCGCAATTCATGGCGCGGGCTTGGCCTGGCCTGGCTTGGCTTGACCGGCTTTGGCTTGGGCCAACTTGGCGTGCGGGTGGGCAGCGTCGTAGACCCGCATCAAGTGCGCCGTGGTGGCGTGGGTATAGCGCTGGGTCGTCGACAGCCGGGCGTGACCCAAGAGCTCTTGCACTTCGCGCACGTCGGTCCCGGCATCGAGCATGTGGGTCGCAAAAGAGTGGCGCAGCGCATGGGGATTAAACGTCTTGTGCAAACCGGCGAGCAGGCAGCGCTTCTCGAGCATCCGCGCCACCGAGCGGGCGGACAGCCGGCAGCCGCGCCAGTTGAGAAACAGCGCCTTGTCGGCGTCGGCGAGCTTGGCCGCGCTTTCGGCTTGGGTCGCCTGACCACGGGCCAGCAGCTGTCGGCGGGCCGGCAGCCAATTGCGCAGCGCTTCCTGAGCCTTGCCGCCATAAGGCACGATCCGGGTCTTCTTGCCCTTGCCGCGCACGCGCAGCAGCTTTTCTTCATCGCGGGCGTGGACGACATCGAGCCCCACCAATTCGCTCACGCGCAGCCCGGCGCCGTACATCAGCTCCAGAATTGCCAGATCGCGCAGGTGCAGCAGCGGGTCGCCATCGTCGCCGTCCAGTGGCTTGCTCAACAGCGCAATGATCTCGTCAAAGCTCATCATGCGCGGCAGCGTCTTGGCCTGGCGCGGCCCGCGCAGGCCTTCAAGCGGATTGCTGGTGGCCCATCCGACTTGCATCAAGAAGCGATAGTACGTGCGCAGCGCTGACAGACGGCGCGACACCGAGCTCGGCGCCAGCGCGTCGTGCAGCGTCTCGGCGTAGGCGTGGATGTGATCGCGGTTGGCCGACTCCGGCGCGACGCGCTCTTTGTGCAAGAAGTCGGCGTAATGCTGCAGGTCGACCCGGTAGGCCCGCACCGAGTGGGCACTGAGGTGCCGCTCGACCACCAGCGCCTCGAGAAACGCCTGCATGGTGTCACGGTCGGCGGCCATCGCCACCGGCGGTTTCTGCTCAAGCCTTGGCTTTGTCTGGATTTTGTCGGTAATGGCGGTCAAGCTGTCCATGGCCGTCATTGTGCAACAGGTGTGCCGACTGTCGACTTTTTAGCGCCTCAGCAGCACAGCCTCGCCGACAAACCGCAGGTCGATCTCGCCGGCCGGATCCAGGCCTGCATAATCCTCGGCCAAGCGCTGCAGCGCCGTTTGGACCCACGGCAGCGTCGGGCCGCCCTGCGCCGTCTGCTCCAGCTGCATCCGGACCTCAAGACGCCACTGACCACGGGCAAAGCAGGTGCCGCAGAGCGCCCGCAGCGCAGCCAAGTCCAGCGGTTGCAGCGACGGCGGCTGGCCCAGCGCCCGCCAAGCCAGCGCAGTCGCCAACAGCGTGGACCACTTGGTGTCGGACGGCACGTCCAGCGCTGCACCACCTGAAGCACCAAACAGGGCCACCAGCGCGTCAAGTGCCACCAGACGCTGCTGCACCTGCTGCAATTCCTGCGGCGTGCCAATCGGGTGCGGCATGCCGGGAAAGCGCGCGAGCAGACCGTGGACCAGCTCGGCATCGGCCCCATCGAGCACCTCGAGCTTGCCACCCAGTGCGGTGCGCAGGCGCTTGGCGCGGTGCACTTCGATGACCACCAGACCGTGGGCCACGGTGAACAGATCGTCGACCGCGGCGCTGCCCAAGATGACCGCCGCCAGCGCCAGATCCCCATCGGCGGCAAACTGCAGGCCTAGCGCGGCGGTCTGCATGGCATGGCGCGACCAGTGCGCGAGCTCGGCAACCTCGGAAGGGGCGACCGCGCGCGCCGACTGCACCCGGTAAGCCAGCCGCAACAGGCCCAGCTGGACGCGATCCTTCTCGTGGGGCTCCAGCAGCGCCATCGCTTGCCCCAGCAGCGGCGGCATGGTCGTGGCATACAGCGCCAGCCCGGTCTTGACCGCAAACGCATGGCCGGCGTACGGCCGGGCCACCGCCACCCCTACGCCACCTGTGCCGCTGATCTGGGCCAAGAGCTCGCGCTTGTAAGCGTAGGGATCGCGGTAGGTGTAGAGCTGCTGCGCGACCGGGCGTGGCTCAAAACCCAAGTCGCGCAGCCGGGCGGCCCGCAGATCGCGCAGATCGTCATCGAGCTGGGCCGGCAGCTCCCAGTACAGGCCCTTGATGATCGCCCGCGCCCGCAGCATGTCCAAGCCGAACAGCACCGCGACCATGCGCCGAACCCACGGCAACTCCGGGTCGTCCAGTTGGGCAATCAGCTTGAAGGCGCCGTCGGGTGAGTCGAACACTTCGGCGTCGTCGGGCAATTCGTTGTCGACCTCGTCGTGCACCGGCAGCGCGCGGATGTGTTGGGCAAGCGCCAAGCACAGCAAGCCATCTTCCTGGGCCGCGACGAACTTTTCGGCTGTCTCTGGACCGTGCTCGGCGGCCAACGCCAACCACGCAAAAATACTAGCGGTATCCAGCTCATCGTCGCGCCAGGCGTCGAGATCGACACAGGCCTGCATCTGCCGCGGTGAGGCCAGCGCCAACAGTTCGCCACAATCGCCGCCGCCAATTTCCTTGGCCCACAGGACGAACTCGTCTGCAGACAGCGCCTGCACAACGGCTCTGGGCTCGGGCAGCGCCAACACGACATCGAGCCGTTCAGACGCGGTCAGCGGCCCCTGGGCGGTCGAGGCGACCAGCGGCGACAGAACAAGTTGGCGCAGTTCTGGTTGATCGTCATAGGGATCGAGGGCCGGACCGACACGGGGCACATAGCGATCATCGTCGCCGCCGGCCACGCTGTCGGCCGTGTCCACCGATCGTTGGCCCGCAGGATCGGGTGCTGGCAGCCGGGTCATGGCGCCCTGCCAATCAGGGCGGTCAGCGCCCGTACCGGCAAGTCCGGATCACCCTTGATCCGCAGCTTGCCAGAAGTGATGACTTTGAGCGGTGGCGTGCGGGCCGCAGCCAGCGCGGCCAAGTCGTCCAGATCAACCTCGATGGTGGTATCGACCCGATCGACTTGGGCGGGCGCGGCGCCCAGCGTCAACACGAAGCGGTAACAGTCGTGGACCCGCCGATCTTGGACCTCAAAGGCGATCGAACCGCGCAGGGCCGCCACTGCCGCCAGCCGCGCCGGGTCGACCTGCAGCAACCGCATATCGGGCAGGGCCAAGGGCAGGCGCAGCTTGGTCAGCACCTCGGTGGTGCGCTCGCGAAAGGCCCCAAAATGGGACTCGCGAAAATGCATAGCCGTCATCGCGTACTGCACCGCGATCGGCCCCAAGTCGCCTGCGACCACGCTCAGCTTGCCGCCCGCCAAGCCCAGTGACCACGCGCCGCCACCCGCACCCAGCACCCGCACCACGGTACGGTGGCTCACGGTCGCGGTCGGCAGTTGAAGTGGCAGGCTAGGCAGGATCCGCTCAAACCAGTCCGCAGGGCGGGTGGTCCGCGGCAAGGCAAAAAAGTCGATGGGCATCAGACGTAGACTCCTGGCAAAGTGCTTGCGGACGCGATAGGCCGTTTGCCCGCAACAGCACACCACAGGCCAAGGGGCCCGGATTAGAACACCGC
Source organism: Myxococcales bacterium (assembly GCA_947499075.1). Taxonomy (GTDB): domain Bacteria; phylum Myxococcota_A; class UBA9042; order UBA9042; family UBA9042; genus SXRM01. The sequence goes on from CANMNA010000036.1 coordinate 5,292, forward strand.
AGGCCCATTGCCCGGATTAGAACACCGCAGGCCCATTGCCCGGATTCTTCTTTTCCTCTTTCTTCTCGACTTTGGGCGACTCCGGCGTGACCTTGGGAGTCTTGCCACCCTTGCCACCCTTGTGCACGGGCGCGGTCGGCGCAACTTCGACATCGGGCTCGGGCGCCGCGACTTCGACCACAAGGTCTTGCTCGCTATCGGGCGCGACGTCGGGGGCGACGTCGAGGCTGACGTCGGGGCTGACCACCACTTCGGGCCTTTCGGCCTTGGCCACGACCACCGCAGCCACCGGTACCGGCACCTCAGGCGGGGCCTTGTTAAGCAGCACATAAGCTAGGCCGGCGCCCAGCACGACGATCGCGACCAGCGCCACCACCAGCATCGGGCTGCCCTTTTTAGCGGCGGGGGTGCTGACCGTGGCGGCCCTGGCCACCGGCCCCCCGGCAGCCGGGGTGCTGGCAGGACCGGCAGCGCCGCCACGGGTCGCGGCGCTGGCAGCAGGCACAGCAACTGCGGGCGCCGAGCCTGCGCCGGCGGCGGCCATCATTGCCTTGAGGGCGGCCGCGTCGGTGACATTGAGCGCCATGGTCGAGCGGTCGTCTTCGCGATTGGCAGCGCGCATGGCGTTGGCCAGCGCCGTCGCCGTGGCATGGCGGTCCCCCGGGCGCTTTTTCAGGGCGCGCTGGATCTCCATCTCAAGTTGGGGCGGCAGTTCGCAGTCGCGCCGCACCATCCGCACCGCGGGCGTGGCTGCCGTGGCGTGCCGCTTGGCCTGCTCTTGGGCGGTGCCGACAAATGGCGTGCGTCCGGCGATGGCCTCAAAGAGGATGCATCCCAGCGCATACACCTCAGCGCTGGGCGAGTCCGTCGCGCCCTGTTCGCCTTTTTCGAGCTCGGGCGCCCGGTACGGTGCCAGTTGCGCGATGTCGCGCACGGCGTCGGGCGGGGCAATCTTGGGTCGACCGGTGGCGTCGGCGGTGTCAAAGCGCACGTGCCACGGGGTCAGCGCACCATGGACATCTTTACGCTGCAGTGCGACGGTCTCGGCGACCAGACCGATGCGGGCGATCGCCTGCTCGACAGACAGTGGCCCTTTCTTGAGCAAGTCGTGCAGCGTAGAGCCGTAGGGCGGCTCCTCCGCAGCCGGCGCCGGGGGCGCAGCGCGCGCGGTCTGCCGGGCGCCCGGCGCTGCGACGCCTGCCTGCGCGACACTGGCGGCCGCTCCCGGCGGCGGCGGTGCAGCCGGCGCAACCCGCACGGCTTGGGCGTGGGGCACCGTGAAAACCCTGGGACCAATGGTCGCCCCGCCACCGTCTTGCGGCGTCAAGCTGGGCGCGGCGGCCGCGGTCGGGACACTGGCTAGCGGCGGCGCTGGGGCACTGAGACGCTGGGCCACCGCAGATTGCAGGGCGGCCCCCGCCATCAGCGTTTGGCGATGAACCTCGATCGGCCCTGCTTCGCTGCCGAGCACGGCCGCGCCGACCGCAACCGACGGCGGTGGCCGCCGCATGGCGCGCCCGGGGGGCGGCGGTGCGGGCAGCGGATAAGAGGGCACAGCCGCATCGACGACCTGCAGCAGGGCACCGTCCAGCGGGCAGAACTCAAGCGAGTCCGCCTGCGTCTCGTTACATTGGGGGCACAGCTTAGCCACAGGTTTTCGCTTCCAAGCATCGCGGCGCGCTCGATTGCCTGTGCCGCTGCCAAGCACCGAGTATCGCGCCAAAGTTGGCGTATTGGCAACCGGCGCGGCGCCCAGTGGGCACGGTTCCGAAAAGGGGTTCGCGAATCCGGGTTCAGCGCGCCAATTGCGGCTGGCTTGACTGGACCTCACCCCGGAGCAGGCCGCACAGGCGGCCGCGAGCGGGTGAGGTCAGCGACATGCCCTCGGCGGCGGCTCCGTGGCACCGGGCTTAAATCCGTTTCAAGATACAACGTCAGTCACCGCCTGCCCGATCCGTTCAGACCCGTCAACTGACTGACCCCCGATCGGGATCCGCGCCCGCACCCAGTCACGCGCTGGGCACCCCGCCATAGACGCTAAAAACTGGGATTGGGTGAACTGGACCGCTCACCGGTCGCCGGCACGGCCGGCCGCACCGGTTTGGCCGGCGCCGCCGGCTTGGGCGCGACCTTGCCATCATCTTTGACCGGCACGCACTTGCCGACCACAAAGTACGCGGAGTCATTGGACAGATTCTCGCAGGACCACTCCTTGATCTGCCCAAACCCGTCGACGCCATCGTCGCGCAGCTTGCGCGACTCGCCATCGAGCTTGCTGTCCAGACTCTGGATGCGACCGCGCTCGGCCACGACGTAAAACGTCTTGCCGTGGTTGAGCTCTTGCAGATAGGGCCCGAGCTGGGTGGCCTTGTTCAGGGGCCGAATCTCATTGTTGCTGTAAAACGTCTCGCCGCGCCACGTGATCAGCCACGACACAATGTCTTCCTGGCACACGCGCTTGGGTTTGGCTTCCAAAAAGTCGGCGACAAACCCAAGACCGATGCGCCGCACCACGGGCTGGTTGTAGGCCTCTTCAATCAGCGGTGGATTGGGGTGGATGTGGCAGTCTTCATAGTACTTTTCGAACAGATACTTTTGCGACCAGTGGGCCGACAGCGCAGGCATGTAGTAGTTCAGGGCCCAGAACGCCGCCAGCGCTGCCGCGGCACCCACCACCACCAGCCCGGCCTTGCGCAGCCGCACCGCCAGCATCAGCAGCACGCCCGCGCCCGCCAGCGTCCCGGCCACTTTCCAAAATGTCTCGAAGCGAAACCAGCCGATGTTCAAGACATTGGCGACCATGGGACCGACAAATCGGCCAAACGGTGTCTCCGCCCACGTCTGCACCGGCGCGGCGTCGCTGTTCCACACCACCCGCTCGCCCCAGGCAAACGGCATGTTCTCCGGCATCGGCCGGTCGTACTTGTAGGTGAACAGGCTGCGCAAGTTTTGGAAGTCGCCCATCACGCCGACGGTGACCACCACCAACAGCGCCAGCGCCAACACCACCGCGATCCGCGCCCGCGGACCGGGATCGCGCACCAACTGCAGCAAGTACCACCCTGTCAGCATCGCCAAGGGCGGCACGCCGGGCAGGATGTAGTGGTGAAACCGCGTCGAGGACAGCGTAAACAGGATAAAGCTGAGCAGGAACCACAGAAACGCAAAGGCCCGCAGCTGGACCAGGCCTTGATCGGCGTCGTCGCCCACTGGCTTGGTCTTGTCGGGCCGCAGCTGCGTGACCAGCGCCAGCAGCGCCAGCGGCGCAAACGCCGACCACGGCCACATGCCGTAGCCCAGCCACTCGACGAAATACTCAAACGTGCCAGTATCGATCTGGTGCACACCGGCGCCGACCCGGTTGAAGTGATCGTGGATAAAGAACCGCTGATAGTACGGCATACCATGGCGGCAAAACATCGCCACGTACCACGGCAGCACCGTCACAAAGAACAGCGGGATTCCGCGTGCCAGCTGCAGGTGGCGCACCACAGCCCAATTCTTGGTCACGGCCAAGTACAGGACCAGCAGCACGCCGGGCAGCAAAAAGCCCAGCAAGCCCTTGGCGTAGGTGCTCTGCGCCAGCATCATGTAGCTGCAAAACAGCAAGTACCTGCGCAGCCAAGTGTCTTGCGTCTGCGCATCGCCCCACAGGCCCGCGCGCTTGGCCCGCCACAGCGGCACCGCCAGTGACACCAACAGCACCAGCGCCACCGGCACATAGAACAGCAGCACGTGCCACACGCCGTTCTGGAGGATCACGTTGGCCAAGCCCTGAGCATTGGGATCGTACAGGTCGGTTGCGATGATGCTGAACTGCGGCCCGAGGTTGAGCAGCAAGAACGTGAAGAAACCCGCAGTCGCCAGACCAAACTGGTTGGCGGTCAGGTCCTGACGGCGGCCCATCAGCGCGGTCAGCAGAAACATCAGGCCGATCGACAGGGTCGCCACAAAGGGCATGTCGGTCTGGGCCTGCCGTGACACCATGTAGACAAATGGCGACAGCGCCACCACCGTCGTCGCCAGCACGGCGTGCCAGCGCGAGGCGATGCGCTCGACGCCCAGGTAGACCGCCGCCGCCATCGAGGCCCCCAGCAGCGCCTGCGGCAGCCGTAGCGCCCACTCGGTGTAGCCTATCAGCTTGATAAACGAGCACTCGGCCCAAAAGATGTAGATCGGCTTGCTGTAGAACCACTCGCCGGCGATGGGCTCTGAGCCGATTTTGCGGGCGTAGCCCCACCACGGGTTGACCCAGTCAAAGGTCTCGATCATGTGGCGGGTGACTTCGCCATAGTGGGTCTCCCACGGGTCCCACAAACCGAAGCTGCCGGCATTGAGCAAGTACAGCGTGTAGACCGCGCAGATCGTGCCCCAGCGCCACAGTCGGTCGCCGGGCTGCCAAGTGATGCGGGCGATGTCGGCAACATCGCTCAGGATCGGCAAGCGCCCAGGTCGCGCAACAACCGGGGCACCCGGCCAGCCTTCGTCTTCGGCAGACTGGACGGCAGCTCGGCTGGCGTCGGCTTCGGCCACTGGATCAGGTGCGGCCACAGCGTCAGCCGCAGCCACAGCGTCAGCGTCAGCTTCAGCCGCAGCCAGGGCGTCAGCTTCAGCCGCAGCCAGGGCGTCAGCTTCAGCCGCAGCCAGGGCGCCAGCTTCAGCCGCAGCCAAGGCGTCAGCGTCAGCGTCAGCCACAGGATCAGCTGGAGCGGCAACGTCAACGGGTGGTGCCGCAAAGACAACGTCGGCACTGGCGTCGGCGGGCAAAATCGGCGGTTCGGTCATCGCACATGCTCCCCCCGCAAAGGGGGGCGCGTTGTACCATTCCCTCCGGGAAAGTCAATCGCCGCCGTGGTTTGCTGCGCGGCCTGCGGAGCGGATGGCTAAGGGGTGCCCAGCAGCATCGACACTTGGGCCTGCGCCACCGCCGCCCAGGGCGAGCCCTTGTTTTCTTTGGCCAGAAACGCGGCATAGGCTTCCTTGGCCTTGTCCTTGTCGCCCTTGTGCTGCAGCGCCAGCGCCAGGCAGTACAGCGCGCGCGGGTGGTCGTCCGACTCCTTGGCCGCATCGACAAACGCGCTGACGGCCTCGGCCCAGTTGCCCTGCTCGGCAAGGACGATGCCGCCCAGCATCGCGACGAGCACCTTGTCTGCCCCGGCTTCTTTGGCCTTGACCAAGCTTGCCCGCGCGCCATCAAAATCGCGCAGCCCAGTCTGGACTGCTGCCAAGTTAATCAGCGCCCGGTGGTACTTGCCGTCGAGCTCCAGCGCCCGCGCCAGGCTTTCCTTGGCGCGCTCCAGAAACACCACGTCGGTCTTTTCGCCGCGCTTCTTGCGCTCGACCTTGGGCAGCTGCTGGGCGACCTTTTGCTCCACCGACAGCGGCGTGTACCACTTGCCCAGTGGACTCTTGTCGGCGTGCGCGAGCACCCCAATCTTGGCCTGCGCAATCGCGAGGTTGTTCCAGGCTTCCTTGCTTTGACGAAAGTAGCGGGTGTAGCGATCCAGTTCGTTGATCGCGGCGTCATAGGCCTTGCGCGCCGCTACCAGGTCGTTGGTCTCCAGCTTGCTCGCCTGCGCCAGCGCTTCGGTGCCGGCATCGAACGCCTGCCACGCAAACCGCACCTCGTTGGTCCAAAAATCCATCGGGTAGCTGACGCGCTCGTCAAAGGTCGGGTGATCTTCGGCCGGCGGCGGATCGCCAATGTCGGCCGCGGCTTTTTCCATCCACTCGACCAGCGCATTGGGGTTGTAGCCAGCAGCCAGCACATACAGCAGGCCCTCGCGGTCCGCCTCGATCTCGCTCATGCGCGTGGTCAGGCGCAGCTGCTCAGGCGACATCTCGGCGCCAGCCTGGCTGACCGCCATCCGAAAACTCTCGCGGTTGACGACGTGATTGCGGATGACGTGGACCATCTCGTGGGCCATCACTCCTGCCATATACGCATTGTTCTCATTGAGTTCGACCTTGGGCCAGTTCTTCTTGAGGTACTGCAGAAAACCGCGGGTCACGTAGATGTCGCCATGCGGCGCGGCAAAGCAGTTGATCATCATAGCCTTGCCCAGCTTGACCCGAAACGGCACCCGCTGCGGCAAGTCGTTGGCCGCGACCAGCCGGCGCATGATCTTCTCGAGCCACACCACGTCGGCACCCTCTTCAATGCCGCCCATCCACGTGCTCTCCAAGGCCACCACACTGGCCCGGTAGCGCTCGGTGTTGAACACCTTGTTTTCGCCCGGCGAGTCGATGCGCTGGCTGGCCGCGATCACAAACGGCGACTGCGGCGCTAGCACTTGCAGCTCAGCCAGCGCGCGCGAAGCCGCGGCGCTCTCGGGCTTGAGGCGCACGACCTGCTCCAGAATCCGCACCGCCTGATCGCGCTTCTTGAGCAGTCGGCGACGCCGGCCTTGCGCTTCTCGTCCAAGAGCTTGGCTACAAAGTAGTGCGCGATCGCCGGCGCGGCCGGCTTGGCACACAGCGCCTCGACTACGCCTAGCGCCTTGTCGCGATCGCCTGCCTCCATGTAAACGGCGGCGCGGGTCTGCTGCACAGTTGCCGACAATTGTGCAGCTGGGGCAGGCCTGTTGGCGGCCGTGCGCCACTGCGACGCGCCTTGCGGCAAAACGGTTTGGCGCAGGGTGTGGGCCAGGCGCTGGGTCAACGCCTTGGCCATCGCGCGGCGATAAACGGAGTTGGAGACGTTGCCTTCATCATTGGGGGCCAAACGCCCAAAGGCCCGCGGCGGAACTGCGTCCGCGGCGGGCCTGGTAGGCGACACAACATCGGCCTAGACTAGCCGTTGTTGTCTTCAATCTTCTTGAGTTTCGCGGCCTTGCCCTGCAACTGGCGCATGTAGTAGATGCGGGCCTGGCGGACTTTGCCTGACGACATGATCTCGACCTTGAGCACGCGCGGCGAGTGCACCGGGAACACGCGCTCGACGCCGACGCCGTTGGAGATCTTGCGCACGGTGAACGTGGCATTGGTCGTGCTGCCGGCGCGGCGCAGGACCACACCTTCGTAGATCTGCACGCGCTCTTTTTCGCCTTCGATGATGCGGCCGTGCACACGCACGGTGTCTCCGGTGCGGAAGGCCGGCATGTCGAAGCGCAGGTGGTTGTTCTGGACGTAGTCGAGCAAGCTCATGGTGTTTCCTAGCATACCTGCGGTCGGCCCTTGGCCTTGCAGGTGGGTGCCCACTGGGCGCCCTGTGGGTCCGTTGCGGACCCGGTCAGCCAGCGGTCCGCTCGGGCGCCGGGACTTTCCCAGGCGGCACCAGCACAGGCCTTGATAGCCAGTGCGCGGACTTGGTGACAGATTGTGGTGCCTCTGGCCCGGCACTTGGACCATCGGCAGGTGGACCATCGGCAGGTGGACCATCGGCAGGTGGACCATCGGCAGGCCAGCCCGTGTCGCCGAGCAACCGATCCAGAATGATCGCCACCGCAGCGCGCACCGAAAGGTGGTTGTACGGCGGCAATTCTGGGTCGCGCTGGGCGTTGCGGGCGACCGGCGGCAAGCGCAAGTCGGCGGCCTCGAGCACTTCAGGGGCCAAACCCCATCCGGTACCAAAGACCAGCAGCAAGGGTGCCGGGCCGGGCTCGCCAGCTTGTCCCGCCTTGCTGTGCAGCAAGTGGGTACGCAGTTGGTCAAACGAGATCGGCTGGGCCCCGCCCACCGGCGCAAAGCGTGCGGCCGTCACGGCCACCACCGGCGCAAAGCGTGCGGCCGTCACGGCCACCACCGGCGCACAGCCCGTGGCTTGTTCAATCTGCAGCCGCACTTGCTCCAGGCTGGGCGCGACGTGGACCAGCCGCATCGCCTCCGCCCGCCGCAAGTGGGCACTGCCTTCGCCATGGGTCCAGTGGGCAATGATCTCGGTGGCCAAGCGCTGTTGCAAAGCGACAGGAGTGACCACAAAAACGCCGTGAACACCAAAGGTTCTGGCCGATCGCGCCAAGTCGTGCACATCGACATTGGTCAGCGCCGTCGCCACCACCTTGCCCGTTTTATCGAGCACAGGGTGGTGAACGAGGGCGAGGAAGATAGAGATTTTGCCAGATTTGTCAACCGCAATCGGCAGCGACGGCGCGGCAACCGGCGCAGGCGGGGCCGCTGGCTCAGCGTGGCCGAGCCGGGCGAGCTCACCCTGTAACCACAGGTGATCCTTGCGATCGACGATTGTCTCTGGCAGCAATTCCGGCCGCACGAGCGCAGTCTTGAGCAGCGCCTGCCGCCGCCGCCAGCGCGCGATCTCACCGTGGTGGCCGGAGAACAGCACGTCGGGCACGCAGTCGCCTTGCCAGTCGCGCGGCCGGGTGTAGTGCGGGTACTCGAGCGACCCGGTACTGTGCGATTCTTCGTGCAAGGACTCAGCGTTGCCGACCACGCCGGGCAGCAAGCGCGCCACCGCTTCGATGATCGCCATGGCCGCAACCTCGCCGCCGTTGAGCACGTAGTCGCCCAGCGACACGATGTCATCGACGTGGTGCTCCACGCGGGCGTCAAAGCCTTCGTAGCGACCACACAGCAGGATGACGCCCGGCAACTGCGCCCAGGCCCGCGCGTCGGCGTGCTGAAAAAGCCGGCCCGACGGCGACAGCATCACCACCTTGGCACCCGGCGACCGCAAGCGGACCTGGGCCAGGCACGCCGCGATCGGCTCAACCTTGAGCACCATGCCAGCGCCGCCCCCATAGGGCACGTCGTCGACGGTGTGGTGCTTGTCGGTCGCGAATTCGCGAAAATTGTGGGTGTCGATCGCCAGCAGGCCGGTTTGCAGGGCCTTGCCAATCAGCGACTCCTGGCGCAGCGGCTCCAGCAGGGCGCCAAAGAGCGTCAAGATGTCAAAGCGATACGTCACGGAATCGACCACCTACGCGCCGGTATGCCAATCCGCCAGGTGGTGCACCACCACTTTGCCCGCCTGCCGACCCAGCGACACCACCGCGTCACTCGCAATCGGCACCAACGCCTCGCCGCCGTCGGTCAAGCGCACCTGCAGCATCGTCTGGGCCAGCTCGACCACCGCCACCACCTGCCCCGCCAGCGCACCGGTGGTCTCTTCAAAGACCTGGGCGCCAATGATCTGGTGGACGTAGACCTCGTCGTCGTCGGCCGGCGGCAGATCGTCTGCAGCCACCTGCAGCAGCGCATGGGTCAGCGCCACCGCGAGCTGGCGATCGCTGACCCCAACAAAAGTCGCGACGAACACCGCGTTGGCGGGACGCAGCGTCATCAGGTGCAGGGTCTTGGCGGGCGCGCCGGACTGCCACACCCGAAACTGGGTGCCCTTGCGCCATAAAGCGCTTTGCGGATTGTGAATTTGCAGATGAACCGCGCCGTTGACGCCAAAAGGCCGACCGACCTTGGCCACCTCGATCCACTGCTGCACGGTCGGCTCGCTCGCGGCGCTCACAGGACCAGCTCGTCTTTGAGCGGACGCGACATCAGGCCCTCCAAGGCCGCGCGCGGCGCCAGCCCTTCATGGATCACGCGGTAGGTGTGCTCGATGATCGGCGCATCGACGCCCAATTGCTCCGCCAACCGGTGCGCGCTCTTGGCCGTCAGCACACCTTCGGCGACCGCGGTCATCGAATCCAGAATGTCGCCGATGGCTTCGCCCTTGCCCAAGCGGATGCCGACCGTGCGGTTGCGGCTCAAGTCGCCGGTGCAGGTCAGCACCAGGTCACCCATGCCAGCCAAACCTTGCATGGTCAGCGGGTTGCCGCCCTTTTTGACCGCGAACCGGGTGATCTCGGACAAGCCGCGGGTGATCAGGCCGGCGCGGGCGTTGTGGCCAAAGCCCAGCCCATCGGCGGTGCCGACGGCGATGGCCATAACGTTCTTGAGCGCCCCGCCCATCTCAACGCCAATGACATCGTTGCTGGTGTAGCAGCGAAATCGATCGGAACTCAATGACTTCTGTAAGTGCTTGGCGGTGCGGCGATCGATGGCAGCGATGGTGACCGCGCTGGGCATCCCCGCGGCGACCTCAGCGGCAAACGACGGCCCCGACAGGTAAGCCAGCGACAGGTGCAAGCGCCGCGGCAGCACGCGCTCGAACACCTCGTTGACTGTCTCTAGCGACTCGTTGTCGATGCCCTTGCTGCACGACACGATGCAGTGATCATCGGTTAAAAATGGCAGCATCTGGCGGGCGATCCGCGCGACGTGGGGCGTGGGCATCACCGTGAGCAAGATCTTGCTGGTGCTGACGGCGCGCGCCAGATCGCCGGTGGCGCGCAGCAAGGCCGGCACCACAAAGCCGGGCAAGTAGGTCGTATTTTCACGCCGTTGCTCGATAGCTTGCACAACCTGCGGCTCGTAGGCCCACAGCACAGTCGGGTGACCCATGCGCGCCGCGTGGATCGCCAGCGCGGTGCCCCACGCACCGGCACCGATGACGCCTACTTCAAATTGATCTGGCAATTCAGCCATTCTTGTCCCCGACACGGCCACCGTGACCCTTGTCGGCGGTGATTATGGCTTGCGGGCCGGCGCTTGGCCATCGCGGGCCGAGGCAAACAGCTCAGCCAGGCTACGATCCTTGGCGCCGTTGCGACAGTGGCGCTTGGCCCACTGCCGCAGCTCGCGGACTTGGGCATCGTAGGTATCGACGAAAGGCACGACCTTGCTCAGCACCGCTTCCACGTCGGCCACGGTCGGCTCGCGGTGGGCGCAAAACGCCACCTGCATCGCTTCCCAGAATCCTTGCTCGATCTCGGCGCCCGTCAGCTTGTCGCTGACTTTGGCCAACCGCTCCAGATCCCACTTCTTGGCATCGCGGCCGCTGCGACCGATCGCCACCGCCAAGATCTCGGCGCGGGCCTGCGAGTCGGGCACGTCGACAAAAAACGTCTCATCAAATCGGCCCTTGCGCATCAGCTCCGCCGGCAGGTGGGCCAAGCGGTTGGCGGTCGCCGCCACGAACACGCCCTTGCGCTGCTCGCCCAGCCACGTCAGCAAGCTGCCGAAGACCCGCGCGCCCGCCTCGGACGCCCCGGACGCCGCACCGGCAAAGGCCTTGTCGATCTCGTCAATCCACAGCACCACCGGCGCCATCGCCTCGGCGACCTGCAACGCGTGGCGCAAGTTCTCGTCTGGCACCGCCGCCGCCGTGTACAGCCGCCCCAAGTCCAGACGCAGCAACGGCAGACCCAACACTTGCGAAGCAGCCTTGGCACACAGAGTCTTGCCGCATCCTTGCACGCCAACTAGCAGCACACCGCGCGGCATCGGCAGACCAAACGCCCGGGCCTGCCGCGTCATCGCCTGCTTCTGGCGACCCAGCCAGACCTTGAGCTCGTCCAGGCCGCCGATATCACCCACCACCGGGGCCACTTCGACCACTTCGACCACGCCGGTGCCCGCCAGCAGGTCGCGCTTTTCGGCCCGCAGCTCGGTCAGCTGATCGGCCGGCGGCCGACCGCGCACCCGGCGCAAGGCCCGGCGGGCCTGGGCTAGGCTCAGGCCCTGCAACGCCTGAACGCCGCCCTCAAATGTCTCGCTATCCAGTTGGCCCGCGGCATTGCGCAGGGCCGCAGCTACCAGCGGCTCAATGTCGCTGCGACCGGGCAGCGGCATGCGCATCACCACCAGATCGCGGGCCAGCTCGGCGACCTCGGGCAGCAGCGGTCCGACCAGCACCACGCTGTGGCCGGCGCGCTCCAAAATCGTCAGGTTTTCGCTGAGCACCCGCACAACTTGCGGACTGTGCAGCAATTGTTGGGCACCGGGCAGGACTAGCGCCCGCGGGTTGCCCTCACCCAAGCGCCCCAAGGCGTCCAGCGCGACCTGGGTCGGGTCGCTGCGCCCAGACCAGGCGATCTCGACCGGCACCTGCACCGCAGTCGCCGCGATCTGAATTTCGCGCACGGCTTCGCGCTCGTCGGCCGCGACCACCGCCAGCAGTGGGTAGCGGGCGCGCAACCGGTCGGCCAGCGCCAGCAACCGCAGCGGCGGGACAGGCGCAGGCGGTGGGGCAGGCGGAGCCGCTTCGGCCGTCATCGCAGGCGACACGGAAAAAGGACGATGTCAGGTGACATTGGGTCGCGGCGGCCGGCCGACAGGTGCCGGCGAATCGATGCCATACTGCTTGATCTTGTACTGCAAATTGCGCGGCGAGATCGCCAGCAAGTCGGCAGCATGGGTGCGATTGCCCCCGGTGCGCAGCAGCGCAGCCACGATCAAGCTCCGCTCGGTCGCCTCTACGGCATCAGGAATCGACAGCGTGTCAGGCAGGACTTCGACTTTGGGTAGCGGCACGGCTTCGACTGGTCGGCCCACTTGCACCAGCTCGGCGGTGATCGTGTCGGTCTCGCACAGCACGCAAGCCTGCTCGATCGCGTTTTGCAATTCGCGGACGTTGCCCGGCCACTGCCAGGCCTGCAGCCTTGCCAGCGCCGCGGGCGCCAGACCGCGCACCTTGGTGCCCAGCCGCTGGTTGGTGCTCTCGACCACGTGCTCGACCAGCAGCGCAATGTCTTCGCGGCGATCGCGCAGAGGCGGCACAGTCAACTCGATGACACTTAATCGATAATATAAGTCCTCGCGGAACTGCCCTTCGCGGACCTTGTTGCGGGCCGACACTGCGCTGGCCGCCGCTACCCGTACATCGACCGCTACGCTCTTGTTGCTGCCCAGCTTGCGGACTTCGCCTTCCTGCAACACCCGCAACAGCTTGACCTGCAAGTTCAGAGGCAAATCGATGATCTCGTCCAAAAAAAGCGTGCCGCCGTGGGCTTCTTCGAACAAGCCCTTGCGGTCGACAGATGCGTCCGTATACGCGCCTTTGACGTGGCCAAAAAGCTCTGATTCCAATAAGTTAGGCGGAATGGCCCCGCAATTGACCGCCACGAACGGCCCGCGCGCTCTGGGGCTGGCCTGGTGCAGCGCCCGCGCGATCAACTCCTTGCCCGTGCCCGATTCGCCAGTGATCAACACGGTCGAGCCAAATCGTGCAATCCGCTCAATCTGCTTGAACAGGGCCAGCATCGGTGCCGATTGGCCGACCATGCCATAAAACATCCGGCCGGCGGGCACTTCGACACCGGTACGGGGCGTGGGCACGTCGTCTTGCGGCACCGGCGTCGGCGCCGCCGCCGGTCGCGGCACGGCCTTGGCCTTCTCCAGCGCCAACCGCACCTTCAACTCGGCTTCCGCCAAGCGAAATGGCTTGCTCAAAAAATCCAGTGCACCCAGCCGCACGGCCTGCAGCGCCGTCTCGAGGCTGCCGTAGGCGCTCATCACAATCGTCGGCGGCAGGCGGTCTTGGCGCGCCAAAATCTCCACGACTTCAAGACCCGTCAGCCGCGGCATCTGCAGATCGACCAGCATGAGATCGGGGATTTGCTTCTTGAGCGCTTGCAGCGCCTCGTGGCCATCGGCGGCCCGGACGATTCGAAAGCCAACAGCCCCAAAGTGTTCCGCAAGCAACTCAACGAACGCTGCTTCGTCATCGACGATGAGCAGGGTCTCGTGGCGTCTTGCACTGCCACCTGTCGCTCCGACTGCCATCGATCCCCCACTGCCTTGACCCAACTGCTCTGCCCCGACGACCCGATCCGCTGCAGACTCTGCCTTGGGCGCGGCTAGCTCGCCCGGCGTCGCGTTTCTTCAACACAGGCCACCCGCAGATCGTGCAGCACGCGCTCCAGAATGGTCGACTCAGTGTCATTGAGGTTGCCGTGGGTCTTGTCGCGCAGCATCGCCAAAATAGCAATGGTTTGGCGAGCCATGCCCAAGTTAATCTCGGGCGACTGACCGGTCGGATCGGGGACACGGCCGAGGTGCACCATCGCCGAGCTGGCCAGCGACAGCGCAAAAGTCTGAAAGTCGATCTTGACGTCTCGGTCCTGCATCGCGGTTATCCTTTCATTTTTCATCACAAAATCATCTGCATGGCGGCAAGTGCGGCCCGGTCGGCAACCTTTGCGCACTTGTGGCGCTAATGCGGGAATGTTGCGACCTGCACCGTTGTTGTCAAGCGTCAGGGTTTTCCCTGTACCCGCGGGGCAACGTCACCTACCATGTCGTTGGTCCCGGCCCGCGTGGATTTCCGCACAGGTCAACCGCCACCCGCCGCCGCAAGTCGCGCCAGCCAGGTTGGGATCACCGCAGATACCTGCACCGCTACAGCACTTCGACAGTGGACCGTGACGAACGGCCCGGTCCACAGTCGCCACAGGGTCGCGTTGGTGGTGTCCACAGTTTCAGGAGGGCGCCCAAGCATGGCCCGCGAACCAATTCTCAAAGATACCCTCGAGCAGTACCTGGTCGAGGTCAACCGCTACCCGCTGTTGACCCGCGATCAGGAGTACGCGCTGGCCAAGAAGTTTCAGGACACGGGCGACGCCGGTGCGGCGAAGGCGCTGGTCACCGCCAACCTGCGCTTCGTCGTGAAAATTGCTTACCAATTTGCACACTACGACATCAGGCTGACCGATCTGGTGCAAGAGGGCAACATCGGCCTGATGAAGGCGGTGCGCAAGTTCAAGCCCGACCGTGGCTATCGCCTGATCTCGTATGCGGTGTGGTGGATCAAGGCCTATATCCAAAACTACATCATTAATTCATGGTCTTTGGTCAAAGTCGGGCCGATCTCACAGCAGCGCCGGGTCCTGTTCGGCAAGCGCGGTGTGCCCGACCCTGAGGAGCTAGACGGCGACGACAAGAAGCTGCCGGTGGAAAGCGTGGCAGCATCGGACGTCGAGATGGATGCCGATGTCGAAGTCGTTGCCGAGGAGCCGGCCGCCGAAGAGGACGAGACCTTCCTGATCGCCGCTGAAGCGGTGACCAATCCGCGGGGCAGCCGCACGCCGCGGACACCCACGGAGTCCGAAGTCGAAGAGTGGCGACGGGCCGCGCACGCCGCGCGCCATGACCTCAACCTGGATGCCAACATCAGCGAAGATGGCCGCATGACGCTGGGCGAGACGATGGCCGCGCCTGGGCCATCGGCCGAAGAGCAGTACGCCAGTGCCGAAGTGTCATCGATTGTCGCAGAGCGCTTGGCCGAGCTGCACAGCCAACTCAACGAAAAAGAGCTGGCGATCCTGCACCAGCGCTTGCTGGCCGATCAGGAAGTGACGCTGCAGGACATCGGCGAGCAATTTGGCATCTCGCGCGAGCGGGTCCGGCAAATCGAGAACAACCTCAAGAAGAAGATTGCCCGCTCGATGGACGGCCTGCACCCGACCGTCGGATTACTGCAGGGCCCGCCGTAACCGGCGCGGGCGGGGCAACCGGCGCGGGGCTTGGCCCCGACTTGGCGGTTGGCGCCTTGTAAGCTGCGACAGCTGGAGCATGGGCGCGGGCAGTGGCAGCCGCTGCGGACGCTTTTTCGCGGGCAGCCTTGGCGGTCGGGGCTTTGCCAGCTGGGGCTTTGACCGCGGCAGCCTTGGCTGCCTTGTCCTGGGTGGAGACCGCCTTGCTGGCTTTGGTCGACCCAGGCGTCGCGGCACGGGCCGCAGGGCGCGCTGTCGCGCCTCGGCCTTTGCGGCCCCCTTTGCCGGCCTTGGCCGGTTTGCCAAAGTGACGCAAGCGATCCAGCGCGAGCTCAAGCGAGACTTCCTCGGCGGTGGTACCGCGGGCCAACGACGCATTGGTTTGGCCATTGGTCAGGTAGGGGCCAAACCGGCCATCGATCAAGCGCACCGGCTGGCCATTGTCCGGATCGATGCCCACGACCTTGCCGTTGCGCGCGATTTCGCCCGCTTCCAGCAGTTGCAGCGCCGCGGCCAGCGTCAGCGTTTGCGGATCAACGGTGGCCTTGAGCGTGGCATTGCCGGTGCCGTCGGTCAGGTAGGGGCCGTAGCGTCCGGTCCACAGTGCGACGGTCTTGTCTTCGTAGACCCCAATCTCGCGCACCAACTCTCGGTTGCCGACGTTGCGCGGCTGATCGAGCAGGCGCAGCGCGGTGGCCAAGTCGGCGTCGATCGCCCACAGCGTCGCGGGCAGGTTGCGCCGATCTTCGCCGCGCTGCACGTAGTCGCCGAATCGCCCGACGTGGGCCGTGACCACCACACCATCCTTGTCGCCGCCCAGCGTCCGCGGCAGGGCCAACTGGCGCAGGGCCAGCTCGACCGTGACCGAACCGGGTTCCATGCCCTTCGAAAGGCTGGCATTCTTCTTGTCGTCATCGTCCGCTTTGCCAGCGCCGCCCAGCTGCAGGAACCACCCGAATCGGCCGTTGCGCAGGTAGATCGGCTTGCCGGTCAACGGGTCCGCGCCAAAAGGTGCGTCCGCTTTGGCTTTTTGCGCAACCAGCTCCAAAGCCCGCACCACGCTGAGTTGATCGGGCTCCTGATCCTCAGGCAAGTTGGCGGTCTTGTCGCCAATCTTGACGAAAGTGCCAAACTTGCCAATGCGCACCGCGACGCCTTGCCCGTCCGCTGTGGCGCCAATCGGCACGCCGCTGGCTTGCACCGGGTCGATCGCGTCGCGCACAGTCGCCAAAAGGGCCTGCAGCCCCTGGGTCGTCTTGCCGGGCTCGACGAAGCCGTCTTCGTAAAATGCCCTCAGATACGCCGAGATACTGCCCTTGCCAGCCGCAATCAGGTCGAGCTTGCCTTCCATGATCGCGGTAAAGTCATAGTCCACCAAATCGGGCAGGTGGTCTTCGAGCATCTTGATGACGGCCATCGCCATAAACGTCGGCACCAGCGCCTGCCCCTTGCGGAAGCAGTAGCTCTTGTCCAGCAAGTTCTGCAAGATCGCGGCGTAGGTCGACGGCCGACCGATCCCTTTCTCTTCCAGTGCTTTGACCAACGAAGCATCGTTCAGGCGCGCCGGCGGCTGGGTGGTGTGCCCGGCCGCGCGCAGCGGCGGATCGCCCCACACCAGCTGCTGCCCTTGCTGCAACGGCGGCAGCACCGAGTCGCGATCCTGCAACGCCTGATCGGGATCGTCGGAACCCTCGACGTAGGCCTTGAGGTAGCCGGCAAACCGCGTGACGCGACCGGTGGCCCGCAGCAGCACGTCGGCCACCGCGATATCGACCGCAGTCTGTTCCACTTGAGCATCGGCCATCTGGCTCGCGACCGTGCGCTTCCAGATGAGCTCGTACAGCCGCGCTTCCTGACTGCCGACCGCGCTCGCCACTTCAGCCATCGACGCAAACTGCCGCCCAGCCGGTCGAATCGCCTCGTGGGCCTCCTGCGCGTTGGCAACTTTGGTCTTGTAGACCCGCGGTTGCGCCGGCAGGTAGGCCGCGCCGTACTGCTCGGCGATTAGCGATCGGGCCGCACTGATGGCCTCTGTCGACAGGTGCTGCGAATCGGTACGCATGTAGGTGATGTAGCCACTTTCGTACAACTTTTGCGCAACCTGCATGGTCTGGCGCGCCGAGAACCGCAGCTTGCGGTTGGCCTCCTGCTGCAGCGTCGAAGTCGTAAAGGGCGGTGACGGCCGCAGCGTTTGCGGCTTGATGTCGATGGCATGGACCGTGGCCCGCTGGCCGAGCAACCGGTCGCGCAGCGCTTGGGCCGCCAGAAAATCGAGGTGCAGCGGGCCCTTGCCGAGCTTGCCGGTGGTCGGATCAAAGTCCTTACTGCTGGCCACCCGGGTGCCAGCCACCTGCGTCAGGGTCGCTTCAAAAGGCGCGACGTCGCTGGTCGCCGCCAACAGGCCGTGCACGCTGGCCCAGTCGGCCGAAACAAACGCCATGCGCTCGCGCTCACGCTGCACCAACAGCCGCAGGGCCACCGACTGCACACGGCCTGCTGACAGGCCGACCTTGATTTTGCGCCACAGCAGCTCGCTGACGTCCCACCCGAACAACCGATCGACGATGCGCCGGGTGCGCTGGGCGTTGACCAACGCCATGTTCAGCGGCCGCGGCTGGGC
This sequence comes from Myxococcales bacterium, assembly GCA_947499075.1. Classification (GTDB taxonomy): domain Bacteria; phylum Myxococcota_A; class UBA9042; order UBA9042; family UBA9042; genus SXRM01. Next base: position 23,139 of record CANMNA010000036.1, read on the forward strand.
CAGTGCTTCCTGTATCGCTTCGCGGGTGATCTCGTGAAAGACCAGCCGCCGGACCTCCATCTTGGGCTGCAGCACCTCTTGCAGGTGCCAGCTGATGGCCTCGCCTTCGCGGTCATCGTCGGTTGCCAGATACAGGCAATCCACGCCCTGCAGGGCCTTTTTCAAGGTCGCGACCTGGCGCTTCTTGTCTTCTGGGACAATGTAGATTTCGTCCAGCGTCTCAAAGTGATTGGCGCAATTGACGCCGTACTTGACCCACTTCTTGTCATCGCGGCGCGGATCACCCTCGGGCAAGTCAGACTTGCGTTCGACCAGGTCGCGGATGTGCCCAACGCTGGCTTCGACGGCAAAGCCCTCGCCCAGGTACTTGCGGATGGTGCCGGCCTTGGTCGGCGACTCGACAATGACCAGCGCCCGGCCAGTAAGTTTGGCCGCAGTACCAGAAGTTGCTGCGGGTTTTGCTGCTTTTTGCGCCATCAGTTCCTCGTCTTGCCGTTGTACCGCAGACCACAGCCCTTGTTTGCCGCGTTGCGCCTGACCGCTGCCCCAGAGAGCCTAGTACGCAACAGCTAGGTTGCGCGCCATGCCCCGTCGTCCCCTTGGCGCGCCCGGCCGGCCAGCGCCAGCGCAAACAGGGCAGCCACAGCTGCCGCCAAGTCCGCTCCGGTCGCAGCCACCACGCTGTGCAGGACCGCCCCCCTTGGACCAGCCGCCACCAGCGCTTGCCAGACAGCTTGCTGCCGCGGCGGCCACTGCCACCAGTCGGCCGGCTCACCAAGCGGCGCTGCCACCGCCCCAGCGGCGGCAAAATCGGCGTAGCTTGGGCAGGGGCGGCCGCTGGCGTCAACGGTGTTGAGCGGTGACTGGCGGCCAGCCGACGCCGCGGCGCGGCGCGGCAAGGTGGCGAGCCTGCGCGCAAGCGCTTTCGATTGCTCAGTATTTTTAGCGTCCAGGCCGCGATCGACAAGCTGCGCCAGCCAGCCGTTGAGCGCCGCAGGTGTGCCGATCGCCGGCACACCATGGGCGGCAAGCCAGGCCGTTCCCGCGCTGCGCGGGCTGTCGGCTGGCCAAGGCACAACTGCAACCGCGGCACCGGCTTGCACCGCAGCACGGGCGGCCTGTAGCGTGCCAGAAGGCAGATCGGCTGCGACCGCGATCAAGCTGTGGACCACCTCGGCCAAAAGGCGGTTGCGCACCGCAAAGGCACCCAGTCGCAATGCCGGATCGCGCAGCGCCAGCACGCCGCCACCTGCGGTCACAATGTCTGCGTACAGCTCGGCATTCTCCGGCGGATAAGCCGCATCGAGGTGGCAGGGCAGCACCGCGACCGGCCGACCACCCGCTGCAAGCGCAGCACGCAGTGCGGCCGTATCGATGCCGCGCGCGCCGCCGCTGACCACCGTCACACCCGCAGCGACCAAGTCGTGGGCCAGCGCGATGGTGTGCGCGCACTGCGCCTCCGTTGGCTTGCGCGACCCGACCACGGCGACCAAGAGCCCATCCGCTGGCCAGGCGCCGTGCCACAGTACCCGCGCCCGCCAGCGCTTGTCGCTACGCAACCGCTCTAGCGCCGGTGCCAGCGGACCGATCGGCGCGTCAGGTGGCAAATCGCCATTGCTATCAGGCAGTAGGCGGGGTGGTCTGGACATGGTGTTGTCAAGCATAGCGGCCCTGTAGCCGGCGCATACGATCGCGCCTGCCCATGATCGCTGGCTGCCGCCAAAATCCGCGGGGGCAGCCGTGCAATTGTGCTAGTCCGTCCGGTCCGAGAGGCGGGCGGCAAAAAATGCGTCGCCGCCAAACTGGGTCGGTAACGTGCGCAGGCACCCTGCGCTATCCAAGAACTCTTGAATCCACAAAGTGTTGCCCGGACTCCTCTGCAATTGAGGATGGCGCTGGCGCACACCGGCCAGCCACAGCGGACCCTCCTCTTCGGCAAAACTGCAGGTGGCCAGCATGATCACGCCGCCCGGGCGCAGCCACTGCACGGCCCGATCGGCCAACTGGCCCTGCAGGTGGCCCAATCCCGTCAGATCGGCAGCCCGGCGCCGGTGGCGAATTTCCGGCCGTCGACGCAAAGTACCCAGACCGGTACAGGGCGCATCGACCAACACCGCATCAAAGCTGTGGTGATCAACAGCCAAATCGCCGGTCGCGTCGGCCGCCAAGGTCTCCTGCAGGGGCGTGCCAGCGGCCATGGCCAGCGCCCGCGCTTGGGCTAGTTTGGCGACCGATACGTCCACCGCCGTCACGTGGGCGCCACAGCCGGCGATCACCGCCGATTTGACGCCCCGACCAGCGCACAGGTCGAGCACCCGCCACCCAGGCTGCGGATCGAGCCAGCGGACGACTGCGGCGCTGGCGGCGTCCATGGCCAAAAACGTGACGCCGAACAACGGATGTCCAAGCACAGCAGGGCCGGCAGCCACATAGGCCCCGGGCACCGGCAGCGCCGGGCCCAGCACGCCTTGGTCCTGCAAAGACGCTGCACGCTCGGCCAATTGTTGCCCGCTACCCAAGACTTGCAGATGCAGCGGCGCCGCCTGACAAAAGGCGTGTTGCAGCGCAACCGGATCGACCGCCACCGCCCGACCCAACTGGACGATCCGCGCCGCGATCCACGGCGGCAGGTCGTCGCGGTCAGGCAGGTCGCCCGCCAAGACCCGCCGGCTGAGCGTACGCAGCACCGCGTGCACGAAGCCCACGCTGCCCTGGTTGTGGCCGGGCGTGCCTTTGCAAGCCTGTACGGTGGCATCGACTGCAGCAAACGCAGGAATTCTCGGCATGTCGGCCAACTGCAGGGCCCCCAACCGAAGCGCCACCAACACCGGCTGGGCCATGCCGACCAACCCGCGATCGCAGGCGCGGGCAATCCAGCGATCCAGCGCGCGCTGGCGGCGCAACGCAGCATAGACCAGCTCGGTCAGCAGGCCCCGGTCCAGACCGACCACCCCGTGCAACGCCGCGCTGACCGCGGCCTGGCTGCCCAGCTCGCCGCGATGCACAGCCAGCAACGCCGACAACGCGCGCTGGCGGGTCTGGACCCCCTCGGCAACAACGGACTGCGGCTCGCGCACGGATGCACCCTGGGCTATGCTCGCGGTGCCCAACCGGACCACCATCATGCCCAACCCCAGCCCCACCGCAAAGGACCGCGTCCGGACACTGCTGCCATTTGTCGGCGCGGCCATTCTGATTGCGGTGTTTGCGGCGACCACCAACTGGACCAAGACGCTGGCGGCAATGCGCTCGGCCGACATCGTGCAGTTCCTGGCGGTGATGGTGCCGAGCACGCTGCTGGTGTGGGCCTACGACAGCCTGTGCCTGGCGTGGCTGGTCCGCCAGACTCTGGGCCACCGTGGTCAGCCGGGCGGCGACAGCGTGCGCGCATTGGCGCCGCTCAAAGCCGCGTCGTACCTACTGAACATGCTCAACTACCACGCGGCGGCGCTCGGCATGGCGTTCCTGGTCAGCCGCCGCAAGCAAGTGCCGTTTCTGGAGGCAGCGGGCGCGCTGGCACTGCTGAGCTACATGGATATTATCGCAGTCACGGCGATGGCGATGTGCGGCATCTGGCTGGCGCCCGACTTTTTTGGCCCCTACCCGGCGCTGCAGGCATGGCTCAAGAGCATGGCGTTGCTGGTGTTTTCTGGAGCCCTGACCAGCGTGCTGGTGCTGCAATCCGGCTGGCGTCAGCCGTGGCTGGAGCGCCTGCGCAACCTGCCGCCACTGCGGCCGCTGGCGGCGCTGCGCCCGAGCAGGATGCTGGTCGGTCTAGGGCTGCGGGCGGTGCTGATCGGCATCTACACGCTGACGGTGTGGCTGCTGGTGCAGGCGTTTGGCATGACGCCCACCTGGGGCCGGCTGCTGGTGGCGATGCCGATCATCACGGTGGTCGGTACGCTGCCGATCAGCGTCTCGGGCGTGGGCTCGACGCAAGTGCTGATGCGCAGCTTTTACGGGCCATTTGTGCACGACGGCCGCGATCCCGCAGCGGTCATCGATGCGTTTTCCACGGTCTACATCGTTGCGGGCATCGCCGCGCGGCTGGTGATCGCGGCGCCGTTCTTTCGACGGATTTCGGCAGAGCTGCGGACCAAGCCCGCAAGCGACGGCTAGCGGCTAAGAGGGTGTAGCCAATTGAGTCCACTGGCAAACCGCAGCGGGAACCGTTGCGGGGACGCCGTCGCAATGAATTGCGCGGCTACAGGTCACGGCGCCCGCCTGCCCGGGCG
>CANMNA010000037.1 GCA_947499075.1 Myxococcales bacterium
CCCCCGGCCGGGCACCCGCGCAGGCGGGTGCCGTCACCTGTAGCCGCGCAATTCAAAGCGACGGCGTCTCCGCAACGGTTCCCGCCGCGGTTTGCCAATGGACTCAATTGGCTACACCCTCTTAGGACTCTTGGCGAAAACCTTCTTGAGCAGCTTCCAGGTGATCAGCAGCGCCAACAGCATGGCGCCAATCGCCAGCACCCAGCCCATGATCACGTAGATCTCGTAGCCCACCAGCTCCTGAATCCGCACCAGCAGCCACCACGCGACGTCTTTGAGTTGCTGCCACAGCGACAGCTGCTTGGGCAACGGCACCAACGTCGGCTCACTGGAAAATTGGGTGCCTGGGTTCTCGCTGCGCTCCAGCTTGCTGTCCAGCGTTACGCTCAGGCGCAGCGCCAGCGAAGGCCCTGCGTCTTCCACTTCGCCGGGCTCTTGGTGCGTAAACTCAACGGCGACCTGACCAGCTACTTCCGCCATCGTGCGCTTGACCGCCAGCACCGCCGGCACGCCGTCGCCCACCTCGCGGTACGTGCCGCCTGTTTTCTCGGCAAGCAGCCGCAACCGCTCTAAATCGTAAGGATTAGTCACGGTGCCGGTTCGCCGCAGACCGACCGCGTAGAATCGAATGCCCGCCGCCCGCGCCACGCCGATCCACTGTTGGGCCTTGTCGTGGAAGAGCTTTTGCATCAGCGCGACCCGCCGCGTCAGCACTTGCTCCTTGTCGATGCACCGCCGCATCTCGCTTTGCAGGCGGTGGCGCTCGACCATCTGCTTGGCGTCGCTCAGCTTGGCGATTCGGCCGACGTTGACGATGCTCTCTGGGTCCAAGATGTTGCAAGGCGCCGGGGGATGCTCCGCGCAGGTCGACAGATCCCCAGCCCAGCCGTCGCGGCCCTCCGAAATCAGCACGACAGCCAGGTGCTCTGAAGTTTTGCCGTCCTTGGCCAGCAGGTTGAGCGCGGCGTCGACCGCCGAAATCTGAAAGTCAGTCGGCGCGCCTTTGAGCAGGAGGTCTTCTCGCTCCTGCTTGTTCTTGGCGTACTCGTCCTTGGCAAACGTGCCAAAGCCGTCGAGCGCGCCGCCCGGCGTGCCGCAGTAGCGAGAAATATCCCAAAAAGGCGGACCGAGGTTGAACAGCCGTGGAAAGGCGCCAGCAAATGCCTGATTCTTGGCAAATTCGGCGGGTTTGCTCGGGTCTGCTAGCAGGCCGCACAGATCGGTTCCCGGCGCTACGGCCGGCGTGTCCTTGCCCGGCGCCGGTCCCAGCGTAATTGGACCGCCGGCCCGCGCCTCGCGCCGTGCGTCGCCGCACTTCTTGCGCACCTCTTGGCTCTCGACGTCCACGAGACGCGAGTCCAGATTGCGCACGCCGGTCGCCTGATACACGCGATCGTTGTACCAGATGAGGTTGGCCCGATCGCCCTTGGCCAGCGGCTTAAACGCCTCCTCCGCTGCTTCGCGAATCCGCTGTTGCATCAGCGGCTCAATCGTTGACGCGTAGCCTTGAACCACCACCACCGCGCCCAGCCCAATGCCCACATCGCCGCGCGCGCCCATCTTGGCGTCTTTGCGGCGATGGAGCGGTTGGCCTTTCTCGAAGCTGACCAGCGCTGGGTTGAGCTTGCTCGCAGTTGTGGCCTTTTTAGTGCCGTCCAGTACATCGAGCTTGACGATGCCCTTGCCCTCGACCGGTGCCCCGCGGCCATCGAGCACCGTCGCCAAAATCCTGACCTTGGGCCAATTCGACACGTCGACGCGGTCGATTTTGACTTGAGGCAGCGCCAGCGGCGGTACGGCAATCACCGACTTGACCATGCCGTCGTCTTTCTTGCCCGCGCCGCTCACGCTGCCTTGCCACGCAAGCAAGATCAGCAAGACCAAACTCAGCACTGCCGCTTGCCTTGTCTTCATGCGCTGAACCGAAACTTGCGCACGCTGTAGCTGCCGACCGCCAGGCTGTCGAGCACCGCTCCGCGGCTATCGACAAGCTGGGCGCGGACTTCGTAAGCACCCGCCACGACGTCGTCAAACGGGTAGGGCGTGGCCAAAGCCACGGAACCGCCAGGTTCGAGCGCCATTGCCGCACCGGCGAGGTAGGCCGAGCCATGGGCCACGTGCAAGCGGACGGCGCACCCGCGCGGTGCCCATGGCCCAAGCGACAGGCCAATCGGCGCGCCCGGAAAACAGCCGGTGTCTGAGGTGACGGCAACAGTGTGGGCGGCAGCCGAGCCGCCAAGCGTGCCCGCGCCCGCGCTCAGCGCTACGAGTTGCAAGAAGCGTCGACGGTTGGCGGTTGCAGCGAGCATGCGCCAACGATAGCAGCGAGTGCCACCGGGCTGCAATTGCCAAGCCGGTGCGCAAGGCGCCTATCAGCGCAAGTGGCCGTCGTGCAAGTAGCCCTTGCCCGCCACCACCGCACCGCCGATGACGACAAAAGCCGTGCCCGCGGGGCCGACCGTGCACCGGCCGATCCGCTGGACTGTGAAGCTGCCGCTCAGGACGCCAGCCAAGTCCAGATTGGGATGCGTGACGACGACCAGCGCGTAGTCGTCGCCGCCACTGCCACACAGTTCGCTGGGCACCAAACCGTGGTCCGCACACCAGTGCAGTGCAGGTGTCGGCCATGGCGGCAGGATCATGTCGATGACCACGCCCAGGCGGCTCGCCGACGCGATGCGGCCGACATCGAGGGCCAGGCCGTCTGAGACGTCGATGCAGCCCAGACGCTGGCCATCTTGGGCAAGACGTTGCAGTGCAAGACCTTCAGCCACGCGCGGCTGGGGCCACAAGTGGGCCCTGACAAAAGGCGCTGCCCAATGATCGCAATCCGGCACGCGCCGCTCTTCTGCCAGCCACGCCAGACCCAGCGCCGCACTGCCGACGTCGCCGATCAACCATACGGCATCACCCGGCCGCGCCGCGCTGCGCAACAGCGCTGGACCTTCCAACTCGCCCAGCGCCGTGACCGTCAAGCGCAGCGGACCTGGGCTGAGGCCAAGATCGCCACCGGCAACGGCGCACCCGTACCGATCGGCGAGTGTGGCCAAGCCGCGCGCTGCGCGCACCAGCAATTCCGCGCTGAGGTCCGGCGGGGCCTCGACCGCAAGCAGCAAGTGGCGTGGCGCAGCGCCCATCGCTGCCAAATCAGAGAGGTTGACTGCAGCAGCGCGATGGCCAATCGCTTCGGGCGGCGTCAGGTCAGGCAACCAGTCCACGCCTTGAACGACGCTGTCGACAGTCGCCACCACCTGTCCGCGCGGCTGCCACACCAGCGCATCATCGCCGTTGCCGACCACCAGATCCTGGTTGGGTCGATCGAACATGCGCCGCAGCACGGCAATCGCACGGCGCTCGCCGAGCTGGGCCAGCGTCGGCGGAGGTGGGCGCGTCATACGGTTGCGGCGGAGAACAGCTTGGCCAGCGTCGCTTCATAGTCGCGCACTGCAGCGAACCGGTCGTCGCCGACTTGGTCCTGCAGCGCGAGCACCGACGCCACCTGCTCAGGCTGCAGCCCGCCCGGGCAATCCAGCGTCAGCAGCACCCGAAGTGCACCGCGGCCGCCGTTGGCGATCGGAAGTCCTCGCGCTGCAACCCGAATTTCGCGACGGGTACCGGCGTCAGTCGGCAACGTCAGGCGCTCTGGGCCTTCCAGGGTCGGCACTTGCACCGAACCACCGGTGAGGGCCTGGCGCCACGTCAGCGGCAACCTGAGCACGAGATCGTCGCCATCTGATGTCAGCAGCGGGTGCGGCAGCACTTCGAGGTCGATCACCAGATCACCAGGTTGCGTGCCCAGCGCCGGTTGCTCGCCCACACCCTTGACGCGCAACACGCTGCCAGAGGCCGCCCGTGCCGGAACGCTGACGCCGATGTCGCGCCGCACGTGGGCGATGCCGACGCCGCGACACGTCGCGCAGACCGCAAGCATGACGGCACCGCGGCCGCCGCAAAAGCCGCACTGGCTGTGCTCGCGGCGCAGCCCGTGGCTGACCGTGCCTTTGCCTTGGCACACATGGCAGACCGGATTCTTCTCAGGTTCGCGGGTGCCCTGACCAGCGCAGTCGCTGCATGCCGAGTCGTACGCCACATTGACGAACACGGTGCCGCCGAGCGCTGCCGTGGCAAACGCCACCGTGTACTTGACCCGCAAGTCCCTGCCGCGTGCCGCCCCAGGGAGCGCCTCGGGCTTCTTGCGAAATCGCCGAACCACCAAGTCCAAGACATCAAGCGCCCGCTCCGCCCGCGGATCATCGACCAGACGCAGCGGATCGCGCAGCACCAGCAACCGGTCGTAGTGCAATCGCTTTTGCGGATCGATCAGGTCGCTGTGCGCGCCCGAGATGAACTGAAAGCACTCAGTCGCCCGCGCCGATCCGTTGTGGCGGTCAGGGTGGTAGACGCGTGACAGCTTGCGGTAGGCATCTTTGATCGCAGCCTGATCCGCCTGAACTGCCACACCGAGGACGCGGTAGTGGTCGGGGACGTACACGTCCATCTTGCGCGCCAACTACGAAAAGTCTTTGTACATCACTTCTGTGATGCGGAATGCCGATTTCTCGAGATCGCGCAGCGTCGCCTGAATGCGATTGAGGTCAGCGGTGTCGGCCGAACGCCGCGCATTCTCCAGGTCGGCGCGAATTTGATCCAACTCGCCCTCGGTCAGGTAGTTGGCCGACTCGCCGAGCGAACGCTCGGTCGTGTAAATCAGGCCCTGGATGCGCCGACGAATGTCTGCCAACTCGACATTGATGCGGTCCGCATCTTGAAACTGCTCTGCCTCGGACAAGATGCGCTCGATCGCGCCCTCGGTCAGGCCTGACGTCGCCCGCACCCGCACCAACTGCTCGCGCTTGGTGCCGAGGTCGCGGGCGCTGACCGACAGAATGCCATTGGCATCGATGGAGAACGTCAATTCGATCTTGGGCACACCGCGCAGGGCCGGCGGAATGCCGACCAGTTCAAACCGCGCCAAGCTGGTGTTGTCGGCAGCGAGCGGTCGCTCGCCTTGCAGCACGTGCACATTGACCAATGGCTGGTAATCCTCTGACGTTGTGAACACTTCGGTGATGCTGCACGGCACCGTCGCATTGCGCGGAATCAGCTTGGTCAGCAGACCACCGGACGTCTCGATACCGAGCGACAACGGCACGACATCGAGCAGCACCACTTCGCTGACATCGCCAGCCAGAATCGCGCCTTGAATTGCCGCGCCGACCGCGACTGCCTCGTCCGGATTGACCGTACGGTTGGGCGCGCGGTTGAAGAAGTGCTGCACCGCCCGCTGCACGGCCGGCATCTTGGTCATGCCGCCCACCAGCAGCACGTCGGTAATCTGGGTTGGCTGCACGCCCGCCGCCGACATGGCGTCGCGGCAGTGGTCGATAGTAGCCGCGATCAAGTCTTCACACAGTTGTTCGAGTTCTGTCCGGGTCAAGATGCGACGCAGGTGCTTGGGACCATTGGCATCTGCGGTGAGAAACGGCAGAGAAATCTCTGTCTCGTCGACCGACGATAGCTCGATCTTGGCGCGCTCCGCGGCGTCTTTCAGGCGCTGCAGCGCCACCGGATCGGCGTGCAGGTCGATGCCGGTCTCTTGCATGAAGCTGTCGAGCAGCACGTCCATCAGCCGCGCGTCGACGTCTTCGCCACCCAAGAACGTGTCACCGTGGGTCGCTTTGACTTGAAAGACGCCTTGAGAGAATTCCAGCACCGAAATATCAAACGTGCCGCCGCCCAAGTCGTACACCGCGATCGTGCCCGACGAGTCGGCACCAATGCCGTACGCGAGCGCTGCAGCCGTAGGCTCGTTGATGATACGCAGCACGTTGAGGCCAGCGAGCCGACCCGCGTCGCGGGTAGCTTGCCTCTGGGAGTCGTCGAAGTACGCGGGCACCGTAATCACTGCGTCTTTGACCGTCTGCTCGAGGTACTCCTGAGCCGCCTCCTTGAGCTGACGCAGCACAAACGCGCCGATCTCTTGCGGCGTGTAGCGCCTGCCGTGCACGACCACCGAGGCGTCACCGTTGTCAGCCGCCGCGATCTTGTACGGTGCCGTCATCTGCATGCGCTGCACTTCGGGCGTCTTGAGCTTGCGCCCAATCATGCGCTTAGTGGCAAAAACGGTGCTAGAAGGGTTGGCAACGGCCTGCCGTTTGGCGATGTTGCCGACAAGACGCTGTCCATCAGGGGTAAACGCCACGATCGATGGCGTCGTTCGCGATCCCTCAGAATTGGGGATGACCTGCGTTACGCCGCCTTCGTAGATTGCGACGCACGAGTTGGTGGTACCGAGGTCGATGCCGATGACCTTGTCCATACGTGACCTTGTTCATCCGGGGCTGGTGCTTCAAGCAGCAGGGCGGGCGATGCGAGTGCTGGGACCGACCGCCACGGTGACGGTGGCCGGAACCCAAAGTACCGGTTGTTCTGCTGGTCTCAAAGCGATACTGCTGGCAACATCCAGGGCGACGCTCTGACTTTTGGCGCCGGCTAGCTAGCATGGCGCGGTTTGGGCTTCGGGTCAACCATGCCCGGCTGGTGCTGCGGTCACATGCGCAGCGTTCGGGGCGACGCGCCCCGAGTTTTCTACTTTGGGTGACCGCTAGCCCCTGGCGTCGTCACCACCAGGCGGACCGTCGGCGTCAGGGTCGCGCTGGTAGCGGTACTGGTAGCGGTACTTGTACTGACCGCCGCGCCTGTAGCCATTGGCGTAGTAGTAGCCATAGCCGGCCGACTTGCGCCGGGTTCGCGACAGCACCACGCCCAATATGTTGGCGTTAATCGCCTGTAGTGCCGACACGCACTGCTTGGCCGAGTCCACCCGCGTCGCCTCAGCGTGGGCGACCAACACCACGCCGTCCATCAGCGAAGCCATCACCAACGGCTCGGTGACCAACTCGATCGGCGACGAGTCAAAGATCACGACTTCGTACAGTTCAGTGAGGCGCTTGACCATGTCGCGGAAGCGCTGGGTGTGGACGATCTCGGCCGGATTCGGCGGCAGCGGCCCGCACGGCAGCAAATCCAAGCCCGGTACATCGGTGCGGCGCACAAAGTTCTCGATCGGCTGGTTGGTCAGCACATGGCTGGTCAGGCCGCCCTCGCCGCCCGGCAACCCAAACAACTTGTGCAAGCGCGGCTTGCGCAGATCGGTGTCGACCAAGAGGGCCTTGCCTGTCGACGCGGCCAAGGTGATCGCCAAGGTTGCTGATGTCGACGTTTTGCCTTCCCGCGGCGCCGCGCTCGTAATCAGCAGCGCCTTGAGCGGTGCATCAGGGCGCATAAACAGCAAATTGGTGCGCACGCCACGGGCAGCCTCGGCCACCCGCGAGTTCGGGCGATAGTGCACATACAAGTCGATCCGGTCGACCGGCACTGGCAGCCCCTCAGCCAGGTCGCCGGGCAGAAAGCGCGGAATTGCGCCCAGAAACGGGACGCCCAAGGTCAACTCAATGTCTTCGCGGGTTTTGAGCGTGTTGTCGAGCAGGTCAACGCCGACGGCTACCAAAATTCCCGCCAGCAGTGCCAGCAATAAGCCAACCGACATTGCGACCTGCACGTTGGGCCGGACTGGCGACTTCGGCGTGACTGCCAAGTCTAAAATGTTGATATTATTAACACCGATGTCCCGCAAGATGTCTGTTTCTGTCAACCGCTTGGCTACCTTGTCGTAAAAAAGCCTGTCCTCATCGGCATTTGCCGAGAGCTTGTCGTGCTCGATCTTGGCCTTGCGAATTTCTGAGTCCTCGTCCTTGGCCAACGCCAGCTGGGTGGTGACGTCCTTCTCTTCATTGGTTGCCGCGACCACCTGCTGCTGGGCGGAGTCGTGTAGGGCAGTCACGTGGCGCCCGGCCAAGCCCAGCAATTGGTCGAGCTGCTGGTCGACTACAACGATCTTGGGGTGATCCTGCAAGTACGTCGTGGCCAGTTCTTTGCGCCGCGTACTGAGCTCCAAGAAGCGCCGTTTGAGTTCAATGAGCAGCCCGTCACGCATCAGGGCCGGGGCCGCCGCCGAAAACACATCGCGGCTGCCCTTGTACTTGCGCAACTGCGAGACTTCTTGCATCGCCCGCTGCTTGACCGTATGCGCATCGCGCATCGCGCGATTCAGCGCCATGATCCGATCGGCGACGACGGAACGCCGCGTATCCGAAAAGTCGTGATCACGGTCGTAGATGTACAAGTTCTTCTGGCTGTCCGATTTCTCGGCTTCGAGCCTCTTGAAAATCGCGTTGAGGTCGGAAGACGCCTCCTTGACGACCCGCTTCTTGACGTCGATGTTGCGGTCACGGTAGGCCTTGAGCACCGCGTTGACCAGATCCTTGGCCATGTCGGGATCGGTGTCCTCAATGGACACCTTGACGATACCCGACTCATCCGGCGACTCGGTCAAAACCCGTGACGCCATCATCCCAACAACGTCAGCAGTCGCGATCACTGAGTCCTTCTGGGCCCGCGTCAACCGAAGTTCAGGGTTGGCGATGCCCAAAAACCGCTCATCGCGCGCCAATCCAAGCCGATTGACCACGATCGCAGCCAAGTCGCGCGACTGCAAGATTTGCCTCTGTGCTTGGTAGTAGGGCTTGCCACCCTGAGAACTGAGCGGCGCCACATCAGAGTCGGTGCTCATGACCCGCGGCGCGGCCTGGTCCACGGTCATGGTTCCCGTTGCCCGAAATACCGGCTTCTGGCGTTTCACCATGACCACGGCAGCCGCAAAAACCAGCAACACAGTGACCAAGAACCACCAGCGCCGCACATTGACCAGCCGCAGGGCGCGGCTCGCCAGGGCTTCGACCGGGAGCGGTCCGAATTTACTCGGTAAAGTCGGCAAGATGTGACCATCACCGGCCATGGCAAAGTGCTCCGCCAGCTGGCCGCTGGGTATGTCTGCGCCTACCGATCACAGAATTGTCTCCGGGACGAACACGATGTCGCCTGGCTGGAGGTAGAAATTGGCCGCCAAGCCCTGCATGATCTTTTCGACTGGCACCGGGATGCGCTGGCTACCGGCACCGTCAAGCCGTGTCACGATGGTGAAATTGCGCTCCGCCATCGTGGTAAAGCCGCCTGCGAGGGTCAAAGCGTCCACCACTGTCATGCGATCAGCAAACGCAAACCGACCCGGCGCGCGGACTTCGCCGAGCACCAACACGCGCTTGGAGCTCAGCGACTTGACCTGCACCGTGACGTACGGATTGCGAATGTAGCGCTCGCCCAGGCGATTGCGAATCAACGCCGCGACTTGCGAGGGCACCAAGCCCTCTACGGTCAGTGTGCCGAGCAGCGGATAGTCGATCTGGCCGCCCGGCGACACCACGTACAGACCAGTCAGCCCTGCCTCTTCGTAGACGCGAACTTCAAATTCGTCGCCGGCGCCGAGCGCAGACGCCTGCGCGCTTTGGCGTGAATTGATCGGAACTTCGGCATATCGCGACGTGGCCGTCGCCGAACAGGCCGCCACAAGCCACGCTGCACAGGCCGCGACCCCACGCACCCGCCAAGCAAGCTTCAGTTGGGCCCTCGGGCCAGAGCCTGGCGTCGGAACATTTCGGTTCAATGTCGAGCGGTTGTGCATTCTGGGCTGTAGTCAATCCGAAGTGTTGGGTAGTGGGCAACCGGAGCGCCCGTTAGGTTGCCACTTCCGCCAAAATGGATCGTGCTCGATGGCAGAACTGCCGCAGCCAGGCGCCAGATCGTGGCTTTGGCCAACGGTCAAGCCCGGCGAACCTGACATAGCGGTCGCGCGCTCGCTCACTGTCCGGCCTAGGCCTCTGAACGAACAATGCTCTCAATCAGTAGCGCAGGATCAACGACGCAAAAAGTTCGTGCGCAGTGTACTCGCCCACGTCGAGAGCGATGCCGGTGATCTTGCTCTTAATCTTGAAGTTGGTGCGCACGGAGCGCAGCGTGTAGCCGATGTTCATGCCGATCAGCCGTGCAACTTCAAAGCTCGCCGTCAGGTTGCCGTCCAGAGAGACGTCGCGTCGGCATTTGCCGGTCCCACAAATAGTCAGGCCTTCGAGGGTGGCGTCGCCGACGACCCCGCTGAGGTCACCGTAGGTCAGGATGCGGGTGCTGAATGCGGCGGAGACATCCATGATCTGACCAAAGCGCTGGCGCAAGCTCACACTGAAGCGGTGGACATCGGCATAGTTGGACAGAAACGAATCGACGAAGTCGTGATCGTAGCCCGCGAAAAGCCGCGTGCTCTCTGAGGCACGGACGCCCACGCCGACGTTGGCCAAGAAGTTGTTAAACGTCGAGCCTTGCTCGTGCACGGACATGCCCCAGCCGGCCAGCGCTTGCGCGCTGATGCGCTTGCTGATCGCGCCAGTCAGACCAATCTTGGTGCGAAAAGGCGTCGAGTTGAAGGACAACTTGCTCGCTGCCAAGTCCGGCTTCTCATAGGTCCGAAAGTCCCACGAGGCATCGAGGACTGCCGCGGTCTTGGGTAAGAACTTCCACGAACTCGAAAGTTTGGTCCGAATCGTCTTGGTGTTGCCCTGATTGAATTCGTCAAACAGGTCAAGGCCCCACGACGCCGCAAACGCCAAACTGAACGGACGGCGCTCAGGAATGTCGCCAGGATGAAATTCTATGCGGCCACCGACATCGTTGGAGACGCGGTTGAAGGTCGTCGTCGTTTCCCAGCTGCTTGCCCGCAGGGACCGGTTGAAGTAGTCAAAAAAAGTAAACGAAAACGAACGCCTCTTGCCAGCGGCGACTTCCAGGTTAACGGTACCGCCTACACCTTGTTGCGCGTCGATCGCCTTGTTGCCGCCGCTGAAAAACAGCCGCGCATCGCCCGTACCGTTGAAATTGAGCGCAACGTTGCTCGTCGGGTCGTTGATCAAACTCAGCTTGGGCATCAAGCGCATCGACGCGACGCCCCGCGGCTGATTGCCCGCTTCGCCGTTGCTGCCGTTGAACAAGTTGGTGTCGTAATGACCCATCACCGCAAAAGCTGGGTACAGGGTGAACTCGCCGGTGCGCACCCCGCGATCCTTGGCCAAAGCGGGCAGACTCTGCTCTGGGCTCTGGGCCAACGACGCCTGAGGGCACAGCGTCACGAAAGTGACGATCGCCGCTGGAGCGAAGGCCGCCAAGGCTGCCAAAAACACGGGGCGCGCCACGAGACGCCCGCGAGCCTGCATGGGCCTGTCCCCGACAACTTGGTGACACCCAACCGCACCGCAATCTAGGCGGTGGAACACCTGCCGAGCAAACTGGAAACTTGGGTCAGAATTCTCTTGCATGTCTTCGTTCCTACTCATCCGCGCGGCCCTTGATCGTGCCCGCTGCGGCCGGGCTTGCTGACAACTCAAGGGCATTGTAGGGCCCTGACGCCCGCTACATAGCCTGCGGCTCCAGCCACCGCGCCGCCGCGGTGGACACTGCCGGCGTGGCGCTTAGCCGCCTTCACTCTTGAAGAATGGACTCGCCGATGGCGGCACTTCCAACTTGGGGGCGAGGTCGGCCAAACCGCTGGTCGGGTTCAAATCGGGGATGTCTGGATCGACGGCTTTTTCGATGACTGGCCGACCGTCAATTGCGCCGTCGACAGAAGGGCCACCGCAGCCTTTCAGTTGGCCTTCCATGTCCTCACACTTGTTGAAAGCCACAGAAATCTTGACGTACTCGTGCTCGGCGCAACTCGCGTCTTTGCGTGACGTACACTCCTGCATGGACAGGTAGATGCTCTCGGCGAGACGCAGCAAGCCTTTCATGGTGTTCAAGGCATCGCTGACGCAGTTGACGCGCGAGACGTTTTGGGACCTGCGGGCCTCGTCGAGCTCAGCAAAGCCCGCACTGATCATGTTGCGCATGCGATCGACGTACGCGCGGCTCTGATCGAGTTTGCGCTCCAGTCCTGCCTCGTCAGTCGCTTTGGGGGCCGGTTCTTGGGCGATGACCAGAGCTGCGGCACTCAATGACACGACGCCCACGGTCAGCGCGAGCACGGTGCGCTTCGATTGAGCAGTGCGCTTCGCTTGAGCAACTGTGCCGAACACCGATGCCAGAAAGGTCAGCAGGCTGGGCCACAAGCCGACCACGGGGGCTTCGCCGGCGTCACAGCGATCAGATTTGCTTCGATCAGCATGGAGCGCTGCGCGAGCTAGGTCGGCCAGAGCTAGGTCGGCCAGAGCTAGGTCGGCCAGAGCTAGGTCGGCTGGACCTGAGGCGGCCGGACCTGGGGCGGTCACAGCCATACGACCCGAATCGGGCAAGCCTTGGCGGTTCATGGTCATTGCGAAATCTCCGGCCAGAGGATTCTGGCGCTTGGCCTGCGCGTAGTCTTGAGGTCTTGAGAGGCAACCGCGTCATCAAGTGGTCGTGCTATCAAAGCGCTGCGGGTGCCTTCAGGGTCATGCGTTCTGGTTGACCGCCTGTCGCTGACGTGGTCCAGTGTTGGGCACGAACAGCCGACGGGCGGCCAAGCCCAAGGACTGTAGTCGGGAAATTGACCCCCTGTCAACATTGCACTGCAATTAACCGCGCCAATGGCCTGCCACCTGACGCCAACGTGGCGTCCTGCGTGCGGTTTGCCGCGCAGGTTGCGCTCGCTTATCGCGGGCGACCGCCGTACAGTCTCCGCGTAAGAGACTGTATTGCGACAGCGCGGACTCGAACTTCAGCTTCTGTCGGCCGACTCGAGTCCTCGCTGCACGCAGAGGGTAGGTTGTCGCTGGGGCCAAAAGGTTCACGGCTTTTTTTCAGAGTCGTCTGTCCAGCACGTGACCACGGGTGCGTGGTCACCTACGATGTCCAAAGCCTTGATTTCGCGCATGCCGCGGTACAGTCGTAGTGCGCCATCTCGGACGACCATGCCGTCGCTGCCATCAAGCCAAGGCTGTAGGTGCGCAGCAAGCAGGGCTTGCGCGGTGCGCGCGAGCGGGTGGCCAAATGCGTTGATCCCAAAGTCAGTAAATCGCAGCACATCGTCTTGCCAAGTTCCTTGCATCGTCGCGAAGAACGGCAGGCGAAAATACAGCGCGGGTCTGCGCAGCGTTTGGCGCGCGTGCTGTTGTTGCGCGGTGTCTAGCCGCGAGAGTACTTGCTCCGCGCGCTGCAGTGCGCTCGGGCACTGGCAGGAGCACGGATAAAAACCAAGCAGTTCCGTGTCCGCCAGCGGGTTGCACTGCCAGGCACCGGGCAGGCTAGGGCTGGTGGTGGCCAAAACCCGACGGCAAGCATCGTCGTTGACGGTGTCTTGATCGCGGCGCGCGGTATCAAAATCGGCGGCAAAAGCGGCCGCGCAGCATTGGGGAATCTCCAGAAGTGTCGCGGCGCGCTGGCTGTCTTCTCGGCTCGCAGTCTCCAACTGGCTAAGCTCGCGGCCCATGTCGCCCCGGCTGCAGTAAATGCTGACCATCGCTTCCCGGTCGGTTGCAGGGCAAGGCCGGCTGCGCAACAACAAGTAATCCTTTCGGTAAGTGGAGCTCAGCGTCACAGACCACCCTGGCCGAGCGACGGCGAATTGCGCGGCATCGGCCACGGGAATATCTTCCAATTTCACAACGCTTTTGATGCCATGGGCGACCATGGCCAGCTCCGCGGGCTTAAAACCGCGGTACGACAACTGTGGGCGCAATTTGCGCATGGCTGCGCGCGTGATCTCGGCGGGCGCCGGCGTGCCGGGCAAACTGAGCCCTACCGCTTGGCCCAAGGCTTGTGACGCATCCGGCCAACGCTGGCCGCGGATAGCGTCGCGCAAGGTAGCGTAAATGTTGCTAAGCTGGTAGCGTTGCATCGCCTACAACGGGCCAGCGGGTGGCACTCCGTCCCCCAAGCGTAGATGGCGCTGCCGGTTGGGGTCAAAAACGCATCACTCCAAGGCCTGCTTATGCCCCATCCTGAGCCAATTCCTGGGCGACACGACACCCGAGCTGACGTGGAGTCTGGAGCGCCGGGCGACGACTTTGTGCAGGTGCGTGGCGACTGGGTGGCGCTCGTCGCGTTGTTTGGACGCGCGTCGCCAGTGTCGATGAGTCACTGGAACCCGCGAACAGGCAACGTCTTTGAGCTGCGTGCGCCGAGTCCGCAGCACCGCGCCAAGCTCAGCGCGGCCTTCGAGCAGCAGCTGTGGCAAGACGCCGACTGGGTCGAGATTCCGTGCCAGGAGAGCGACGCCGCATTTGCCCAGATCGCGGCGTTTGTCGGTGCGCTGCGGCCGGGCAAGGCCAAGACGCAGCTGGCGACCGCGATCGCTTCGCCCAAGCCGTTTCGGCGGTTTCGTCAGCTCATGGCCGGTTGGCCAGGCGTGGCGCGGCGCTGGCAGGCGGTCGTCGATGGTGAAGCTGCGCTGCGGTTGGCAGAATTTTGCTTGTCGCAGAATTGGCGTTTGGCCGATCCGCGGTTTGAAGTTGCCGTTGTCCAATGGCTCGATACGACTGACGCGACAAGTGACGCGGACGCGGGCGAGCCCGAGTTTCCGGTTGCGCCAGCCACGATCCGAAGGGTCCGGCTTGCCTCCGCCTCGTTGGCTTTGGCGCGTTCGGCGGCCGAGCTTGCGCCGCCGTGACAGCAGGTCGCTGGTTTGGGTGCGTTATTGGTGCGGCCACTTTGGGCCCAATTGCCTGCACGGCGGACAGGCCACTGGCGATCCACAGCGTCAGCGTGCCGGCAATTGTTCGGGTTGGCAGCCCAGTCGTCGTCATTGGCGTCGGCTTGACCGGTGCCCGGCTGCAGTTGACCGGGGCGCCAGTCGAAATTCCGCTTGGAGCAACGCTGTTGCGCGATGATGGCTGGGAGACAGCCACCGCCGCCGTGCCCGATAGTGGGTTCTGGCGACCCGGTCAGCGCATTGGCGGCGCGTGTGTCATGGGTGCTGGCCTTGAACAGTGGCAGACGTGTGTCCCGATCGAGGCGCGTTTTCGGGCTGACTGGCAAGCCGGCAGCGTGGCATTGACTGCGCCGTCGGGCGCGATCGCGTGGACTCAGTCCGTCGATGTCCTTGGCGAAGACCTGCTGTTGCCCGGTGAGGGCGTGCAGTTTCTCGACATCGACGACGGTGGCCCAGCCGTGCCGGTGGCTGTCGTTGCTGGGCCAAGCCAGACCCGCGATCGCGCCAGCGTGCGTGTCGCTCCGGCATGGACCGGCCCGCCAGGTGCCAAGCGTTGGCGCTGGCGCTTGCGCGGCACCCATCGCGGCATCTCTTCGACCGGACCGTGGACGCCAGAAGCGATCTGGCAGTTGCAAGAGCCCCAGAGTCTGCTAGCGCCAGGCTCAGTGAGCCGAGGCAATTCGCTGCCTTTGGCCTTGCACGGCGTGCCGACGGGTAGCCAGTTGGTTTGGGCTGGCAAGTGGACTCTTGCGGATGGCTCCGCGCAGGTTTGGCCCGCGGATGTTGGCGCTGCTTTGCCGGTTGCCCAAGACAATGTTGCGATTGCGTCTTCTTTGTGGTGGCTGAGTCGCTGGCCTGCGACTGGACCGCAACCCGTCGCGTTTGACGGTACGCTTCACCTGCGGGTGCTCGTCGGCGGGCAAGCGTGGGCGGGCTCGCCAGTACCGGTGCAGTGGCAGGTGGCGACCTTGCAGCAGCGCGTAGTGATCATCTGCGGCACCGGCTGGCTCGCAGCGCTCCAGCGACTCGGCCTTGCCGCGCACAGTCAGGCGATTGAGGACCAGATGCTCGCGGTCCTGCGGGGGCACTTCACTGGGCTTGCGGTCACGCTTGGCACCGCGCCGGTCGCGGGCGAGGCCCTGTACCTCACGTTTTTCGACAAGGATCCCAATGGTCTTGGGCTTCTTGGCGTCGAGCCCGGGGTCGTCAAGGACGTCGGCAATCTCCAGCTCGATGAGCAACTCGGTGGCTTGAATCACACGGCGCGCAAGGCGGGCTATGCCGCGTATGGTGGCGTGTTTTTGGGTGAAGCGCTCGGGTTCTCGGCCAAGCTGCATCCCCATAGCCCAGTGGCAACGCCTCAATTCGATGAACTGTTTGGCGCAACTGCCCCAAGTCTGGGCGGCACGGCCGCGCCCGCTGGGGCGGCAGGTCCTGCCACGTTTGCTGCGGGCACGGCCCTGGCCCACGTCGCCGCCGAAATTGCAGCGCATGAGATTGGCCACGCGCTGGGCCTTGCTGCGGCAACGGCGGCCCCGCACCACGCTGGCGATCACCCGGGATGGATCATGGACGCCGGTGTGGACCGCCCGTTTGCCGAGCGCGCCGGGTTGGCGGGCGCCACCCAATCGACGTGGGGGCCGATCGACACCGCGTATCTGCACGCGGTGCTGGCCAAATCCAAGCCGTAAACGCTGCGGCGGTTGCTGTTGTGCCGACAAGACGGCACGATCTGATCATGGCTGCGCGGGCAGCCAGAGGAATTGCCCAAGTGTGCATTTCACGGCAACAATGGGGAGAAGCCGTAATCATTCTCATCGCTTTGGGGTGCACGCGCCCGCCAGCGACAGACTCTTCGGCCCAAGCGCCATTGGAACCGGCAGCGTTAGCGGCCATGCAGCCCAAGCCAACGACTCGGTTGCATTTTCCAGGACGAGGCCACATCCGGGTCGTCGCACAGCCGCAAAGGCCACCGCTGACTGTCGAGGTCGCAAGGTCCAAGGAGGAACGCAGCTACGGCCTGATGTACCGCACCACGCTCGGGCCCGACGCCGGCATGGTTTTTGAGATGCCCGGTGACGATCGTTGGGCTTTTTATATGCGCAACACCTTGATTCCGCTGGACATGGTCTTTATCGACCGGGATTGGCAAGTCGTTGGCGTCGTTGAGAACGTGCCGCCTTTGACCGAGGAGACCCGCCAGGTTGAGCTGCCGTCGCGATTTGTGCTGGAAGTGGCGGCTCACCGCGCGGCTGAGCTGGGCATCCGGGCTGGGGCGCAGCTTGAGTTTGCGCGATTGCCCGACGCACCAGCGGCAGTAGGTGCGCCATGACAGAGCCTGCGATTGGGCCACAAGGTGCGGAGTCGCCCGTCACGGACGTGCCGCCCACCGAATTGGAGCAGTGTCGCACGATCGTGCAAGGCGATGCCCGCAGGCTCGGCGAACTGGTTCAGACCGGCGGTCTGGACAAGCTGCTGCGGCCGGTGGCGCGCAATCTGTTGTGGCGAGTTTGGGCCTTGCTTGACCCACCGCAGCCGGACGACGGCAACGACGAACCGATGGCGCCCGTGTCGCTTGGTCAACTGCGGGCACTGGCGATCGAGCTCGAGTCGCTGTTACGCCAGTTGCACGATGACCGCGGCGCCGGTGCCAGGCCGATCAAGGACATGCGGGTGGCGACGCCGATGCCGGACCGCGTCGCAGTGCCGCCTTCTGCCCGCCAAACGGACAACCTGGCGCGCGCGGTCGATCGCCACTTCAAGACCAGGGTGGCGCTGACCGCCGAGCGGCTTGCGTGGTTCGAGGCGCGCACTGGCCAGACGCCTCCGACGACAGTCGCCGTAGTCAAGCAACCAGAGGCAGATGCCGAGCGTCAGGACCTCGAGTTGCTCCGCAAGGCCGGCAGCTCCAAGTTCTCCTGAGAAAATGCCGGTGCGCGGGCGGCTCATGCTGTCGCCTTGCCCTCGCCTGCGACGCCGGCGGATAGCGTACCTGCTCGGCAATCGCTCGCTACACCGTGGTCTGAGCGGCTGCGCGTGCTCGCTTGGCGACCCAGGTCCCATACCACCAGATGCCAATGGCGGACACGACACCGACAGCGCCCATGAAGTACCACAACACGCCCGGGTTGTGGGCGGCATACAATTCGCGCGTCAGTGCCCATTTTTCTGTATGCAGCAGTGCGACTGCCCGATCAAAAGCTTCGCCCTGTGGAATGGCCGCCGCCGCCGCATGATCCAGCAGGCCCTTCTGCTCCAGTAACTCTCTGGCAAACCGGTCCTTGCTCGCAAAATGATCGTACAACCGTGGGCCTACGAAGCCCTCCAGTGTCCATCCGATCGCCAAAGGGATCTGAGAAAAGCCCAAGTACATGCCCTTCTTGTCGTCTGGCGCAAAATTGCCGATGTACTCTGAAAATTTCGGCGACGACAGCATCTCACCGATCGAAAAAATGCTGATGCCGGCCACGCACAGCCATCCGGTCGTGGTGGCCCCGGCCAGCACCAAGGAGAGTGCGGCAAACAGCGTGCCGATGACCATCGAGGTGATCGCACGCATCTTTCCGGAAATCCAAGCGAACGCGAAGCATAGGGTCATGATCCACATGCCGTTGATGTTGATCATGCCCTCTGGCTGAATCTCAGTGCCGGCCTTGTTCATCACGATGAAAAACTTGGCGAACACGCTATCGGTGCCGCCGGTGCCGAAAAACGTCTGGACGATCTCGCGGGTATCGACCCAATCTTCCATGTGCGCGGTCATGATGTCGAAGATCGAGTTGAACATGAACCAAAATCCTGAAAAAATAGCCAGATATAGCAAGACGTGGGCCTGCATGAGCTCTGCCAGCGACTCGGTCCACAAGCTCTTTTGCTCACCGCTGGCCTTGCGCCGCGCCAATTCGGCCTCGCGCTCTTTCTTGCCTGGTTCGGTATACATCAGCAGCAGCAGAAAATTGAGCGAAATTGCGGCGGCGTTGGCCAAGAACACATAGCGCCACTCGAGCTTGCGAAAGTAGCCCGCGACCAACGGGCCGATGAAGCCGCCGATGTTGACGGTCTGGTAGAAAATGCCCCATGCCATCGACGAGTTTTCGCGGGTCGTCGACTTAACCAGCGTGCCCTGAATGCCCGGCTTGAACACCGCGGTGCCCGCCGCCAAGATGATCGCGCCCAAAAAGAACCCACCGTAGGACGGCAACATCGCCATCGTCAGGTAGCCCAAAATCTTGATCGCCGTAGAAAGCGCAATGGTTTTCTTGTAGCCAAAGCGATCCGACAGGCCACCGGTGAACACGGGCAGCAGCGATTGGGTCAAAGCCCAGCAAGTCAAGACAGTGCCGAAGTCGGTCATGGTCACGCCTAGCCCGCCCTTGGACACGGGATCCTTGGCGTACAGGGTCGCTAGTGTCTTGACGCCGTAGTAGGCGAGGCGCTCGACCATCTCCATGCCGCCGACGATCCAGAACACGTATGACAGGCTGCTGATGGCGGCAACCAGGCCCAACTGCTTGACATCTTGCAGCGATCCGAGGTGGGTGGCAGCCTTGTCGCCGGAGCTGCTGGGAGGGGAGGAAGGACTGGACATGGGGCCTCGCTGCAAGAATTCCGGCGACTGTAGCCGACATCGGCTGGCGCGGGAACTGGTCTGGACGATCTGGCGCGAGGTTGGCGTCGTCAATTGGAAGATCTTCGGAGATCTGGCGTGCCTGCGCGACCGTGGTATCATCGGTCGCGTTTGACCGGGGCGAGGAGCGCATGTCAGAGCAGGTCCGCCAACAGCTGCGCAAAGTGTCTCTCTTTCGAGATCTTACCGATGACGACTGCGATGCCGTGCAGCGCGCGATGCGGCGGGTCACGTTTCGCACCGGCGACATCGTATTTGAGCAAGGCGACGTCGGAGACACCATGCTGGTCGTCGTCGACGGACTGTTGCGGGTGGAATTGGCTGACGCGCAGGGCCACAGCACCGATTTGGGCTCGATCGGCAACAACCAATTTGTCGGCGAGATGGCCGCGTTTGACCCTGCACCGCGCTCAGCCACGGTGGTGGCGGCGGCGGACACGTCGGTGCTAGAGCTCAGTGTCCACGCCCTGCGCGAATTGCGCCGTACCGCGCCTGGCGCAGCGGCCGCGATTACGTCAGGTGTCATCGGCGACATCACCAGCCGGCTCCGGGGCATCAACGATCGCATCGACCGCGAGCTCAATCCCAATGGCGCACGTGCCCGCTCACAGGCGCGCGCGTCGGGCAGCCCCTCGCGCGGTGCGGCCGGCGGTGCGGCACGGGCCGCCGGCGGATTCGCCTCTCCTGCGGCGTTGGCACAGTCTGAGCAGATTGCCAAAGCCGAAGAACAGACAGCATTTTCAAAACTGTGGGCGCGCCTGTTTGGCGGCTGACCACCGGCTTGGTCGCAGTTTGAGGGGGAAGTGAACACTGCATGGCCACCGTCGATTTGCGCAAACTTGCGTCTCTCAAGGATTACACCAACTCGGAGCTGCGGCTGCTGGCTTCAGTCGCGCCTGCCCGCGAGTTCGCGCCCGGGCAGGTGCTGTGCAAAGAGGGGACCAGTGGGCAGTCCTGCTACTTGCTCGCACTGGGTGAAGTGCAAGTCAAAAAGCAGTTCGACGACGGCGAGCGCGTGCTCGCGGCGCTCAAAGCCGGCCAAGTCGTTGGTCAAATGGCGCTGGTCGACCGTTCACCCCGCTCGGCGTCGGTGGTCTCAAGCGACGAGACCATCGCATTGGAATTGACCCGCGATGTGTTTGAGCGGTTGCTCAAGGCCTCCAGCCCGCTGGCGCTGCGGTTTCAGGAGCAGATCGCCATCGCCGGTATCCGCCAACTGCGCATGGCGACCCAGCGTCTCGGCACCCTGTTGATCCAGACGGTGAACAAAGGCGACACCAAGGCCCCGCCGCGCAGTACGCTGCAGACGATGCAGGCTGCGCTCGAAGAGTGGGATATGTCGATGGACGAGCTGGATGGCGTTCAAGTGTCGATTCCTGCTGGCCAAATTAGCGCAGACGAGATGCGCAGCCGCCGATAGGCCAAACCCCGCGCTTCAGTTGTGACAAGGTCAATCGCGACAAGATCATTGGAGACAACGATAGTTGACGCAAGGTCAGTTGACGCAAGGTCAGTTGACGCAAGGTCAGTTGATGCAAAGCCAACTGTTTGGACCAGCATGGCAAACGCTGCCGAATCCTCGCCAAACCCGCTGCCCGTGCTACCGCTGCCCGACGATCTGACGGCGCTGGCCAAGCCTTTCATGGTTGGGCCGGTGCGCGTTGAGCGCCCCTTTGTGCTGGCGCCCATGTCGGGCGTGACCGACTCGGCCTTCCGCCGCACGGTGCAGCGCGCGAGTCGCAACACGGTAGGGTTGCTCGTCACGGAGTTCATCTCGATCGAAGGCTTGACGCGCAGTAACCTCAAGTCGGCCATGCGCCTCGCATTTGACCCGCTGATTGAGCGGCCGCTGTCGGTGCAAATCTTTGGTGCAGAAATTGTGCGCATGGCCGATGCAGCCAGGATAGTCGCCGATCACGGGGCCCAGATTGTCGACATCAACTGTGGCTGTCCGGCGCCCAAAGTGGTACGCAGGGGCGGCGGCGCTGAGCTGCTGCGCCAAGGCGATCACCTGGCGAGGCTAGTCGAGGCCACCGTTGCGGCGGTGTCGATTCCGGTCACAGTCAAGATTCGCTCTGGTTGGAGCGCAGACTGCGTCAATGCCGTCGAGATCGCTCAAAAGTGTGTTGGTGCCGGCGCGCAGATGATCACCGTCCACGGCCGAACTAGAATGCAGTTGTACACGGGCGAAGCGGACTGGGCCATCGTCGATGCGGTCGCCCGCGCGGTGCCTGTGCCTGTAGTCGGCTCAGGCGACGTGACGACGCCCGGTGAGGCCCTCTACCGGCTTGCGACGACCCAGGCGGCCGGCGTGATGATCGGGCGCGCCGCGATCATGAACCCGTGGATTTTTGGCCAGCTCGCCGATTTGGTGGCGGGTCGCCCAGAGCGCCCCATCACAGGTCACGATCGCTTGACGCTGCTGCGGGCCTTTCGCGACATGCAGGCCGAGCGTGTGCCTGAGTTTGCGATTCCCGGCCGCATGAAGCAGTTGCTCGCCCGCATGACCAAGGGCTTTGCCCACGGGACCCTGCTGCGGGAGCGGGCGATGCGCGCGCAGACCACCGCCGAGATGTTTCATTGGATCGAGGGGTTCTTTGAGGCGGTCGACGCGGGCACGGTCACTGCTTGGGCTGATGCCGCACGGCCCGAAGCCGTAGAACGCTAGTTGTCGGCAGCAGCAACGGCAGGGCACGCCGCTGTGCTGGTTTCGGGCTTTGCACAGGTTGCGACGGGGGGCGTCTCTGCCGGCTTGTCCACCGGTGCCGCGGCTTTTTTGGCAGCGTAGTCAGAGGCGTACCACCCACTGCCTTTGAGGTGGAACGTGCCGCCGGTAATCAGGCGCTCGCAGCGCACCTCGCCGCAGCTCGGGCATGTTGCGCCGGCGGCCTCGGTGATGCGTTGGGTCTTCTCAAAGCGCTGGCCGCAGCCTTGGCAGCGATAGTCGTAAGCGGGCATGGGCGCTGGCCACCACAATGGGCCGCGCGGCGCAGCCCCGCCGCAAACGTAGCCCCGGTTCGGTGCCTGTCAAGCCTGCGCCTCAGAGCCCGCCCAAATTCCCCACAGAAATCTCCGGCGGCCCCCGATTTGAGATGCGCAGTGCTGGGTTGCTCGCTGCGCTCGACAAGGAACTGCTGGGTTGCTCGCTGCGCTCGACAAGGAACTGCTGAGTTGCTCGCTGCGCTCGACAAGGAACTGCTGAGTTGCTCGCTGCGCTCGACAAGGAACAAGGAGCTGAAAGAGCGAGGCGTACTCAGGTACGCCGCAGCGAGAGAAGCGACGCAGTGACGCAGAGATGCGCTCAAAGCGGGGGATCGTGGCCCGCCCACGCCTTTGTGTTTTCTGCACTGCTTGGCTATGCTCGCCCGCCTTTCGGCGATTCGACAGTGGTTGAGCGTCGAGAGAGTGATGAAATTACAGGGGTTTGGATTCAAAAGTGCGCTAGCCACAGTGGCCCCTGCCACATCGACGGCGCGCGCTAGGCGGAGTAGTGCAATGCAGGCGGCGAACAACTTTGACAACCCTCTGGCCACTAGACTGCGCTGCGGTGCAGCTGCCCTGACGCTGTTCGCCGCGCTTTCGGGCTGTGACGCGGGCGAGGATCAAACACTGAAGACACCCGTTTCGACCCAGCTGACTCCCGCTGCTCAGTGCAAGGTCGTGGCAGACTGTGAAGCGCCCGCCAACACTTGCTTCGCCGCTGTGTGCACCAAAGACAACAAGTGCGCCGCGGTCCTTGCCGCAGCGGACGCCAAGTGCGACGACGGCAACGTCTGCAATTCGGGTGACAAGTGCACCAACGGCACCTGCGCCGGCGGTGCCGATGACAAGAAGTGCGACGACGGGGACGCCTGCACCGGCGACGCCTGCGACCCCAAGGTCGGGTGCATCGCGCTGCAGTTGGTCAGCAAGTGCGACGACAACAACCCCTGCACCAACGACGTCTGCGCCAAAGGCGCCTGCGGCCACACCAACAGCGACGTGCTGGTTTGCGACGACAACAGCAACTGCACCGTGGGCGACACCTGCGTATCCGGCAAGTGCAAGCCCGGTGAAGTCAAAGTCTGCGACGACAACAACGCATGCACCACCGACAGCTGCAACCAAGAATTGGGCTGCATCGGTGCCAACAACACGGCGCCGTGCACGGACAACAATGCCTGCACCAAGGGCGACGAGTGCAAAGATGGCGCTTGCCGCGCCGGCAAGACGCTGGTCGGCTGCGACGACGGCAACGCTTGCACCGACGACGCGTGCGTGCCATCCAAAGGATGCACCAATGCGGCGATGGCCGATGGCAAGCCGTGCACCGATGGCGACGCCTGCACCGATAGCGACGGCTGCAACGGCGGCAAGTGCAAAGGTGGGGCCGTCAACCTCTGCGACGATCAGACGCCATGCACAGCCGACAGTTGCGACGCCAAGACTGGCTGCAAGCACGACAACAGCACCGCCAACTGCGATGACGGCAACGCCTGCACCGACGGCGACAGCTGCGCGGCCGGCAAGTGCGGCGCCGGCAAGGCCAAGAACTGCGATGACGCCAACAGCTGCACGCTAGAGGCCTGCGAGCCCAAGTTTGGCTGCCAGGTGACAGCCGCGACAGCCGCCTGCGACGACGGCAACCCGTGTTCCACCGGCGACGCATGCAAAGACAAGGCCTGCGCGGCCGGCGCGGACAAGCTGAACTGCGACGACAAGAATCCGTGCACCGACGACGCGTGTAATCCCAAAACCGGCTGTACCTACACCAACAACGCGGTGGTGTGCGATGACGCCAACCCCAAGACCAGCGGCGACGTTTGCGGCGCTGGCGCCTGCGCCGGCAAGGTCGCCGACGACCCGACGCCGACCTGTGCAGGCTACTGCGACGCTGTCATGCTGGCGTGCGGCAGCACCGGCACCACCTCTCAGTTCGCGTCCAAGGTCGAGTGCACCAGTTGGTGCGAAGACTTGGCGATGTGGGCACCCGGCAAAGCCAGCGACAAAGCAGGCAACACCGTCGGCTGCCGGACCTACCACGCTACGCTCGCCAAAACCGACGCCACGGCGGCGGTGATTCACTGCCCGCACTCCGGCAAGACCGGCGGCAATGTCTGCGGCACGTGGTGCGACAACTATTGCGGCGTCTCACAGATGAACTGCAAGCAATCGCTGGGCTACGCCGACAATGCCGCGTGCGCTGTGGCGTGCGCTGGAGCCCCGGCCGCCAAGTCAGCCGACAACACTGGCTACACCTTGCAGTGCATGATCGTGCAAGGCGGCCTGTCGGCCAACGACCCAACGATGTGCAGCAGCTTGACCATCGGCGGCTCCGGCGCCGGCAAGTGCAAGGCCGTCAATTAGCTAGCCGTCGGCCTTCTGTGGACACGCGGCCCGCCGATCGCCAGCGTCGACCCTATTGGATAGAGCGCGCGCAGCGAAACCCGATGTTGGGAAGCGGAGCGCTGGCTGGCTGCGAGGTCCGGACGTAGCTGCGCAAGCCATCAGCTTTGCTCATGAAGCTGCCGCCGCGGACCACGCGCGTGCCGTCCGTGCTCGGGCTGACCGGATCGACCGGCGTGCCGGAGAGGCTGCTGTACCAGTTGGCCTGGTAGCCGTCGCTGGTCCACTCCGCGATGTTGCCGGCCAAGTCCGTGTGGCCATAGGGTCCAGCGTAGCCGGCGCCTGCGTTCCACGGCAGCACGGTGCCGCAGCCCCAGCCGCCGCCAGCGTCGTGATTTGCCCACGAACAACTGGTGGTCCCGAAGTCCCACGGGTAAATGTCGGTGTCGGTAACGCAGCTGTTCAGGTCGTTGCCGCACGCGCCGCGCGCTGTCTTTTCCCACTCATGTTCAGTGGGTAGCCGCATGCCGCGCCACTGGCAGTACGCGGTGGCCTGGCTCCACGTGACGCAATTGACCGGGCCGCCGATTTGCTCTGTGACATCATAAGTACAAAAGTACAAAGCTGTGCTCGGCTTCGTGCACGCACCGGCAGCAACACACTTGGCAAACGCAGCGTTGGAGACTTCGTCGGTGTCGATCCACACCGCGCTTATCTGCGCGAGGTGGCCGGGTTTGCTGTCCGCCGGGCACTTGCTGTCGAGCTTGCTGTTGCACCCGATCGCCGCGACGTCGGCCCCGACAGGCATCACAAATTTGGAGGTCGCGGTGCTGGCGCAGATGCCAGTACCCGTGCAGGCAAACAAGCCGGAGCTGTCCGTGCACAGTTTCCAGTCCTTGGCGTTGGTGTATGCGCAGCCAGTGGTGGGCTTGCAGCTGTCGTCGGTGCAGGCGTTGGCGTCATTGCAATTGGTGGTCAGACCGCCTTTGCACAAGCTGTTGGCGCACTTGTCGCCTTGGGTGCACTTGTTGCCGTCGTCACAGGGCGCGGTGTTTGGCGAGTTCACGCAGCCCTTGATGGCGACACAGGCATCGACGGTGCACGGGTTCTTGTCGTCGCAGTTCACCGGGCTGCCCAAGCAGACCTTGCCCTGACATGCATCGCCGAGCGTGCACATATCGCCGTCGTTGCAATTGATGGGCGTCGCCACGGCGCTAAAGACGCAGCCAAAGAGCGCAACGCACGCGTCAATGGTGCACACTTGGCCATCCTCGCACACGGCCGGCTTGGCGCTGCAGACATTGTTGGCGCAGCTGTCGGTGGTGCACTTGTTGTTGTCGTCACAGGATTTGCCGACGCCCTGGCACGCGCCGGTTGCTGAGCAGGCGTCGGCGGTCGTGCATCCGTTGCCGTCGTCGCATTTGAGGCCATCGAGCGCCTTGTTCAGGCAGTTGCCGGTTGCAGGGTCACAGGCGTCGCCGGTGCACGGGTTCTTGTCGTCGCAAAAATTGACGACACCGGAGCACTTGGAGCCATCGCAGGCATCGTTGATGGTGCAGGCGTTGCCGTCGCTGCACGGGCCCTTGATCGCGGTGTGGTAGCATCCCGCGACCGGATCGCAGCCTTGGCTCTGGCACGGGTTGCCGTCCTTGCACACCAGCTCTTCGTCGAGCACGCAGCCGCCGTTCTTGCAGTAGTCGCCGATGGTGCAGACATCGCCATCGTTGCATTTCAGGGCGTTGTTGGCGTAGACGCAGCCCACTGCTGGCTGGCAACTGTCCGTGGTGCACGGGTTGGCGTCGTCGCACATCGCGATTGCCGTTCCGGTGCAGCTGCCGCCGGCCGAGCACATGTCGGTCAGCGTGCACTTGTTGCCGTCGCTGCACGTCAGGTTTGGCTTGGCGGTGAACTTGCATCCAGCTTGAGCCGTGCACGACTCGATGGTGCACACGTTGCCATCATCACAGGTGACGAGCGGACCGCCGACACACTTGCCGTCTTTGCAGGTGTCGCTGGCGGTGCACAGGTTGTTGTCGCTGCACGCCGCACTATTGGCGGTGTGGACACAGCCAACCACGGCGTCGCAGCTGTCGTCGGTGCACAGGCTGCCGTCGTCACACTGCACGACAAAGCCCTGGCATTTGCCGTTCTTGCAGGTGTCGGCGCCGGTGCAGTAGCTGCCATCGGTGCAAGATGTGCCATCGGTCACCGCGGTGTTGACACATCCTTGACCGGGCTTGCACACATCGCTGGTGCATCCGTTCTGATCGTCACAGGTCACGCCCGCGCCGGCGCACCAGCCGCCCACGCAGGTGTCGCCGACGGTGCAGCCGTTGCCGTCCTCGCAATTTCCGGTCAACTCCGCGTACTGACAGCCCATCTTAGCGTGACACGTGTCGGTCGTGCAGACGTTGCTGTCGTTGCAAGCCGTCGCGTCGACAGCGAACACGCAGCCAGACTTGGCGTCGCAGCTGTCGTCGCTACATCCGATGCCGTCGGTACACACGATGGTCTCTCCGCCGCACTTGCCGTTGGCGCAGGTGT
>CANMNA010000038.1 GCA_947499075.1 Myxococcales bacterium
CTTTCACCTCCAAGTTGGCGCCCATGCCGGACGCACTGACGGCGCCCGCCGGCGCGGGCGCCCGGCCGGGTGTCGGTGTAGGCCGACACCGTTACCTGTAGCCGCAGAATTTATTCTGACGGCGAAAATGTGAAGGTCTTCGGTCTTCGCGAGCCCCGCGCAGGCCGCCGTTTCGAATACACTCTCTCAGGAACGGTCAAGGAACAACTCGATCACTTTGGTGCTGCAAGGAGCGGCGAGTCGGCTGTCAAGCCGCGAGCTTGCGACCCACCAAGCAAGCACGAACTGTCCAAGTTAGACTTGGACAGTTCCTAAGTCAAACAAGGAGTCAGCGATGGTCGGTGGAGAAAAGCTCGGGTCCGGTGTGCTGGCTGTGGTCGCCGTGGCGATGATGGCCTGCGCGGCCTCGCCCTCACCAGCACCGGCATCCGATAGCGGCGCTTCGCATTCCGACAGCCGAGCCCTGACCGATGTACCGAGCGCAGACACCGCCAAGGCAGCGGTCGTGGTCAAGTCCTATACCTTCTGCAAAGGGGCAACTGCGCTGCTGTACGACCCCAGCGGCCCCGGTCAGGTCACGACATTTCCAGACGACTACTACACACTGCCCGACACCAAAAGCCGGACCGGCCTGCGCGTACACTTTGACCCCAGCGCACCGTGGATCGCGCAGGGTCCGGCCATCCTGTCGCGGGCGATCAACGACTTGAGCACACTCGACGGCTGGGGCACGACCGCCGCCGTGGTCTTTCGCTTTGGCCTGCCAGTAACAGGGCCGACCCTTGCCCTGCCCTCTGGTGCCACCTCGACCCAAGCTCAAGGCCTGATCTTTGCCGATCTGGGCCCCATCGCAGGTCCAGCACGCACGCCAGTGCGGGTGCCTTTTGAAGCGCAGGTGACCGAAGACAACAAGACCGTCCTGCTGTGGCCGATGCGGCCGTTGCACCCCAAGCACCGACACTTGGTGGTGTGGACTACCGACCAGAAAGCCGCAGACGGTGCCTGCATCGCGCCAAGCCCAGCGCTGCAGCAGTTGTTACAGGGCGATGCCAGCGATCCGAAGCTGCTCAAGCTGACCGAACCGGCACGCCTAGGTTTGGCCGCGCTCTCCATCGATCCAGCAAGCGTCAGTGCGCTGGCCTTGTTCTCGACCCAAAGCACCACAGAACTGTCGCAGGCCACCGCCAAAGACATCGCTGGCCGCAAATTCAAGTGGTTGTCGCCGGGCAGCTGTAGCGAGGAACCGCTTTACCGCAAGTGTGTGCGGCCATTTGGCGCATTTGACTACCGCGACGGCCGGTTGGTGGTCGACGGCACGCCGCAGACGCCCTACACGCTCAAGGCCACAGTATGGCTGCCAAAGGGCAAGCCGGGACCTTACGCTGCGGCAGTGTTCGGCCACGGTTTGGGCTCTGGCCGCGATCAGGGCACAGCGCTGGCTGACCTTGCTGCGCCAGAGGGCTTTGCCACTGTGGCGATCGATGCAGTGGCCCACGGCGAGCATCCGACTTCTGATCCGGTGGCAACGGGCACACTGCCGACGCTCATCCGGTTTTTCGGGATCGACTTGGCGACACTGAGTGTCGACGGCCTCAAGCTGCGCGACAACTGGCGCCAGTCCACGTATGACAAGCTCCAGCTGTTGCAGGTGTTGAGCCAGCATCCTGACATCGACGGCGACGGCAAGGCAGACGTCGACGCGGACAAGCTGTTTTACCTCGGCGTGTCGTTGGGTGGCATCATGGGCCCAGAATTGCTGGCGTTGTCGAGCCAAATCAAAGTGGGTGTGTTGACAGTGCCGGGTGCACGGGTGGCCTCGATCATCTCGGACAGCAGCGAGTTTGGCCCAATCATTGGCACGCTCAAGCCGGAGAACGTGTCTGATGCCGACGTCATCCGGTTTTTTCCGATCCTGCAGACGCTGCTCGATGCTGGCGACGCCGCGGCGTACGCGCCACATGTGCTGACCGATCGGCTGGCCGGGACCGGCAGCGCGCCGCAGCTGCTGATGCAAATGGCGATCGGTGACACGATAGTGCCCAACAGCTGCAACCGGGCCCTGGCTCGCGCGCTGATGGTTCCGCTCGCGCCGCCAGTGCTGCAAGACGTGGGGCTGGTCCCGCTGCTGACCAAGCTACCGGTCTCGGGCAACATGGCGTCAGGCCAAACAGCCGTGCTGTTCCAGTTTGACCGCACGACGCAAAAGGCCGGGCAGCAACCGGAGCCAGCCGGCCACAGCAGCACGCCAAAGTCTTTGGAAGCATTGACTCAGGACTTGCACTTCATCAAGACGTGGCTGGCGACAGGAAAGTCAGAAGCCATTGACCCCTATCAGCAATTGGGCACGCCACCGCTCAAGCCCAAGCCGTAGTCCAAGAATTCAAACTAGATGCAGCACGCCACCAGTGGCACCCTCGATGGATGAAACTTTTCAGCGTGCTGCATGGCGACCGCGGATGCGGGCGCCCGCAGGGTTCGGGGCAGCGTGCCCCCAGTTTCTATGTAGCGACGACACCGCGTTTGCTGCATGGCGACAAAAAACGCTACCATGCTGCCGCGGTCGGCGCGCGGCGCTACGCGGAATGAGTTGATGCCCCAATCGCTTGTGTTGCTGGCGCCTCGAGCCCCCCTGCCTTGCCAGCTGTCTCACGCCGTCATCACGGTCGTGCTTGTGACGATTGCGCTGGCTTTGGGCATGACGGCGTGCGTGGATTCCGAGTTTAGCTTGCCCGACACAACCGCGGCCGACAGCGCTCTGTCTGAAGCCATTTCGCCTGCCGCCGATGGCTCGGTTGGTGCGGATCCGGGTGTTTCACCAGTCGATACCACAGCTGACACCGATCTCGCTGGTACCGACGCCGCACCATCAGACGCATGTTCAGGCGGCATCGGCTGTGCCTGCACCGAAGACAGCGCTTGCGCAGCGACCGGCGTGTGCACCGTGACGCCGTCTGGCAAGAAATGCGCGGCGTTTTGCGTACAGGGCTCGTGTGAAGCCGGATTTGGCTGCGGTGCTGCGGTTGTCCAAGCCGCCGGCGGCCAACCGACCACCAAGAACGGCATCTGCCTGCACCGCTGGGCCAGCGAGTGCGCGCCGTGCAACAGCGACGCAGCCTGCCCAGTAGCGGGCGACCCCAATGCGGCGTGCGTCGACCCGACCGGCGGCAACGGCGACAACGGCAATTTCTGTGCGCCCAGTTGCACCCAGACCGCCGACTGTCCGCCCAACCGCGGCTGCGAAGAGCGCCCCAACCTCGCAGGCGTCAAAGCGAAGTACTGTGTGCCGCCCGACGGCCAATGCATCTGCTCGCCTTACGCGGTCAGCTTGTCCGCCGCAACGTCTTGCACGACCGCGGCCACCGGTATCGGTATCTGCAAGGGCCAGCGGTTGTGCACCCAAGCTGGCTTGCAGCCCTGTAGCGCGGCCACTCCAATCGCCGAAGTGTGCAATGGCACCGACGATGACTGTGATGGCCAAATCGACGAATCCAGCGACGTTACGCCGATCTGCGACGACGACAACACCTGCACTACCGACTCGTGCAAGGGCAAAGACGGGTGTGGCCACGATATCGCGGAGGGCAACTGCAGCGACAACGATGCCTGTACGGCTTCGGACGCCTGCGCCGCGGGCAAGTGCGTTGGCACCGCTGTCAATTGCGACGACATCAACCCGTGCACGGCCGACGCCTGCGACAAGGTCGAGGGCTGCACGCACGCCTCGCTCGCCGGCAATTGCGATGACGCCGACGCCTGCACAGAAGGCGAAGTGTGTGTCGACGGCTTGTGCGGCACCGGCACGCCGCTACCGTGCAGCGATGGCAACCCCTGCACTTCTGACCTGTGCCAAGCCAATGGCGGCTGTGTGTTCTTGCCCGAGGCCGGCACCTGCAGCGATGGCAATTCCTGCACCGGTGTCGACACCTGCAAGGGTGGCACCTGTGTCGGCCCCCTTTTGGCATGCGACGACGGGTGGGGCTGCACGCTCGACACCTGCGACCCCAGCGACGGATGTTCGTTCAAACCGCAAGGCGGCACTTGCGGGCAAGCCAAAGTCCCCTACAAGATCGAATTTTACTGTAATGACAATGGGTTTTCTGCCTGGAAGGTCACCGCGCCCGGCATCGGCTTGGCCACCCCCAAGCCGCCGCTGCTGGCGTGGAAAGTCGATGACTCGCCTGCGTTGGGCGGCACGTCCCAGTGCGCGCTCAACGTCAACAACGGCGCCGACTTGGTCTGCGGCTTTGGCCAGACGGCCATCGCGCAAACGGCCGACTCACCTTGGCTCGATGCTACCGCTATCGCGCCTTTGTCGCCGCTTTTGTTGCGTTTTGAGAGCGCAGGCCTGTGGTCGAGCAGCGTGTCGGCCAAAGTGCTGGTGCGCGGCGAAGTTGGCGCTTATGTCGAACTCGTGAAATTGCCGCCGTCCGCTGCGGTCTGGGGCAAAGTCACACTGAACTTGGCAACATGGGTCGGCAAGACCTTTCAGTTGCGCTTTGAGCTGAGCAGTGCCGATTGCAGCTCCCCCGCTGGCGTCGGTTGGTATGTGCGCAAGCTGGAACTCGCAGTGGACCCGTGCGCGTTGAACAATGGTGGCTGCTCCAAACAAGCCACCTGCGCGCCCAGCGGCGGGCCCAATGCGCTGTGCACCTGCCTGGCCGGCTGGGCTGGCGACGGCAAGAGCTGCACCGACATCGACGAGTGCAAGAACGGCAGTTCCAACTGCGCGACATCAGCGGCATGCATCAACAGTCCAGGCTCGTTCTCCTGCGGATGTGCGCCCGGCCTGACCGGCAATGGCACCACCTGCACCGACATCGACGAGTGTGCCACGGGCACCGCCAAGTGTGCCGCCGACGCTGCATGCACCAACACGCTCGGCAGTTTTGCGTGCAAGTGCAAGGCGGGCTTCGCGGGTGACGGCACCAAATGCACCGACATCGACGAGTGCGCCACCAACAACGGTGGCTGCGCGGCAAGCGGCGTGTGCACCAACGCGCCCGGCACGTTTCAGTGCACTTGCAAACCTGGTTTTATCGGCGACGGCAAACTATGCAACGATGTCAACGAGTGTGCCAGCGTGGCGCTGTCCGGCTGTGCGGCCGCGGCGACGTGCGCCAACACGCCGGGCGCGCACAACTGCAGCTGCAAGCCGGGCTATCTGGGCGACGGCAAGACGTGCTTGCTCTATGGCAGCGCCGACGCGCCCGCGAGCAGTTGCAAGGCCATCTTGGCGCTCAACCCTGCTTCGCCGACAGGCGACTACTACCTTGTCCTCGCCGGCGGCTTGGTCCAAGTGCAGTGCGACATGGTCAGCGAAGGCGGCGGTTGGACCGTGGTGGCCTACAAGGCGAACTTGCCTTACGGTGGGTTCAACTTTCAAAAGACGGTCGGTGTGCCGACGTACCTTGCCACCGACTTCCAGACTGTGATGACCCCTGCCCAGATCAAGGCGCTGCAGGCCATCTCGACCGAAGGGCGCCAGACTTACGTCGGCCAGTGCAACCGCATGGTCCACTACTTCTATGCCGGCCAGGCTAGCTACAACTATGGGTTTGGTTTTCGTTTTGCTGACGGCAGCGAGTCCGTTTGGGCCAAGCAGAGCTACGCGCCGCTCGACATCACCATCACCGCCGACGGGTGCAAGGATTATGTAACTGAGGGCGGGTCGCTCGCCAACGCCACGATCTTCAAGATTAAGTCATCGAAAGTGCCGGTTATCAACGTCAAGTACACCATCATCGTCAGTTACGCGGCCACCAAATTCGGCTCACCGTTGCTGACCAACCCGGCCCAGTTGCGCTGACTTGGGGCGTGGGCCTGGTCGCCAAAGTACACCCATGCTGCCCAGACCAATTGCACGTTTGATCCCGACGGCTGTCCTCGCCTTTGCCCTCGCCCAACCGGCCTGGGCTGACCCGCCGATGCGGGTGGCAGTCCTTGAATTTACGAATGCTTCGAGTGAAGCTGGCCTCGAGGCGCTGGGCAAGGGCCTGCAGTCGATGGTCACCACCGACTTGGCGCGGGTCGCAAGCCTGACG
Organism: Myxococcales bacterium; assembly: GCA_947499075.1. Lineage (GTDB taxonomy): Bacteria > Myxococcota_A > UBA9042 > UBA9042 > UBA9042 > SXRM01. The sequence goes on from CANMNA010000038.1 coordinate 6,042, forward strand.
CTGGTCGAGCGCTCGCGCTTGCAAGAAATTGTCGCTGAGCAAAAGCTCGGCAATACCGGGCTTTTGGACAAAGCGACCGCGGCCAAGATTGGCAAGCTGCTTGGTGCCTCGCACTTGCTGGGTGGCACGTTTACGATTGTCGCCAAGTCGATGCGGCTCGACGCCCGGCTGTTCAGCGTCAAGACCGGCGAAGTTTTGCTTGCCGAAGACATGACCGGCGACCGCGATGCCTTTTTTGAGATCGAAAAGGCGCTGCTCAACAAGCTCATCGTCACGCTGGGCGTCAAGCTCGAACCCAAAGAGCGGGCGGGCATCGCCAAGATTCACACTGCGGACTTCGCGGCGTTCAAGATTTTTTCCCAAGGCGTGGCGCTGTTTGACCAGCAGCGCTACGACGAAGCGATGGAAGCCCTGCGCGGCGCTGTCACGCTCGATGTTGACTTCAACCTGGCCCGGGTCACGCTCGATGAGTACCAAGCGCTGGTGGCCAAGATTCGCGCCAAAGCGCAGACCATCGAGTTGACCACCCGCAAGCTCAACCAAGCCAAGCAGGATCAGGATTTTGACAACGACGCCAAGGTGGCCGAGCGGCTGGTGGCCATTGCCAGTGAGACAGACCCGGCGGGTGTGCACCGGCGGCTGGCCGCGCTGACATACTTGATTGGCTTTTACGACACGCACGCGCGCAACCATGGTCGAATCTGGCGCTTTCAAGACCACTTCGATGGTTTGCAAGTGCGCCGCAGTGTCGATGGGCTCGCCCGGCGCTACCTCGCTGAAGCCCAGCCGCTGTTCCCCAAAGCCCCGTTGTTCAGCACCGGTCAGCATCCGCCCGACAAGCCGCAAGACGTCGACAAGCGCATCGATGGTCTGGTGGGCGCGCTCAAGCAAGGCATGGAGCACCAAGCGGCCAACCGCAATCAGGGTCTGATCAACAACTTGGCGCGTTCCGAGGCGTTTTTGGAGCTGATGGCCGCTGACCGCCGCGAGACGGCGGTGGTCCGCGAGCAAGTCGTGGCCAAACTGGCTGTGGTGAGCGCAGAGGCGAACGACAAGACGCGGGCGCTCCAGAAACTGGCTGAAGCCTATCTCGATGTGGGTGATGTCGATGCCGCGAGCGGCGCGCTGGCACGGTGCAGCGCCATCGAGACCGACGTCGGCGACCTCAAGCAACTGGCGACCCGAATCGAATCGCTGGGGCAACTCTCGGCGCTGCTGGCCAGAACGGACAAGAAGGCTGAGCTGCGCGAGCTGATTGCCGGCGGTGAGCGCAACCCCGTCAGCCTAGGCAAGCTGTTCGCGGACAAAGGGCCGCCGCTGCCCAAGTTGCTGGCTGAGCTCGCCCACCGCCGCGAGACCACGCGCTGGTGGGCCCACCGTGACCCGTTTTGGATGTGGAGTGGCGAGCCGGCACATTTGCTCCAAGGCGAGTACGTGACTTGGACGGGACCGCGCACCGACGGCTTGAGCACGCGCGAATTGCGCTACTACCACGGGCAGAACATGAGCGCCAAGGACGTCTTGATCGCGGTTGGGCGCATGGCGAGGTCAGACTGCGACGTGACACTGACGCTGACGTACACGCGCGCGCCTGACTTTTGGCCGCGCCATGTGCCGCGCGAAGTGGTCAGCGCCGGCGACCTGCAGCTCGACCCCGGTCGGCCAGAGGTCACGTGGCTGTTTGGGCTTCACGATGTCGCGGTCGACAGCCAGCAGGACCCGGACACGCACAAGAACTTCTATGCAACACCGACCCAGGCCTACGGCATCCGGTTGACAGCAACTGGCGTAGCGCTAGTGCGCATCGGTGAGGATCCGCCGAGTCCAGATTTGCGCAAGCCCGAGATGAGCGTTCAGGAAATTGTGGTGGTCAAGGCCGCAGTAACGGACAACGTCGTCAAGGTGCACCTTGTGGTCAAGGGCAAGGCGGTGACGGTGACGGTGGGCAGCGCGACGCACCGGTTTACGCTGCCCGAAGCGGTCGCGGGTTGGACCGGCGTACACCTGCGCGGCGAAGGCTATGTGCAGATGGGGGATTTGCGGGTCAAGTAGCGGCGGGTGCAGCGGCAGGCGGGATCAGCGACCGGAAGGGCAGGGGCAGTGTGAAAAGACAGAATTGGTGGATCGTTGCGGCGCTGCTGATCGGCTGCAGCAAGCCAGATACGGACCCTGACGCCGCGCAAGATGCGTTGGTAGGGCCCGAAGTTGCCGTCGACGCGGCCGAAATTGACGCCAACGCTGCTGCGGACGGCGCGACCTTGACCGAGACAGCTGACAGTGTAAGTGCCGATGTCCAAGGCGAACTCGCTGACGTTGCGCAGCCATGTCGAATTCCTTAACCGATCGGCATTGGCCGCGAGGAGCAATTGCGGCCGTGCGACTGATACGGCACCATCGCCACGGTGCAAGCGCACCAAGGGCAAGATCGATGCGATGCCACGTTGGGCTGATGGCCGTTGCCTTGACGCTGGCGACCCGGCTGTGGGCGCAGACCAAGCCCGTGGACGACTTGCGCAACCCCAACGCGCGGCCAGATCTGGTCCAACTGGAGCACTTGGTCGAGGTTGCTGACGCCCCGCCGATGCTGGGTACCAGCGCCTTTCCGTTTGACAAGGCCATCTATGAGATCATGCCGGGGCTGGTCAAGACGGTGTTTGGGCGTGTAGTGACCGCATTTGATCCGCCGATTTCGCTGCGGGTCGTCGTCCGCCAAATTCAAGTGCGGCTGATCACGACCGGGCTGCGTGTCAGTGTCGACATGTCGGCGTTTGATGCGCGCGACCGCGCCAAAGTGTTCAAGGATCGCGACAACGGCTTTGGCGAGGTCAGCGATCTCGATGACCACAAAGCGGTGCGGCAAGCCCTGACTGCAGCGCTCAAGGGTGCCCTGGACGAGCTGGCCGTACGCTTTCTGGCCCGGATGGGGGCCCCTGCGCCGCCCAAGCCGCACCACCTCATACACGCTGGGCTGCAGGGTGGCGGGACTCTGGCCTTTGGGCTGTCGATGCTGGTGCGCGCCAACCGGCACTGGACCCTGCAGTGGGTGGTCAATCCGGTCTATCCGCGCATTGCGACATCGGTCGGGGCCGCCAAGCGCATCTACAGCCAAGGTTCGTTTGGCTTTTGGCTGCACAGCGGCCTGGCCCATGAGCTCGGCATCGCCTTGGCCTCGACGTGCGCACCGCGGCTGTGCAGCGATCAGCAGATCCCGCGTAGCTATGCGTATGGACGACTCGAACTCGCCGACTCCTGGGGTGATGAGGACCAGTACCGCATCGGCGTCGATCTCGGCATCCACATCGGCTTGGTCCATCCGTCCGCCAGAACGCCCGCCCAAGTCTTGGCGCGCCCGTATGGCGGCCTGTCACTGCACTATGGATTTTGAGCTGCGCAGGGCCAAGACCGCTTGCGCAGGCGTTCGTGAAACGCGACTCTGTGCCCTGATGCCCTCGGCCCTGCCATCGTTTGGCCCATGCTTGCTCCCGCTGTTGAGCTGTCTGGCTTGCGCGTGTACCAGCGATCCGCTGCCGCAAGCCATGACCAAGCCAGTGCCCGACCCTTCCGGATGCGTCTGGCAAGTTCCGGTCCGCCGTGGCAGCGTCGGCGCAGGCAAACTCACTGAACTCAGTGGCTTGGCGGCATCGCGCACGCACCCTGGTCTGTTTTGGGCCCACAATGACGCTGGCAACAAGCCCTACTTGTTCCTGATCAGCAGCGACGGCAACACGAAGGCGACCTATCACCTCGTCGGCGCACCCAACACGGATTGGGAGGACATTGCGGTAGGGCCCTGCCAGCCGCCGTCGGCAACGTTGCCGGCTCCGCCACCGTGTGTTTGGGTGGGTGATATCGGGGACAATGGCGCAGTGCGACCCAAAGTCGCGCTGTTGCGGTTTGCCGAGCCGACCGCGCTGCCCAGCGCGAAAAAGGCCGACAACGTAGTCGACGTGACCGCCACCGAGTGGGACAGTGTTGCGTTTGGCTATGCAGACGGTCCGCAAAATGCAGAGTCATTGGCAATCTTGCCAGACGGACGCGCCATCGTGCTGACCAAGCGCGACGATGGCACTACTGTGGCGTACCGCGTCGACAGTGGGGTGGCGCTGGTGGCCCAGCAAGCAGAGGCCAAAGTCGAGCGTCTGGGTCAGATCCATCTGGCGGTCGGCGCGCAGACTTCTGGCCAAGGCGTGCGCGCAACTGGCGCGGATCTCGACTTGGCAGGAGGCGCACTCACAGTGCGGACTTACAGCACGGTGCAGTTGTTTCGCCAAGCCCAACTCTTGGCAGACCCCGCAAGCGCCACGCTGGTCGCCAAGCTGGGCCAGTGGCAAAGCCTGGCGCTGCCCTCTCCGGCTGAAACTCAAGGAGAGTCGGTGGCATGGGATAGCCAAGGTGTCCTGTGGTGCGCCAGCGAAGGCAGTGCCCCCGCTATCTATGAGATCGCGTGCACAAAGCCGTGAGCTAGCGCGCTGGCCCCGCAAACCACCCAAAGCTAACGGCGGCCTGGTTGCACACGCGCGCGGCGTCGAGCAACTGCACCTGAGCCTCCAGTTGCCGCTCTTGCGCCGCGAACAGCACTGCCGCTGACCAACGTCGGGCGGCCACTGCGCGCTCAGCGGCTCCGACCGCCGCGTCTACCGCGGGTACGACGTCGGCTTGCAGGCGCGACCAGCGACTGTGGGCCAAGCGCCACTGGGCCAATGCCAGCGCGCGCCCTTGGACCAGAGCCGTAGCGGTCGCGAGATACTCGCTGTGGAACCGTTCGCGTTCCGCTTCGGCCTGGCGATTGGTTGCGCCGAGCCAGTGAAACAGCGGTACTTCGATGTAGGCAGCCAGCCGAACGGAGCGGGCACCATCGTAAGACATCGTCTCGGTGCCAACCTGCACCGCTTTGAACCACGGTATGGCCATGCCGTGCTCCAAGGCGGCACTGTCGTCGGCGCCAGCATAGCGCGCTTTCCAGACGGCCAGCGCCGGATGGCCAGCCACCGCGTCCGCGCCACTGCCACTGGCGGTGACGTCTGGCGGCATCGGGCAGGCGCCAAGTGAATCGCTATCGGATGGTGCGAAAGTGTGAGGCGAGCCTGTCGCCTGGGCCAGCTGGGCCTTCGCAAGGTCAATCGCTTCGCTGGCCCTTGCCATCCGGTCCTGGGCATCGACCCATGCCAAAGCCGCCTGTTGGCTGATCATCGGCTCCAGCGCGCCGGCCTGCGCTGCGCTCCGCGCCCACGCCGCCCGACTCTGCTGCAAGTCCAGACCCACTTGGGCCAGGCGCTGATCCGCCAACGCCCACTGCAGCTGCACCCACGCCAGCCGGACATCGCGGCGCACTTGCCACTGCACCGCCAACACCGCCGCATTGCCGGCATGAACGCGCGCTTCGGCAACGGCTACGGCCAGGGGAACCAGCATCGGGTTGGGCACCGGAAAGTGCACGACTGTGACGTTGCGGTCGCTTGTGCTGGCAGCTGCCCCATACTCACCGCCGATCCGCAGTTCTGGATTGGCGGGCAGGGCCGCGACTGCAACCCCAGCGCGCGCGGCTGGCAAACCAGCGCGGGCAGCCGCAACAGAGGCGTGGTGATCGGCGGCATAATTCTCGTGTGCGCGCAGGTCAGCGCCAAGCGCAGGGCCCGCAGCTTGCGCCCGCGGTACCGCTGCGAGCCACACCAACTCGTTTGCGACATGGCTGTGGTAGCAACCGGGTAGCAGCGCCAAGGCCGCAACTGATCCTGCTGAAAGGCGAAATCGCGCGTGGATCACGGCGTCACCGCTACTTCGACCCACAGCGGCACTTCGCTGCTGCGGTCAAAGACAACCGCCAGCACGCCGGGCGTTGGCCCAAGGGCTACGCCTTCTGCGTGCACGCCTTCGAAGTCGCGGATGCGCTTGAGCTGCCATCCGTCGGCCTTGAGCTGAGCAAGCCACAGCGCACTGGCCATCTGCTCGCCGGGACCCGGCGGCGAGGCGACCGCGAGCACCGCCAGACGGCCGTCGCTCAAATTGAGCCAGTCTGAGATTGTGGCCGGGCGGTCGGCACCCGCAGGCCCAGCGCGCAGGCCCAGCGGCGGCAGTGCCGTCAACTGCCCGGCTTGCAGCCGACCCGTGCGCAGCAAGGCCTCGGGATCGCGCAGCCGCCACGCCAGCGCTGCGCCGTCAGCCGCGCTAGGCTTCTTCAAGCCCAACCACAGCTCGCCGCCGACCACGGTCATGCCTTCGATGTCGAGCAACCGATCGAAGCGACTCACACCCTTGGCAAATTTAGGATCCGCTGCCTGCAGACCTAGGCTGCGCAACGTGTGGTCGGGCAACTGGGCCAACGCGCGAACCAGCGAGACGTGCCCGGTCACGGCAATTTTTTCGCCATCGACGGCAGCGCGCAGCAGCGATGTCCGTGCCGGTGACCGCTTGCCGTGGCGATTGGTGGACTGCGAGGCCAGCATCCAGATTGTCCCACTGCTGTCGCGCGCCAAACTCTCGATGTCGTCCAGGCGGTCCAAGCCAGCGACAACGATTGGCGCAGCCGCCACTTCGCCTGTCGGCGCAATGCGAAACAGCCACGGCGCGTGGTCTTGGCGGTCTGGCCACCCGGTGTCGTCGCTCACTGTCAGCCAAGCCCGCCATTGCGGCATCCACAGCCAGCCAGAGGGCTCAAACCGGGTGACAGCGGTCAGTTCGCTCGGCAGGGTCAGCGGCCGCGGGTCGCCGCTGCCGGGCAGCTTCACTTCCGCTGGGCCACCCGAAGTCGCCGTCGCGGGCGCTGCCAACTGGGGGCTCAGCGCGGGCAGAGGCGCGGCAAACTCCGGCATCGCCAGCGGCGGCGGGGCTGCCAGCAGGGGATCCTCGCCAGTGATAACAATTACATCAACGACTTGACCCGGCCGCAGCGCTGCGCCGTCGACTGCGACAATCAGCTGCTCGGCCCACATTTGGCGGCCGTACACGCCCAGCGGCAGTTGCGGCGGTTGCGCACCGGCCCCCAACGCGAGGCTGACGATCCGGCCGGCAAAGCTCTGGCCGCTGCCATCGCGCGGGCTGACGCGCACCCGACGGCCCGGTACAAGGTCGCGCAGCTGCACCGAGTCACCATAGGCAACCACGCGCTTTGGATGCGGATCGCGCAACGTGAGCACCGGGGCACCCACTGTCGGCACATCGCCCGTCCGCAGCAGAATCTCGCTAACCACCCCGTCAGCGGGTGCCCGCAACAAAAGCTGGTCGCGCAGCCCGGCCGCCGCCGCGAGCCGCGTGCGCGCCACCTCAAGCATCGCCCGGTGGGCCGCGAGCTCGTCGCCGGGCATCCGTGGCGGGTCCGGCACGGCATACTGCTGAAAATGCCCCAGCCTGTCGCGCATTTGGGCGACGCGATTTTGCCACGATGCGACAACTTGGTCGCGCAAGCCAATCCGGCGCTCGAGCACCACCGCCTGGGCCCGCAAGTCTTCGGCCGTCTGGGCAGAGGCCATGCGGTCTTCGATCCACTTGCTCCACAGCTTAAGGCGGATGCGCACACCGTCGAGCTCTGCGCGGTCGCGCTCGGCATCCACTTTGGCGCCTAGTAGGCCGATCTCAGCCTGGTCAATGGTCTTTTTGAAAACGCCCTCGTCTGTGATGCGCTCGCGGCCCAGCGCGAGGGCCTCGGTGTGCATCTGGGCCTCGGCATATGTTAACTGCGCCGCTAGCACCGCCAGTTCACGCGTCAGCGCCGAGCCGTCCTGAACGGCCAGGAGATCACCCTTGTGAACGAGATCGCCGGCCTCGACAACCATGGCAAGCAGGCGCTCCGGTTGGCGGGCGGCAATCCGGAATTCGATCGTCTCCGCCACCGCGGGCAGCAGCGCCGATCCACCGGTCGTTGCGTGCAAGCGCCAAGCCGCGAGCGCTGCCACCACCCACAGTGACCAGAACGCCAGCAGCGGTGCCCAGTGGCCGGGCCACCAGCGGCGCCACCGTGCGGGACCACTGCGCGGCAATTCGACCGGTAAGTCTGGCCCGGACGCCATCAGCTAGACCTCTTCGCCGGCGTCTTGCAGGTAAAAGGCCACGCTGCGCGCGCCGACGGTCTCGCCCAAGTCGCGGATCAGCGCGCCTTGCCAGTTGGGGTCGATCAGCTTGACGTGATAGGCGTACTCAGCCTGCTGGCCTTGATCCACTTCCCGCAAATTGACCAGCACATAGTTGCGACAGTGCTTGGCCAGCACGGCACGGATGGCCTCGTCCGGCGCTGGCGAAGTCGCCACCTGCATGCGCAGCAGTCCGTCAAAGCGGTTGCGTACCCCAAAGGCACTCAAGTGCATGGCCAAGGCTACCAAGCAGAAAGCGCCGGCGCCGAGCACCGATGGCGCGTAACTTCGCATGCCGACGGCGGTGCCGATGGCCATGGCCGCAAACACGAAGACCATGTCGCGCGGATCTTTGACGGTCGATCGAAAGCGAATGATGGCCAAAGTTCCTAAAATACCCAGTCCCCGAGCCATGTTATTGCCGATCGACAGCATCAGAGTGGCGCTGACCAGCGAGCCCAAAACCAGCGCCTGAATGTAGGACCGAGAGTACGAAAGGCCCTTGTGTGTCCAGATGTAGACCTGCGCCACCACCGACGTCAGCACAAATGCCAGCAGCAGTGACAATGCCACGGCCTGCCAAGGAAGCGTCGGCTCGGAGGCCAGGGCCAGGCGCAGCAGTTCTTCCACCCAACAGTCCAACGCGGCCGCAAATTCGCGCTGCCGCAACCGTAAACTGTACCCCTAGCGGGACCGGCGTCAAGAAAGCGAGCGGAGCAAATTTCGCTGGTACGTTTGAGGGGTTTGCCGTTCGATCATGCCTGACGACGCACCTTCGCAATCGCCGCCCTACCATGGCACACTGCGCACCTGCCAGCCGGCAGCGTCCGGCCGAATTTGGACTGCGCCGCCATGGTGAATTTCCTCGTGCCTCGCTGCCGGAAACCCTGGGCAATTGTCGTCTGCAGCGTGGGCGTTGCGGCCTGCAATTTGGACGGATTCATCTTGACCGAGGCCTCACGCGGCGACAACCGGCAAGTCCCTGAGCCGGCAGCGCAGACCCTGACCGGCACCATCGCCCAGGGCAGCGGCGCCGAGGTCAAGGTGTTGGCCAGCGACGGCAGCCCAGTCGGCGGCGTCCAGGCAGTCGCCGCCGCCAGCGCTGGATTCTCCCTTGTTTTTGGTGGCGAAACCGCCATTGTCAACGCGGTGTTTCAGGCCCGGCTCGGCCGCAAGCACTGGCTCGCGTTGGTGCCCGAGATGCCAGCGCAGCCCAGCGTACTGGCCCCGCCGCGCACGTTTGCGCTGTCTGATGTCTCGCCGGGCGCACTCCAGGCAGACGATGTCACGACGGCAATGGCGCTGCTGGTGCTGGCCAAGCTGCACAGCATGGGCAAGACGCTGGCGGGCGCGTCTTCCAGTGGCCTAACGGATACGCTCATCGATCTACACAAGAAAATCGCCAACGGAGAGCCTGCCTTGGGCCAAGTCGTGGCCATGGTCGCGCGCCTGCGCAGCCAGGCCAATGGCGCGCAGGGCAGTGACGCAGACGCGACGTACAGTTGGACCACGCCGGCCTCGCTGCTGCGTCCCACCTTGCTTGCCGCGCAGGCTGTGGACATCGACGGAGACGGCGTGGCCGAGGCGACGACGGCCAAGTTCGATGCTGCGGTGGCCGCCGCGTTGGACAGCTTTACGCTCAAGGCCTGCTATTTCCCAGACAAGATTCGGGTCGTCTTGCAAACCAAGTTCGTGGGCGCCGGCGGCAAAGACGGCAACTGTGATGCCACCTTCAACCCGTACCTGTGGACCGACAAGGCTGCCAGCAAGGTCGTGTTTGTCACCGGCGGCATCCACAAGGACACCGCCAAGTGTCAGACGCTGAGTGAGCAAAAGTGCTTGACTCAAGCGCAAGTCGATCAGGCAGGCGCCGCGATGGGCGGATGGGTGCCCAATGTCGTGCGGATGTACGACGACGGCACGCACGGCGACGGCCAAGCTGGCGACGGGGTCTGGTCGGTGGCGCTGGAGCTGCCTTACCTGGAGCCGGCCGATGGCGTGCTGCCGGTGCGGATTGCCTACAAGTTCACGTATGGCCAACCGGCCCAAGGGTGGACCAACAGCGAGGAGTTTCCCGGCAATCAGCGGTTACTGGAGCTAGTGGACGTCAATGGCGACCATATCGTGACGCGTTTTGATCTGTTCGCCGATGAAACGACCAACAAGGACAAGAAAAACACCAGTCAGGCGGGCTGCGGCGAGGTCAAGTGGACTTCGGTCGAAGATGCCAAGTGTGGCCACGACGTGCGCGAGCGACCCGTTGACCTCGACGGCGACTGCGTCATCGACGGTTGGCCGAGCCCCGGTGCTGCCACACCGCTCTCGATCCCGTGCCCGAAATAAGGACTGCAGATGCCTACTATTACTTGGATGCGTCTACTGAGCTACACGACGCTGTTGTTTATAGCCTCCTGTTCTGACACCTCTTCGTCCTTGACTGCGATCGGTGGAGGCGATGCAGCGGCATCGGGCAGCGATGGCGCTCAGCTTCAGGACGGATGGCAAAAACAGGCGGATGCGACGCCGCCCGACGACAGCTGGATCTGGAACAGCGACGCGAGCCGCTGGGTCCCGTCCGCTGATGCAAGCACCGACGCGGACCCTAGGGCGAAGGATGGGGCGACAACTAGCGACAGCACGGCGATATCCGACCTCGTCGCGGGCAACGACGGGGCGTCCACCGGCGAGGACACGACCGCTGGCAGCGACAACGGCAAAATGCCCGTCGTCCCCGGAGGCCTGGGCTCCAGCTGCACCAAGCAAGGCCAGTGCGACCCAGGCCTGTACTGCTTCGGCCCCGAGTCCGGGTTTGGCTACTGCGGCAAGGTCGGATGCCAGTCCAACGACGAATGCGTGGTCGATACCAAGCAGCCGATGTGCTGCGTTAAATACGGCAAGCAAAGCTACTGCACCAAGCAGTTTGGCGGCGCAACCCAATGCGGCACCCAAAGCAAACCTGTCGGCGCTGACTGCAAACCGGGCGGCCAAAGCGATTGCGACAACACCGGGGGCAGCTTCTGTCTGGAGATGCAGAGCGTGGCCCAGTGCGTCAAAGGCTGCCTGACCGACCCGCAGGGATGCCCCAGCGGCACCAGCTGCCAGATTTTCGATGCCAACACCGCCGGTTGTATCCCGTTCACCGCGGGCAAGGCCGACGGCACGCCCTGTGCAGGCGCTGTTATTGGCGGATGTGGCAAGGGCAGCTGGTGCGTCGAAGCCTATCCCAACGATCCGCTCGCGTACTGCGCCTCGCCGTGCAAGGAGGATCCTGACTGTGCCAAGGGCTTCGATTGCTCGATCTACGCCCCCGGCAAGGGCATCTGCCAAAAACATGGTAAGACCCAAGCGGGCCAAAACTGCGCCGGCGATCGCTTTTCCTGCGCCAAAGGGCTGTTTTGCCTGGGTGCGGGCAGCGCCGTCGCCACGTGCGTGCCCGGTTGTGACAGCGATGCGGCGTGCGCAGACTTTGCTAAAGCCATTGGCCAGCCCGCCTACTGCGCCAAGGGACCCGCCGGCGGCGGAGCTTGCTTGGCCAAAGGCGACAAGGCCAACGGCGGCAACTGCAGCAAAGATCCAGGTAGTTGCACCCCAGGCAGCTGGTGCATCGGCGGCTACGATGCCTACAATCCGGACGCGTACTGCCAAAAACCATGCGGTGCCAACAGCGACGGCAAGTGCCCCGACGGAGCCGTTTGTACCAGCTACAACGCCGAGTACGCCGGATGTCAGGTCAACGGCATCAAGGGTCAGGGCGACTCGTGCGCGGGCGCGGCCACGTCGTGCAAAGCCGGCCACTTCTGCGTGGGGCCACAGGGCGGCGAAGTGTGCGGCAAGATTTGTAAACCGAGCGCTGCAGCAGGCACGGCGGACGCGTGTGCCACCGGGTCGTGGTGCTCCGGCTACGGCGACCAGCAAAGCGGCGTGTGCCTGCCAGGCGGCACCATTGCCATTGGCAAGCCGTGCCAGGACAAACCACTGGGGTGCGCGCCCCAGTCGTTTTGCCAGAGCTGGGGCAAGGGCTCAGATTCCGTATGCATCTCGGCTTGCGGCCCGAACAAGGCTTGCCCAGCCGGCACGGACTGCAAGGATTACGGCCAAGCCGGTGCCTATTGCCAGCCGGTCGGCGGCGCCACCCAAGGCCAGCCGTGCTCCAATGCCGCAGGCGCGTGCGCCCCTGGCTTGGCTTGCCTTTCAGCTGGGACCACGTACGCCATGTGCTCGAAATCTTGCAAGGCGGATGCAGAATGCGGCCCAAGCGCCGGCAAGCCGGGCGGCCTGTACTGCGCGACCGGCAAGTGGGGCGGATGGTGCGTGCCTGACGGCGGCGTCGCCGAGTACGAGTCCTGCTACAACAAGGCGTGGCAGTGCAAGAAGGGCTTGGCGTGCGTAGGCGATCCCGGGGCCAATCCCGGCGCAACGTGTACCAAGCAGTGCACTGGCTTTGCCGACGTGTGTGGCGAGAGCGCCAAGTGCCAGTACTTTGGCAACGGCCAAAGCTGGTGTGTCAAGACTGGCACGTTGCCTGCAGGCAGCAATTGCCTCGGCATGGCCAACGACTGCGCGGCCAACACCCTATGCGTCAAAGGCACACCGCAGCCGATGTGCTTGCAACAGTGCGGCTATGGCTTTGCGCCCTGCCCGACCGAGACCCCGTGCACCTACTTCGCGGGATCGGCCATTCAACTCTGCGTGCCCAAAGGATTTACTGTCGGCGGCGCGATTCGGGCGCCGTTTTGAGCCGACCGCAGGTGCTGGACGAACTGCGCGCGCTGGTCGGCGAAGGCGCGTGTTCTGACGCGCCGGAAGACCTGATCCACTGGGGCCGCGATTGGACCCGGGCGATCGCGCCGCGGCCGCTCGCGGTAGTCTGGCCGGCCACCGCCGATCATGTCGGGGCGATTGTTCAACTGTGCGCGCGTCATGGGATTTCGGTCGTGCCATCGGGCGGACGCACCGGGCTGGCGGCGGGCGCGGTGGCCAGCAACGGTGAGCTGGTGTTGTCGCTCGATCGCCTGCGTCAGCTCGGCCCGGTAGATGCCTTGAACTGCAGTGTCACGGTCGGTGCCGGCGTGCCCAATCAGGTGCTTCAAGACCACTGCCTGCCGTACGCGCTGTGCTGGCCGATTGACTTGGCATCGAAAGGCTCATCTTCGGTTGGCGGCAACTTGGCGACCAACGCCGGCGGCATCAAAGTGCTCAGGTACGGCCATGCCCGCAATTGGGTGTTGGGCTTAGAAATCGTGACGGCGCGTGGCCAACTGGTGCAACTGGGCGGCGCGCTGCACAAGGACAACTCGGGCTACGCGCTGCAGCAGCTGGTGGTCGGCAGCGAGGGAACGCTGGCGATCATCACGGCAGCGACGCTGGCGCTTGCGCCCTTGCCCAGGCCGACGCAAGTCGGCTTGGTGGCCTGCCACGACCTGCAAGCCGTCTTGACCCTCTTCGGCACCGCGATGTCGGCCGGGCTGCACCTGCATGCGTTTGAGTACTTCTCCGGCTATTGTCTGGAACAAGTGCTTGCGCATACTGGGCTGCCGCGCCCGGTGGCGACCGCGCCTGCGTACGCCCTAGTGCAGTGCGAGTTGCGGTCGGGCTTCGACCTCGCCTCTTGGCTGGTTGCTCACGCGGGCGTACGCGATGGCACGGTTGCAGGTGACCACGCCCAGGCGGCCAAGCTGTGGCAGTACCGCGAGCGAATTACCGAGAGCCTGCAGGCTGCCAAGCCGCACAAGAATGACATCGCCGTGCCGGTCTCGGCGCTGCCCGAATTTGCGGAACGCCTGCAGGTGTGGCTGCGGCGGACCCGCCCGGGTTGGCAAGTCGCAGTGTTCGGCCATGTCGGCGATGGCAACTTGCACATCAACACGCTGCGTCCGTTGGGTATGGCTGACGCGGCATTTCTGGACGCCTGTGCCCAAGCGGACAGCGAACTCTTTGAGTTGGTTGCCCAGTTTGGCGGCAGTCTGAGCGCTGAGCACGGCATTGGGCTGCACAAGAAGGCGCACTTGGCCATCACGCGCAGCCACGCGGAGATCGGCCTGATGCGGGCGCTCAAGCTGGCTTGGGATCCGCAAGGGCTGCTCAATCCGGGCAAGATCTTCGACATGCGCTAGCTGTCGTTGACAGCGCCGGACTTGGCCGCGACGATGCGCGGCCTGCCGTCGCTGCGGCACTGAGCCCTCATGCACGCACTTCTGCAAGACCTGATCACGCTGCTGGGCCTAGAGCGCCTCGACCGCGACCTGTTTCGGGGCCACAGCCAAGACTTGGGATGGGGCGCGATATTCGGTGGCCAAGTACTGGGTCAAGCGCTCTCGGCAGCTGCCCAGACGGTGCCGGTCGAGCGCCCGGTCCACTCGCTGCACGCCTATTTTCTCAAGGCAGGTAACCTGCATAAGCCAATCCTGTATCAAGTCGACCGCATCCGCGATGGTCAGAGTTTTACGACCCGCCGGGTGGTCGCCGTGCAGGACGGCGTGGCGATTTTCAGCCTGGCCGCGAGTTTTCAAATCGTCGAAGACGGTTTCGACCACGGCGATCCGATGCCTGATGTGCCGCCACCAGAAGGCTTGAAGTCCGAGCGTGAACTAGCACTGCTTTTGGGCGATCGGGTGCCGCCCAAGCTGCGTCCACTGGTGACCGCCGATCGGCCGATCGAGCAACGGCCGGTGGTGCCGCGCAACCCGCTGGTGCCCAAGAAGCAAGAGCCAATCCGCCACGTGTGGATGCGCGCCATCGGTGCCCTGCCCGACGACGACGCGCTGCACCGCTACCTACTGGCCTACGCTTCCGATTTTTCGCTGCTGGGTACGTGCTTGGATCCCCACGGCGTGTCGTGGCTGACCCAAGGCATGCAGATGGCCAGCTTGGACCACGCAATGTGGATCCATCGACCCTTTCGGCTGGACGACTGGCTGCTCTATGCGACCGACAGCGCATCGGCTTCGGGCGCGCGCGGACTGTCCCGCGGTCGCTTTTTTGACCGGCAAGGGCGGCTGGTGGCCTCGGTCCAGCAAGAAGGACTGGTCCGATTGCGGCAAGCTTAAGAGGGTGTATTCGATTGTGTCAACTGAAAACCGCAGCGTTGATCACGGCTTGGGATACCGTCGCAATGAATTGCGCGGCTACAGGTGACGGCACCCGCCTGCGCGGGTGCCCAGCCGGGTGTCGGCGCAGGCCGACACCGCTACCTGTCGCCGCAGAATTTATTCTGACGTTGAAAATGCGAAGGTCTTCGGTCTTCGCGGGCCCCGCTCAGGGCGCTTTTTCGAATAGTCCCTCTCACCGCTACGCCGCTTTGGTCACCGGCTGGGGCGCATTGCGCAGCGCGAGGTCCGCCAGCAAGTCGACGCCGTGCTCTTCGATTTCGCTCAGCCAGTACCGGCAGCGCAGATCGGCGCGCTTCATGAAGCGCTCGGCATCGCGGCTCCGCTCCGGAAAGCGCAGCGCGTACTTGACCATCACCCGGGCAATCGTGACATCAGCCAGAATCTTGGTCAGCCGCTCGGCGTGCAGCAGGCCTGGGGCGAAGTCCACCTTGGCGTCCCAATTCGAAAACAGGGCCTCAGTCCAGTCGCCAATCGGCATGTCGTAGGTCGACTTGAGCTTGTTGCGGGCAATCCGCAGCAAAATCGTCTGCAGCGCCTTGTACTTGTAGGCAAACAGCTTGGACAGCTGCTTCTCCAGCGGCGAGTTCTCGGCGACGCGCTTCCAGTTGGCGCGGGCCATCTTGACCAGAAACCGCCGCGGGTCGCGCATGCCCTGCATCAGCTGATCCTTGAGGATCATCAGCGACTGAATCTGGCTGGTCCCTTCGTAAATCGGCAGCACCAGCGCATCGCGCAGCAGCTTCTCCGGGATAAACTCGGTGGTGTAGCCCACGCCGCCCAGAATCTGCATCGACATCCGCGCATGCTCGACGGCTTTCTCGGAGCCAATGTACTTGATGAGCGGTGTCATATCGCGGGCTTGGCGCTTCAAGCGTGCCAGCCTGCGCTCGTAGTCCGCGCGCGCTGCTTCGTCCTTGGGCGGGTCGTGCTTGAGGATTTGCTCCATCTTGACCGAGCGCTCGACTTTCTGGGCGCCTTCAAAGCACAGCGCGCGCAGGCCCTTGATGTACAGGTCCATGTCCTCCAAGTAATCCGCAATCATCTCATGACGATCGACAGTTTTGCCCATCGTGACGCGCTGGCTGCTGTAGTCCTTGGCTGCCCGGTAAGCCGCTTCACAAATGCCCAGGCTCTCGAAGCCGACCGCGAGCCGCGCCGAATTCATCAGCGCCAGCATCAACTCAAACCCCTCGCCGCGCCGGCCGATCAGCTCGCCGATGCTGTTTTCGTACACCAGCACGCACGTCGGCGATCCGTGGTGCCCGATCTTGTGCTCGACCTTGGAAATCTTGACATTGACCTGACCACTGAGCTTCTGCCGACACAGGAACAGCGACAAGCCCTTCAGACCAGGCGCTTTGTCATTCTCCTCGGTGCGCGCCAGCACCAGCTGGTACTGACCGTGACCGGACGTGATGAAGATCTTCTCGCCGTTCAACCGCCATTGCCCGCCGCCGTCTTCCTTCGCAGTCGTCTTGATTTGGGCCAGATCCGAGCCCGCGCCCGCCTCTGTCAGCACCATGCAGCCGAACGCGCCGTTCTGCAGCACATCGGCAATCACATCATCATAGGGCGTGGCCACCACCCTGCCCTTGTCAAACTTGGTACGCGGGTCGCGCATCGCATAAATCATCAGCGAAATCGCAATGCCAGTGTGGAAGCCGAAGTGCGTCATGCACGATACATCGGCGCGCGCCAGCATCTCGGCGACCGCCAAGTACACCGCGACCGGCGCGTTGAGACCGCCCAGCTCGCGCGGCACGGGCAAGCCATAGACGTCGAGCTTTTTGAGACCCTTGAAGATCTTGTCCATGGCAGGCGAGGTGATGACAACCCCGTTCTCCATGCGCGTACCTTCGGTATCCATCTTGCGGGCAAACGGATCAACCTGCTTGGCCACGAACTTGCCGACTTCTTTGAGCACGTCTTCGTAGGTGTCGCGCGCGTCGCGCACGCTCGCCGGCTTGTCCTCGGGCTTGCTGCCGTGCTCGCATAGGTCGATGAGCACATCCCAGTCGATGGCTTTTTCCACCCAAAAGCGCAGATCGTCATTGTCGAGGTAGAAGTTGTCGCTCATCGCAGGGTTCCTCACTGAAGAACAGGGGTGCTTACATGGTCCCGGTGACCACGCGGCGCAAGCAAGTTGCCGGGTTTGACGCGGCGCGTCAAGAACAACGTGGCAAAGCTGTGACCCATGGGCGATCAGCGGGGCGTGCTGCCCCCACGGCGGTCACGCTGGCGAAAGGCCCACACTTCGCCAGCCACGCGCTTGATCTGGGTCAGATTGGCCACCCGCGACGCTGACCCGTCGGTACGCTCTCGGCTGCCAATTGTGGTGTCGGCCACGGTATAACCGCGCCGTATTGCTTGAACAATCAGCTCAAAGCTGAAAAAGAACGTGTCGGCGCCGATCGCATCGAGCCCGATCTCGTCGCGCGCAAGTGCCACTGGAAACAGGTAGGTGCCTTCCAGCGCAAAATCAACGCCGACGAGCGCCCGCATGTACAGGCGAAAGCCCCGTGAAATCGCAGTGCGCGCCCAATTGTTGGGTCGATTGCCATAGCTCGACAGCACAATCGGCGCGCGGGCGAGCGCTGGAATCATGGTGCGCAGCTCAGCAGCCGGAATCTGGCCATCGGCCGCCAGCATGCAAAAATACGCCTTGGTTGCATGGTTGATGCCGGTCTTGAGGCCTGCGCCCATCCCCAAGTTGCGCGGATGCTGCAGCAGCCGCACGCGCGGCTCGCGCTGGTGCCAAGCCCTGACGATGTCGGCCGAGCCATCGGTCGAGCCGTCATCGACCACCAGCACTTCCCAGTCGCTCAGGTCGGTCGCGCAAAACACCACCGCGTCTTCTAGGGTCGCCTGAAGCGAGCGCTCTTCGTTCAAGCACAAGTATATCAGCGATAACGAGGGCGGCAGCGTGGGCAAGGTCATGGGACCGGCTGCGGCAAGGACGCGGGGACGGTGAAGACTGGGATCGGCTTGCCATCTTGACCCGCCCCCCAGCATTCGATGGAACCGTCCATGTACAACGCGCAGCTCGCTTCGCCGCCTAGTGCAACCTGAGTGACATCGGCCTGCACTTTGGCTGTGACGGGCTCAATGCCCGCCTTGGCAAACTGGCCTTTTTGGCCTTGGGCGAAGCTGCCACAGCACACGGCGGTGCCAATGTTGACAAAGCAGGTGTGGGTGGCACCCACCGCAATGCCCGTTGCGCTGAACGGGCTATTCGCAATGACTTCGAAGCCGTTGGTGTCGGCGTCGGCGCACAGTTCGCCGTGGCTGTTGTCGCCCCAACACAAGAACTTGTCTCCGGCGATCTTGAGGCCACACGCATGGTTGGGGCCGACAGCGACCGCCTTGAGATCTGTGACCCCCTTGACCGGTGCGGGCACGCCCTTTTTGGCATTGGCCTTGGGATCGGCCCAAGCCAAGGCCGTAGCGCCCCAACAGTACGGGACGCCGCCGACAATGGCGCAGGTGTTGCCGCCGCCTGCCGCGAGCCATGTTGCCCCGTCTACCCCGCTGACGCTGACTGCAACCGTCTGATCGGTGATGACGCCGGACTGACCAAGCTGCCCGTCAGTGCCGGCGCCCCAACACACGACTTTGGCGATGGCGCCTGCGGTCCTCACGCAGACGTGCGCCGTTCCAGCTGCGATTTGTAGCGGTGCTGCTTCGACCTTGGTGACAACCGGCTTCGCGGTGCTTGGCCCTGCGGCGCCAAGCTGGCCGTGGTCATTCTTGCCCCAGCACTTGACCTGCCCCTCTGGCGTGCCAACGCACGTAAAGCCATCGCCTGCAGCGAGCGCCGATACCGGGCCAATGGCAGGCTTTTCCGTCGGTGTCAGTTGATCAGGCAGGCCGACGTCGCCCACGGCCAAGTCGCTGTTGCTGCCCCAGCATGCCACGCCGGCGCTGGCGAGCGTGGCACAGGCGTGCTTTGGTCCGACCGCGATAGCGGTTGCCCACGCCTTGATGCACTTGTTTTTCAAGCAGATGCTCGTCACGGGCCAATTGCACGCTTGACCGTCGGCTTTGGGCGTGTCGGCGCACGCGCCAGTGTTCGGTAAGCACGCGCTGTCGGCGCATAGTGCTGTGCTCAGGCAGACCTTGGGGGTGGAACTGAGGCATTGCTTGGCGAAGCACGCGTCATTCTCGGTACAGGGATTCAGATCATCGCAGTAGTTTCCGGCAGATGGCGCGAACTTGCAGCCGGCTGTAGGGTCACATGTCTCCATGGTGCATACGTTGCCGTCGTCGCACTCCTTGCCTTTGGTTTCGTTGGTGCAGCCGATGGCAACTTTGCCCATGCAGAAGTCGGTGGTGCATGGGTTGCCATCGTCACACGGCGTGGGATCCGTAGGCATGCAGGCTCCGGCAGCGCACGCTGAGCCCTTCGAGCACATATCCTTGTCATCACAGGGCATTCCCTTGGGTGCATCGCCAATGGTGCACGCGCCTGCGACGCACATCCCGGGTGAGCATTCATCGGCGTCTGGACAAATCATGGGGGCAAAGATGCACTGGCCGTCTTTGCACTGCCGCGTCATGCACGGGTTGGGCTTGATGCATTCGTCGACGTTCTTGCACGGCTGCACAGTCACGACATCAATCACCACTGCACCATCGGAGGTCTCCTCTGTCACCTCGTCCGGTGCGGAGATGTCGTGGTCAGCGGTCTCCTCGGCCACGGCTTCGTGGGCAACCTCCGACGCATCAGGCAGTGGTTCGTGCTCGGGCTCGTCAATTTGGCTGCCCGCATCGGTATCGACGCTTGCCTGCGGGGCATCGGCCTTTTTCGCGGCGGCTTGAGCTGCGGCGTAGGCATCGAGATCCGGGCCGACGTTGTCCAAGCCACAGGCTGTACCAAGCACTGCCGCTAGGCCAAGCACTGCCGCTATACAGAGACGCCTTGAGAGGAGATCACAGCGTGCTGCGACCAAGGAGCGGCGAGTCGCCGCAGGCACGAGCTTGCGAGCCACCAAGCGCACAAGCCAGCAGGCGTGACAGGCAACGCCATGACCTCGGGTCATGGCGATCCTGTATGGGCCAAGCACTGCCGCAAGATCACGCCAGCTGTGCAATGCTCTCCAAGCCATTGACTCTCCAGCGTTGCCTGCAGCTCGCAGGGCAGGCGCGGGCCGCAGTGTAACCAAGTGAGACCGTGCCGTCACGCTGGGGTGGCAGCGCCCCAGCAGAATTGTGCGCAAGTTTGCCCCCGTTTGCTTCCGAGGCAGGCGCGCCGTACCGTCAGGCTGCGTCGGCGCGCCGCGGTTTCCGATGTGGAGCCGCGGGCCAGCAAGAAGCGAGCGAGTTCGTCGATCTCAAGGTTGAGATTTGGGCTGGTTCAAATTCCTCGACGCGTGGCTTGGGTGCAGTCCGCACCCAAGAACGCCAACGCCCTGACGGGGCAAGCCCAATTTGGGCATGGAGCCTACAATGCCGAATCGTCGTGCATTTGACCACATTGGTAACTTCAACTTCAAAATCGAGATCGAAGGCGTGACGCAAGGCGCGTTCCGCAACGTCGAAGGTCTCGACTCAGAAACCGAGATCATCGAGTACCAGGACGGCGACGACATCGTGCTGCGCAAGCGCCCGGGCCGCACCAAGTACAGCAACGTGACCTTCAAGCGCGGCTACATCAACAACACCGAGCTCTGGGAATGGCGCAAGGCGGTTGTCGAAGGCAAAGTGCAGCGCAAGTCGGGCTCCGTGATCCTGTGCGCCGACGACGGCACCGAGATCATGCGCTACAACTTCTTTGAAGGCTG
>CANMNA010000039.1 GCA_947499075.1 Myxococcales bacterium
GGCGCCGTGCGAACGCAGCGTAGGCCTGTTCGAGCGACTAGCTTGATTTTACGTCGATTGGCTCAGTACGACGCGCTGGCCGACGCTCGTAGGTGTCGTGGTTGGTTTTGGGGCAGCAGAGGTGGTTGGTTTTTCGGCAGCGGCCAAGGCGCCCGGCGATTCAGCTTGATATACAGGAAGATAAACGCCAAGTATCGGCCTTGAGTAGCTGTAAATGTGTGCTGCTGCATGCGGCCAGTTGTACCCCAAAGGGATCGACAATGCGAACGCGTGGTGATTTATGGCGAATTCTGGCGAGCGCTTGAGCCGCTGGGAGGGCAACATGAACATCCGCTACAAGGTCGAACTGGAAGAAGGCGAACGAGAGACGCTTCTTGCGCTGATTGCTGGCGGCGACCACAAGGCGCGCAAGGTCAAGCGAGCACAAATACTGTTGGCCGTGGACCATCGGCATCACGGCGCCGACAAGTGCTCGGACGCACAGGTGGCGCGGATTCTGGCCGTCGGTTCGTCGACTGTCTTTCGCGTCAAACCCAAATTTGTTGAAGAAAGTCTTGAGGCGGCCTTGACCGACGAGCCGCGGCCCGGCGGGGAACGCAAAACCAATGCGAGGCAGGACGCGGCGCTCATCGCGCTTGCGTGCACCAAACCACCGCAAGGATGTGCAAAATGGACACTGCGGCTGCTGGCCCCCATGTGGGTCGAGCTTTCGGAGTTGGACGACGTGTCGTTCGGCACCGTGCGGCGCCGACTCGATGAAAACGAGTTGAAGCCGTGGCAAAAAAAGATGTGGTGCATTCCACAGTTCGACCTCGAATACGTCGCGCGAATGGAGGACGTGCTTGATCTCTACGCGCAACCGGCCGATCCCAAACGGCCAGTCGTGTGCTTTGACGAGACGCCACGGCAGCTCATCGGTGAGACGCGCGAACCGGTGCCGGCCAAGCCGGGTCAAGTCGAACGCTATGACTATGAATACAAACGGAACGGCACCGCCAACGTATTCGTCCTGATTGACCGCCATCGTTGCTGGCGCCATGCCGAAGTGACGGACCGGCACGCCAACCCCGACTTTGCTGAACAGATGCGGAAACTTGTCGACGAGCACTACCCCGATGCAGACCTGATTCGGGTGGTGATGGACAATCTGAACACGCACAAGGCGGCCTCGCTGTACGCCGCATATGCCCCAGCCGAAGCCAGACGGGTGCTGCGCAAGCTGGAATTCCATTTTACGCCAAAGCACGCAAGTTGGCTGAACATGGCGGAAATCGAAATTGGCGCAATCATCAAGCAGTGTCTTGACCGCCGGATCGGCGACAAAGAGACGCTGACACGCGAGGTCAACGCCTGCGTGAGCCAGCGCAACGACGCGGGCGCCACGATCCGCTGGATGTTCACGGTGGAGCAGGCAAGAGAGAAACTGAAGCGGGCGTACCGGCAAGGTGATCCCGAGACAAACGACTTGTCGTAGCGAGTGACGGACGGACGTGATGGTGGCGAATGCCGGCGATGCGCCGGCACCGGGCCCCAACTTTTGGCCGATGCGGCCAAAAGCGGCATCGGTTGCCGCCCTTACGGGTTAGGGTCCCTTTCGCGCTGCCGCACGCAACCTGACTGCAGACCGATGGCGTAACCACCGCAGTCGCAGCACCACGGGCGGCGGCACGGGCGCCAGCGGGCGAGGGATGTAGACCCAAAGGGCGGCGTCCGACGCCGGTCGCCGCTTCGGCGACTCACAGCCCGGTCGGCGCTTCGCCGACGCGCCCACACCAACCAACCAACCAACCAGATGACCCAGCCTGCCGTGATGCTGCGCCGCCCAGATGACGCCCACAGTGCTCGATCTACGCGCTGTAGGCGTCGTGAATTCTGCAGCTAGCCCCGGCGCAATTCCGTCCCAGCGCCTTGCGCCAACCCGTCAAAACCGGTGTAACGAGGTACTAGTACCACAGACCCCTAATTCGCGTTGGGTTACCAACGCCGATTTTGAGCGTGGTACTGAAGGCCGCGGACGCGGCCGACCGCTGGGGTCGCAGGGGGTGGCGCGCCCCCTTCTCCAAATGAAACAAGCTAGTACGGCGACGGGCAAACTCCGCCATCCCAACGCGAACTTGGGAGTCGCCGTACTATACAGGATCGCCATGACCCGAGGTCATGGCGTTGCCTGTCGAGCCTGCTGGCTTGTGCGCTGGGTGGGTCGCAAGCTCGCGCCTACGGCGACTCGCCGCTCCTTGGTTACGTCACGCTTTGATCTCATCTCAAGGCGTCTCTGTAGAGCTGCGAGGGCCCAGCAGCGCCGACAGTTTCTTGGGCGCGACTGCGCGGTACGACTCGTCGAGCCATCCCAGTAGCATCTGCAAAGACACATCTTCGCCCATGCCGAACCGCAGCTAGACCCATCCGGCTTTGCCCAAGCCGTAGCCGGTGGGCATGGCAAACGGAAACATCAGCACCATGTGGCTGCTGCCAGGCAGCTTGACGCTCAAGCCCAAGCCGCCGGCGCGCTCGTGCAAAAACAGAAATATCTTGCCCTTGACCTTGAAGACCCGGTCGCCCCACGGAAAATGTTCGCAAGATTCTGGGTAGCCGAGCGCCGCGTCGCGCAACGCAAGCGCTGTCTCAGATTGCAGGTCTGGCGGCATGGCGCGGTCTCCTCAAATGGCAAAAGACCTTGTGGCTGGAGCAGTTGCTGGTTCAGTCATGCCAACGACCCGATGCGTGTTGTGTGTCCACCACCAGAACCGCAGCATGAGCGCTGCTGCGACCACCGCCAAGGCCAGCGACAATCCCCACCACAGCCGGTCGGGGTGCTGGTGGTAGACAAACACGGTCACGTAGCCCATTGGCAAGCCCAACAGTGCAAACCCCAGCACGTTGAAGACCACCGGCAGCCGGGTGTCGTCCAGACCGCGCAGGACGCCAAAACCGATAGCCTGCACGGCGTCGGCCAACTGAAACGCCGCCCCGATCGCAAGAAAGTGGACCGACAGTGCCAGCACTGCCGCGGGCGCATCGGGCAGGTAAGCGTGCGCAATCCAGACACGGCTGAGCAACATGACGACGCCACTGAGCACCGCAA
This sequence comes from Myxococcales bacterium, assembly GCA_947499075.1. Taxonomy (GTDB): domain Bacteria; phylum Myxococcota_A; class UBA9042; order UBA9042; family UBA9042; genus SXRM01. Next base: position 3,083 of record CANMNA010000039.1, read on the forward strand.
AGGCGATACCAAGCACAAACGCTGTCCAACCTGCGCGGCGCAACCCTGGCGCATCGCGGCGACCGACAGCGTGCCCCAGCCGCATCGCGGCGGCTGTGCCCAGCGAAAACGGGACCTGAAAGGCAATCGCCGCCGTCGTCAGCGCTACCTCGTGCGCAGCGAGCACCTCTGCACCGAGCAAGCCCATCCACAGCGTGGTCAACACGAATCCGGTGACTTCTAGGCCGTACTGCAAACCCAAGGGCAAGCCGGAGCGCAGGATCGGCCCCAACTCATGCACGCGTGGCCACCCGTACGGTGCCTGCACCGCGCGAAACGTCGGTGCCCACTGCACCCACGCCAAGAGCAGCACCGCCATCAGCACCCGGCATACCAGCGTCGCCAGACCCAAGTTCAGCAGCCCGCCCGCGACATCGCTTGGGTCGGACACCGCCCACGCAAACGCCATCGCTGCGTGCAGCCCATTGCCGACAATCGCCACGACCATCACAGCGCGGGTCTTGCCCACCGCCGACGCGAACGACCGGCACATCGCGTAGATCATGCCCGGAATCACGCCAAGTGCGGCGAATTTCAAGTAAAGCGCGGTGTTTGTCACCAACTCTGGCTCCTGGCCCATGGCCACCAGCACCTGCGGCGCCACCAACACGACCGCCGTCAGTGGAATGCCGGCGAACAGACTGAGCCACAGCCCCTGGCGAAACAGCCGGCCAGCCCGGTCAAAGTCGCCCGCGCCCATCGCCCGCGAGACGTGGGGGTCAACGCCGGCCATCAGGCCAAACGCGGTAATCAGCACCAAAATGAAAACCGTAGCGCCCAGTGCCTGGGCAGCCAGGGCCCTGACACCCAAGCGACCGGCCGCAAGAGTTCCGACCACGCCCATCGCCATCTGCGCCAGCTGCGCGACGATCAGCGGCCAAGCCAATTGCACCAGCTGGCGGGCTTCGGATCGGAAGTCGTGGCTGACGGGCAGGGCGTGGGTAGGGCTGGCGGTCACCGCCACGATGGGCTCCTCACCCCAGATCTCCAAGCTCGCGCCGCACCAACGCCGCACGCTCGACGCTGTAATCGAGCCATTTGCGCCGCAGGGGCCACATGCGCGCCATCGGCAGGTCGCCCGTCTCGCCTCGGGCCGCAAGCTCCGCGCGCCGCCGCGGCACGACGTGCCCCAGGGTCATCGCGAGCGCCACCGACAGGTTGAACGATTGGACCATACCGTGCATCGGCAAAATGAACTTCTGGTCGGCCGCAGCGCGCATGGTGTCGCTGATCCCATGCTTGGCATTGCCAATAACGATCGCAAGCTTGGGCGGCAAAGGCAAAGTCTCCAGCGTATGTTCAGCCTGTAAATCACTGACCCAAATAGCAAAACCTTCCGCTTTGAGCGCCGCCACACCGGCGGCCGTACCCGCGTGCTGGTGAAAATCTAGCCACTGGTCGGCAGACTTGGCCACTGTGCTCAGCATGCGCATGCCGTATTGGTTCAAGATCCAGTGCAAGTCCTGCAGGCCCATGCCCTCAGCGGTTCGCACGCACGCCGCCACATTGTGGGGATCGAACACGTCTTCGCAGGCCACCACGACCGAGGCCAATCGGTGGCGCAACACGGTGTCGACGCGCTCCACCCGTTGCGTTGTCACGAAAGTCTCGATCACATCAGTGGCGGGCCAAGGTTGCACGGTGCGGCGAAGGAACCTGAGCAGCGCGGAAAGGCGCGACGCGCGGTTGTGCCCGATTGTGGTGCACTATGCAAATTGGCCCAGAGCCGTTGCGTCTAGGTCGTTTTCATCCGCAAGTGCCGAACGATCCAATGCAAGTAGCGATCGGCATTGAGCGCGGGCGTGGCTGCGTCTTTGAGAAACTGCTCCTGTACCGGCCCTGGCTCGCTCCCCAGTCGCTGGACCAGCAGCGCGATGCGTGTCACGTCGGCTTGCCAGCGCTGCTCGATCAGGCCTGGCACGGAGACGTTTTTTGCCGCGATGTGGTGGCCATTCAACAGCACGTCGCCTGGCGCCAAGCCCACGCCCGCGGCGATCCGCTGCAGCGCGCGGGCTGCGACCTCGAGATCGTCGATAGCGGATGCCTTTGCCAAGTCTTCGCAGGTCTTGGCGCCCCAGTGGGCACACAGCCTGGCGCCGGTCAGCGGATGATCGCCCAGAGCGCGCACCGTCTCCAGCAGGTCCTCACCACGGTGCAAGCCCAGCAGCTGTGCCAGCAACCGCGTATCGCCGCCCGGCTGCAGCGACGGCAGCACCACCAGCCGCACCCCGCCCGCCACCTGATCGGCGTCGCGCTCGACCCAGTCGGCCAAGTCCAGCAGCCGTCGGTTGCTCGCCGGTTGCTGCGGATTCCAGGCCACCACCGCCACAAAAGGCGCAGCGAGATTGCCGAATTCGATGAGCGCGGGCCCACGCAGGCTGCGTCCACGATCGAGCTTGGTGAGCGAATCGGCCAAGTCGCCGCGCAGCTGACCGACATCGGCGCGCCAGTAGCCAAACGCCAGCGCCGTGACCACAACCGGCAAAGTCAGCCACGCCACCCAGCGCCGCGGCGGTGGATCCGGCTGCTGTTGCTGGACAATCTTGGCAATGTCGGTCGACATCCGCTACCCCTGTGCCGTCGCCTGTAAGCCCAAGTCGCCTGCGATCTCTTGGGCCACGCGCTTGCCAGACGCCACCGCGCCTTCCATAAAACCCTGCATCGGCAGGTCGGTGTGCTCTCCGCAGAAATGCAGGTTGCCGACGCGCTCGCCCTCAGCACCGCGCAACGTGGTGTAGTGCCCCGGCTTGTAGCAGGCATACGAGCCTTCGACCCACGGCACGGTCGGCCAATGCATCCGGGCGACGTCGGCCGTGCTGGCTTTCTTGGCCCCGGGCACAACCGCCTCTAGCTGGTTGAGAAAGGCATCCCGCTGATTGGCCGGACTACCCATACCAATCTGGACACCTTTTTGGCCGCCGGTGAAATTGACCAGGATGCCCGCGTCGGTCGAAGATTGCAGCAAGCTGGTGTCCCAGCATTGCTGAAACCCGATGTCCGTCAGGACGGTGCCGTCGCTGCCGGCTTTGCGCCACAGCCGCGACTTGAAGCCGACCATCAGCTTGGCGTTGGTCCCGTAGGCGAGCTCAGCGATGCACTTGGCCTTGGCTGCTGGCAAGCCCAAATCGACCATCTCAACTTTGCGCAAGGCAGTAAACGGCAAGGCAATCACCACGCGATCGGCTTTGACCTCGATGGTGGTGCCTGACGCCGCCAACGTCAGCGCATAGCGGCCGTCGGAGAGCTTGGCCAGCTTCTGCAGGATGTGGCCCGGCTGCACGGTCCCGGCCGGCAGCGCCGTCACCAGCTTGGTCGCCAGCGCATCGTTGCCACCCTTGAGCGCGTAGCGCTCGTCGCTGCCACTGAGCAGGTCGATGCCGTCGCCGCTGGGGTCGGCCATGTCGATCAGGTTGAGGGCACTTTGCAGACCGGGGTCCAGCCCAAACTCACCGGTAAACGTGATATCGACGAGATTGCGCAGCGCGCCTGAGGTCTTGGCGGCGTCCAAAAACTCAGCCATGGACTGCTTGTCGATGGCTTCTGCACCTTGCGTGCTGCGGTAGGACGGCATTTCACCGCTCTTGCGGACCTTGGCCGCCGCAGCTGCAATCGCCTTGCCCAGCGGCTTCCAGTCAGCGAGCAAATCCTCTTCTGACCACTGCTTGCCAAGGGCGAAATGAACTAAATCATCAAGTTTTGGATCGCCTGTCTCGTAGTCGAGCAGCGGAAGATCGAACTCTTTGCACAGCGCGTGCATGACCACGTGATCGCTGTCGATGAACTCGCCGCCGAGCTCGCTGTGCATGCCGTCCTGGTGCTTAAACGTCTCGCGATCGGTGTAGCACCGGCCGCCAAGTCGACTCTGGCCCTCGTAGACAGTCGCCGCGATGCCATGGTCTTTCCACAGCCGCAGGGCGCAGTGCAGGCCCGCCAAGCCCCCGCCGATGATGGCAATCGTGCCAGTGTTCTTGCTCTGGCCGGTGTCTTTGGTTGTCGCTGCTTGCGCATCCAGTCCGCTATCTCCGGCTTTGCGGATTAAGCCGTCCGGACCGATTGTCGCGGCTGCGTTGGCCGATCCGGGTAGCGTTTTGGTGCAACCGACCAGCGGAGCTACGCCCGCCGCCGCCAGCATCGCCAACAGCTCTCGACGCGGCAGGTCCGGTGCCATCCACGATGTCGCCGCCATGCCGGTGCGCTGCTCGAGCCGATCGGCCAAGCGCTGACGCTGCAACAGACGGCGCAGCGCTGCAAACAGGTGGGTGTGGGCCATGGTGTACTCCGCGCGCAAGCGCTGCCGCGATAATCGGTGCAGTGGCGGTCTCGGTCAAGCGACCGCGAATCACGGCAGTTTCAGACGGACTTAGCGCCCCCAGTGCCCGCGCGGTTGCCAATCGGACGGCGGCGCGGCAGTCTTGGCCCAGACCGTTGTGAGGACGCCATGTCAGCTTCGCTACCCAATCACCCGTGCCAAGACGTCGTCGCCTATGCCGACAGCCAGTTGCAAGCGACCATCGCATTGCTGGGCACATTTCTGCGGATCCCCGCCATCTCGTGTGATGCTGCCCACACCGCCGATGTCGCGCAGCTCGCCGACACTGTCGCGGCGCACCTGCAGACACTGCATCCGACGGATTGCCGGGTCCTGCAATTGCCGGGCGCACACCCGATGGTGGCCGCGACGTGGAAAAGCAGCAACGCCAACGCGCCGACAGTGCTGGTCTACGGTCACCTCGACCTGCAGCCGGTCAAGGGCGAAGTCTGGCGGACACCGCCGCACGAGCCGACTGTGGTCGGCGATCGCTTGTACGCCCGCGGAGCTGCAGACGACATGGGCGGTTGGGTCTCGCACCTTGCGGCGATCGCCGCCTGGCTACAGGTGCGCGGTGACTTGCCGTGCCACCTGCGGCTGGTGATCGAAGGCGAAGAAGAGTGCGGCTCGTCGCACCTTGAGCAGTTCATGGACACCTACCCAGAGGTGTTTACCGCCGATGCCATGGTGCTGACTGACTGCGAGAATCCGTCGACGGAGGTGCCCGGGTTGACCATCAGCTTGCGCGGCATTTCCGAGATGGTGCTGACGGTCCGCGCCCTGGGCGCCGACGTGCACTCCGGCCTGTGGGGCAACGCGGTGCCCGATGTGGCGACCAGCTTGTGCAAGATCATCGCCGGGCTTGTCGATGGCGACGGTCGGCCGACCGTGGGGCTGGTCGATTGGCCCGCCCAACAGCGCCAAGCGGCTGCGGCAGTGCCAATTCCCGACGAGGTGGTGACCCAAGGTGCCCATCTTTTGCCCGGGGTGTTCCCGCTGCCCGATCGCGACCGGCCGCGTGCCGAGTGGCTGTGGCTGCAGCCCGCCATCACTGTGGTCGCCACGACCATGCCGCACGCGGACCGCAAAAAGAATGCACTGCGGGCTGAAGCGACGGCGACGCTTTCCGTGCGACTGGCACCCGGGCAGACCGCGCAGCAGATGCACCAGCTCCTGCAAGAGCGCGTCGCCGCCCTGTCGCCGCCGCAAGTACTCAGCGACTTGGCACTTCTGCCCGGCGACGGGCAAGGATGGCTGTATCAGCCCAAGGGCGAGGCCTTTGTCGCCGCCAACCGGGCCTACAAGGCGGTGTGGGGGTGTGAGATGGTCCACATTGGCGTCGGCGGATCGATTCCATTTGTTGCGCTATTTGGCAACCGGTTCAAGACGTTGCCGCTGATTCTCAATGGAGTCATGGACCCTGAGACAACCGCGCACGGACCCAACGAGAGCCTGCATCTGGGGGTGTTTCGCAAGGCGATTCTGACCAACGTGCTGTTGCTGCACGAGTTGGCCCAGCCTGGGGTGTTGCGGTAGCCATGTGGCGCAACTTGTCGATAGCTTTGGTATTGCCTAGCGTTGCTTGCGCGCAGACTGCGGCGCCATCCCCACAGGCGGCAAGCGCACCCGACGCGGCGCTAACCAGTGGCACGCCCGGTGTCTCTTTGCCCGAACCAGCAACGTGCCCGGTGGGACCGCAGACGCCAGCACCATTCCCCGCTTTTGCCCAACCGCTGGCCCAGTGCATCGGCGCTGTGCCAGAAGGGGTGGGTGCCAAGGCCGGCGGCGATCAGGTTGACGCTGCGTTGGCCTTCCGGGCCTCGCCACAGGCCGCGCCGCAGGTGTACCACGACGGCGACTGGGCGCCAGTGTGGCAGGGTATTCAAGGAACCGGGCACGTGGCGGCCGACCTGCTGATCGCCCACAGCGCGGCTGGCACTGCGCCACTTTCGGTCCAAGTGGTTCGCCAAGTGTGGTTTGACTGCAACTACCACACCGAGACGGCGCCCTTCACGATGGCTTTTGTACCCTCACCCAAAGCGGGATGGCTGATGCCATTGAAGCCCCTGAACACCATAGTCAACATGCCGATTAGCCTGTCATGCGGGCGCTGGGTGCGGCTACAGACCCTGTTTCGGTTGCCGGGCGATGACCATTGGCACCGCGCAGGGTGTACGGTCCACTTGTATGCAGCGCAGCCGCTGGAAGATCCTTAATGGCGGATCCTGCTGCAGTTTTTGCGCGGTCGAAGTCCGTTGGTACGGCAGGCCAGTTTCCCCGGGCCGCTGCGCTGGCCGCCGAAGCGGCAGGCGGCTATGGCCAGGCGGGCGACCACGCCAATGCAGTAGTTTGCCAAGTTTGGCAAGCGCGTATGCTGCAACAGTCCGGCAAACTCTTAGAAGCAGAAGACACGCTGCGCGTGGCGTTAGGTCACTGTGATCACCGCGGCTTGCCCAACCACCGGCTTGATGTCCTGACCGAGCTCGGCGCAACGCTAGAGCTTGCCGGCAACACCGCCGAAGCGATTGCGGCGCATCGAGAGGTGTTGGCGCTCAGCCGACAGGTGCGCCAGCCGATCAAGATGGGTATCGCGTGCGCCAACATTGCCCGGCTGTTGCCGCGGATGGCGCTGCCCGAACGGCGTGGCGCCGCTATTGCCGAAGCCCGCGCACTTTTGCGGGAGGCCGGGCGCGTGTTCACTGCGCTGGCCAAACCGCGACTGGCAGGCAATGTGCTGATCACACTAGGTGACTTGGAGCGCACCGCCGGCAACCTGCTGGCCGCGCGCGCGGCGCTGACAGACGCAAGCACCCAAGCGGCACAAAGTGGCGACTCAGCTCTGGCTGCTGCGGCGCTGCTCAATTTGGGTTACACCGAACGAGACTTGGGCGACAACCGTGCCGCGAGCCAGCACTTTGGCCAGAGCCGGGTGCAAGCGCAGCGCTGCAATGATCGCTTGGCCGATGCGCGGGCCCAGCTGGCCGAGGCCCTGCTGGGCAGCGATGCGATGTCCCCGCAAGACGCAATCGTGGCGTTCGCCGCAGTGGAGGCTGCGTTTGTCGCCATCGGTCACCCCCAAGGCGCGTTGCCTGCCACTGCCAACCGTGCGGCGGCGCTCAGTCGCACGGGTCGGCTGGCCGATGCCGCGCGGCTGCTCGGCAAGGTCCACGGCCAACTCAAGGCCGCTGCTGAGCGGCTCGGTGCAGCGGAGATCGGCTTGTCATTGGCAGAGCTGGCGTTGGCGCGGGGTGATAGTGCTCAGTGCGAGAAACTCATCGCGCAAGCGGTGGCCGATCGCTTGCCCGAGCGTCTGGCCCATCGTCTCGCCTTGCTCCAAGCCCGTAGGGCCGCCCGCAGCTTGGACATTGCTGGGTGTCAGGCCGCAGTCCTCGAGGCCTTGCACGGCGAACCGACGCGCGGCACGCGGTTTTCGGCGGCGCTTTTGCAAGCCCAGCTCGACCTTTGGCTTGGCAAGCCGACCGCGCTCGACGCCTTGCGCGGGTTGGCCCAGCAGGCTGCCGAGGCGCCGCGGGAGTCCGCCGCGGTCCAAAGCGCCTTGGCAGATGCACTGGCGTGGACTGGCCAAACCAGCGCTGCCGCTGCTGCCGCCGACCGGGCCCGCGCGCAGTGGGCGGCGCTTGAGGAAGCAGCTGGGGTCGCGGGGGCAGCCCTGACCAGCGCATTGTGTGCGCGACCTGCAAACGCTGCAGCTGGCGCGCTCGCCGCGCTGGATCTCGCGGCGGTGCGCGAGTTCGCTGACCTGACCGGTACGGTTGCTGCAGCCACTGCGCTGAGCATCGGTGACGGCGCTGATTGGCAAGCTGCGTGCCAGTCTATGCATGAATCCGGCAACTTGGCTGGCCAATTGTGGATGGCGTGGGTTGGGGCCCAGTATGACCCGACGCAAGGAGGTGCTGGCATCGCTGTCAGGTTGGCCCGCATCCACGGCATCGTGTTGCCGAAGTTGGCGCTGCACTGATCTCTGCGTCACCCCCCAAATTCCCCACAGAAATCACCCGCGGCCCCCGATTTGAGATGCGCGGTGCTCGGTTGCTCGCTGCGCTCGACAAGGAGCAAGGAGCTGAAAGAGCGAGGCGTACTCTGGTACGCCGCAGCGAGAGAAGCGACGCAGTGACCCAGAGATGCGCTCAAAGCGGCGGATCGCGGACCCCGCGCGTGCTTGACTTGCCCAGCCACTGTGCTTGTCTATGATCAGCTTCAGGCTGGCATTTCGCCACGCCAGATTCACCAAGAGGCCCATCATGTCCAGTTCTGGCGCCACCCAGTCGCTGCCCATCCTTGCGCTCCGCAACGCCGTCCTCTTTCCAGGGGCTGTGATGCCGGTGGTGATAGGCCGAGGCAAGTCCATTAAATTGTTAGAAAGTCTCGGAGACAGGCGCAGTGCGATTGTCGGCGTGGTCGCTCAAAAAGACAAGGGAATCGACAACCCTAAGCCCAATGATCTGTACTGGGCTGGATGTACAGGACAATTGCTCAAGGTCCTGCGCAATGGCCCGGAGACGTACCATGTGGTCATCCGCGGCATGGAGCGCTTCAAGATTGACAATTTCGATCAGGAAGACCCGTTCTTGTCCGCTAACGTGACGATGTTGCCCGAAAAGCAGGATGTTGACTCGCAGACCACCGCGCTGGCGCACAGCCTGCGCGACTCCGCGGTCGAGTTGGTCGGCATGGTCCCGGAGTTGCCGATAAGCGCCGCGGATTTGCAAGAGAACTTCGAGCACCCATCGCGGCTGGTGTACTTGCTGCTGACGCATCTGGGGGTGTCGGTCGAAGAGAAGATCGACGTCCTGCAGGCGGCCGGTCTGCAAGAGATGTTGACCAAAACCTTGCAATTGGTCATTCAGCAAGTTGAAATCTTGCGGATTAGCCAGCGCATCAATTCTGAAGTCAAGGGCGACCTGAACAAAAGCCAGCGCGAATATGTGCTGCGCAAGCAGCTCAAGGCGATTCAGAAAGAGCTCGGCGAGCTGGAAGGTACCGATGGCGATGAGCTGACCGAGCTTGAAGAGCGTCTGCTCAAAGCTGGGCTGCCTGAGGAGGCCCAGAAGATCGCGACCAAGGAGCTCAAGCGGCTGCGCAACATCCAGGCCGGCTCGCCAGAATATACGGTGGCGCGCACCTACCTCGAGTGGTTCGCGGACATGCCGTGGGCGGTGCTGACCGACGACAATTTTGACCTCGACAACGCACAGACCGTTCTGGATTCGAAGCACTATGGCTTGGACAAGGTCAAAAAGCGCATCGTAGAGTACTTGGCGGTCAGCAAGCTCAAGAACGACATGCGCGGGCCGATTCTGTGCCTGGTGGGCCCTCCCGGCGTTGGCAAGACGTCGCTCGGCCACTGCATCGCTGGCGCGCTCGGGCGCAAATTCCAGCGCTTGAGCTTGGGTGGCGTGCGCGATGAAGCTGAAGTGCGCGGCCACCGCCGGACGTACATCGGCGCGCTTCCGGGCAAGATCATCATGTCGCTCAAGAAGGCGGAGTCGCGCAATCCGGTGATCATCCTCGATGAAGTCGACAAGCTGACCCACGATTGGCGCGGCGATCCGACAGCCGCGCTGCTCGAAGTGCTCGATCCTGAGCAGAACCATGCGTTTACTGATCATTACCTCGACACGCCGTTTGACCTGTCCAAGGTCCTTTTCATCGCGACGGCCAACACGACGGACACGATTCCGGCGCCTCTGCTGGACCGTATGGAAGTCATTGAGTTGGCGGGCTACACCCACGAGGAGAAGTTCCACATTGCCAAGCAGCACTTGATTCCCAAGCAACTCAAGGAGCATGGCCTGAATGCCGCGCAGTGCGTGATCAACGACGACATCGTCAACAAGATCATCTCGCACTACACCCGTGAGGCCGGCGTGCGCAATTTGGAGCGGCGCGTTGCTGATGTGTGTCGGCAGGTTGCAGTGCAGATCGCCAAGTCCTTGGTGACCGAGAAGGTCATTACCATTGAGGATTTGGATGATATGCTCGGCAACCACACCTTCGAACCAGAAGTTGCGACGCGCACCGAGCAGCCGGGTGTGGCAACGGGCATGGCGTGGACACGCAGTGGCGGTGACCTGCTGTTCATCGAAGCCAGCAAGATGCCAGGCAAAGGCAAAATGCGCTTGACCGGCCAGCTGGGCGACGTGATGAAGGAGTCGGCGCAGATTGCGCTGTCACTGGTTGAGGCCAATGCCGAGAAGCTGGGCGTCGCGCGTAAGAATTTCGAAGAGTTCGACATCCACGTCCACTTTCCGGCGGGCGCAGTGCCCAAAGATGGGCCTTCGGCGGGCGTGACGATGTACACGGCGCTGGTCAGCTTGCTGACCGGCGTGCGGGTGCGCGGCGACGTGGCGATGACCGGTGAGGCGACGCTGCGCGGGCTGGTGCTGCCCGTCGGCGGCATCAAGGACAAAGTGCTGGCGGCGATGCGCGGCGGGATCAAGAAGATCATCTTGCCCGAGAAGAATCGCAAGGACTTGCGCGATATCCCGGCCGAGGCCCGCGACGGCATCGAGTTCGTGTTTGCCCATCGCATGGAAGACGTGCTGGAGCATGCGCTGGAAGTGCCGCCGTCGCAGTGGGAGCAGCCGGCGACCATCGGGGCTGCAGCGACGGCCTAGACCGTCCAGACCGGCGCTTCCAGATCGTCGGCCACCGCTTGACAGGGTGACCGGGCATGGCCACGCTTTGCGCTGCACATCGCCGCCGTTCATCGGGCTGCGCAGTGCGCCGCGGTCTTCGTCCGCGCCTGGAGAATCTGCATGGCTGCCCGCTTTTGGCCTTCCGTCCGCCAAAGCGGTGCCTGCGCTGCCTTGGTTACCGTCGCCTTAGCGGCGATCCTGCCGCGCGACGTCCAAGCATCAGACAGCCCAGAGCCCGACGGCGGCGCCTCGATGTTCGAGGACGGCAGCAGCCTGTTGACCTCGTACTCCAGCACGGTCGGCGTGCTCACCGAAATAGGCAGCGGCGAGCTGTCTGGGTGGAAGCATGATCACAGCCTCAAGCCGACAGCGTATGGTGTTCGCTACTTCGACCGCAACGGCTTTGTGACCGGGACCACCGCCGCGATTGCGATTGCCGTCGCGGGCGCGGCGGCCGCGAGTGGTCCAAAGAGCAGCTCGACGACCTACCACCGTGGCTACAAAGTGACGCGCTACCCGTATTACAGCCCAGCCGAGAAGGCAGCGATGGCGGCCGCCACCAGTGCTGCAGCGGCCAGCGTATTGGGGGCCCAGCACCAGAGCTTCGACTTGCAAATCTATTCGCGCAACTTAGGTGTAAATTCAAATGGTTGGCGCGTAACGATGATGTTTGGCGGCCAAAAACCCTTTTCGCAGACCACCCGCATCGACTGTCGCAAAAACAATTGCATTGGCGCCGGGATGGCGTTTTGATGAGGATCCCGATGCGCCAAAGTTTTGCGCGGGTGGCGGCATTCGCTTGGCTGCTGTGCGGATGCTTGCCGCTGGTGGAGGATCCGCCGTTGACGGCGACGGGAGAGGCACCGGTCGGGTGGGCTCCGGGCAAGATTTCTCCGGTGGGTGGCGGCGCAGACGCAACCAGTTCTGGCAAAGTGACAACGGCGACCGTGTGCTCTGGCGTCTACAGCGGTAACTTGCCGCCCAGCACTCCAAGTGGCTTGACTACTTCGCCTTGTACGGTGACCGGCGTGGTCCACGTCGCTTCGTTGTCGCCTGCACACCTCGGTCAGCTCGCCAAGACCACCAGCATCGGCTCGCTGTCGATCGGCAGCCAAGGCGATTTCAGCAAATTGCCGGCGCTGCGCACAGTGGCAACGCTGACCGCCATCGGTGTTGCCGATGCGGTTTTCGCGGCGCCAGCGACACTGGACGTGACCCATTCCATCTCCATCAGCGGGACCATGACGTCGATTGCCGGATTTGTCGGCGTCAAGAACCTTGCAGGCACGCTCCAGTTGGTCAACCTGCCAAAAGTCAAAACCATCTCTGGGTTTAACAATTTAGGCACCGTGGCTTCCATGACCATCTCAGGCTCACCCGCTCTGGCGCAGATCTCAGGCTTCGAGTCGCTGACCGTGGCTCAGAATTTGGCGTTTGCCGACTTCAAGATGATCACGACCGGCACGTCGACGTCGGGTATCGCGTTCAAGCCGCTCAACATTGTCACAATCGGCTTGCTCACGCTGAGTAACTGCCAAGGATGGGGCACCATCAACGTATTCCAAAAAGCGACCAAGATCCAAAAACTGCAGATGACCGCGATGCAGGGCACCAGCAATTTGATTTTTAACAACTTGACCCAGGTTGAGTCGCTTTTTCTGACCGAGATACAGGATTTGCATAGTCTGGATGGCCTTGGCGCGAACCTGCAAGTCACCTCAGGTGTCGTCTTGTGCGACATCGGGATGTCAGCGGCCGAACGCGAAGCTTGGCGGCTCAAGCACGCGCCCAACCTCCAATTCGCGCTGTGCGCGACGGGTTGCAAAGGCGAAGGCAGCTGCCCCTAAACGATGCTCACCCTAAAACCCACTGTCGTATTCGACACTTATGGCGGCAGCGAGGCACCTGCGGCGATCGTGCGGGCGGCCGTGCGCATGGCGCGCCAAGGGGTCGCCAATCTGGTGCTGGTCGGCGACGTCGCAGCACTGCAAGATCAGCTGGGAATATTGCCTTACGACCCGATGACGCTGCGGTTGGTGGCCGCGCCGGCTTCGTTTCCGCGCAAGCCGGGCGACACGCTGGCGCAGGCGGAGGCGGCGCGCGTGGCCTTGCCGGTCGCGATGGAGCTGCTGCGCGAAGGCGAGGCCGATGTGCTGATTACGGCGAGCCCGCCGGACCTGGTGCGCGAGCTGGCGCGGATGCACCTGCGCCCATTGGCAGGAGCGCGGGTTCTGGCGACGGCCGCGGTAATTCCGACGATGCCGCGCCAAGGCCAAGACGAGCCGCTGGCGCTGCTGCTCGATGTCTCGGGGCAGCGCACGGTGACCGGCGCGGATCTGGTCGAGTTCGCCGTGCTCGGTGCCCAGTATGCGCAGACCGTGACCAAGGTCGCCACGCCCAAGGTGGCGCTGCTCTCGACCGGGCAGGGCGCGGGCGATGGGCCGCCGGAGGTGGTGTTCGCGCACCAGCGGCTCAAGACGCTGCCCGGCATGCAGTTTGTCGGCAATGTGCGGGCGACCGACCTGTCGCGCGGTTTTGCCGATGTCATCGTGACCGACGGCTTGGTCGGCCACACCGTGCACGGCTTGCTCGAAGGCCTGACGGAGATGACTGTGGAGGCGGCGCGCTACGCTTGGAAGACCAAAGTGACGTGGCGGTTCGGGCTGCGCTTGCTGTCCCAAGGTGTCGGCATGTTGAGAAAAGTGTCTGAGTTTACAAGCTACGGCGGGGCACCGCTGCTGGGTATGGACCAGCTGGTGCTGGTCGCCAGCCCCGACTCCAAGGAGCCAGCATTTGCCAACGCGATCAAGCTGGCGGCGCGCTGCCATGCCGCTGATCTGCAAGGTCAATTGCGTCAAGCCGTCGCCGTTCACGCTGCATCTTCGGAGGCCCGATGAGCGACATCGCCGCAGACAGCAGTGGCATCACACCGCCCGATGTCGTCTACCGCTGGGATCTCGACAAGACCTATCTGCACACCGACTTCTCGACCGTGCGCGGCTTGATCCAAGCTGCCGTCGAGAGTGCGCAGCGGCGCCGGACCATCCCGGGGATGCGCGCGCTGCTGTCCGCGCTGTGGCACGGTCACGACGCGCGGGTGGTGGTGGTGTCGGGCAGCCCGACATTTCTGCGCCGCAAGATCCTGGCGCTGTTCCAACTCCACGGCATTCGCTGCGATCGCTTGGTGCTCAAGGACTTTGGCGCCGCAGTTGCCAAGGGGCGCTTTCGGTCGATTACCGCCCAGGTGCCGTACAAGCTGCGGGCGCATCTCGACACGCGGCTGTGGTTGGCTGCGCGCCACGAAGACGTGGGCGAGATTTGCTTCGGCGACGATGCCGAAGTCGATGCGCTGGTGTATTGCCTCTACGCTGATGTGTGCGCCCGGCGGGTTGAGCCAGCACGCTTGGCCCGCATTCTTGACCTGTCTGGGGCCTATCCTGATGAAATTGCCTCAATACTAGAGCGTGTCGGTCAGTTGGCCCAAGGCGATCCGGTGCGGCGCATCTTCATTCACCTGGAGGGCAACTCACCGCCGGCGCGGTTTGGGGCCTACCGCGGTCGGGTCACCGCGACATTTAACGCCCTGCAGATTGCCCTGCACCTGGCTACTGAGCACTTGGCCGACGATCGGGTGCTGACCGAAGTCGCCGAAGAGTTGGTGCGCGATCACAGGGTCAGCGCTGAGGGGTTGGCCGGATCGATCGAGGATGCCCTGCGGCGTGGCTTGTGCACGCGCGAGTTGGCGAGCCATGCCGTTGTCGATCTTTTGCCGCGCACCATCGCTTATGACTCTGGATTCACGCCAAATTTTGCCGGCAGAGTCGCAGGTCGCTTGGGCCAGCAACTCCCAGAGACGCCGGCTGCGCAGGCCCTGCCGCCGCTACCGTACGAGACGCTTTTCGCAGCCGAGCAGGCCTTTACCAAAGCGCGCAAGCTCGCGCTACAGACCGCTGGTAAGATTCCCGGCTTGGCCGACTTTCTGGGCGGCCGTGACCACGACCTTTGACCGAGCGTGCCATGATGACCCGAGCGATGACGCTGCGGCCTTTGCGTTTCCAGCAGCCGATGCAGAACTGGCAAAAATTGTCGATTGTCCTCGCGCTTGCGCTGGTTGGCGCGTGTGCACAGCCGACAGCCAGTGAGGCCCCGACGGCAGCCGCCAGCGATGCTGATGCGGCCAAAGCCGCCTTTGGTGACGCCGCCAAAGGCCTCGATACCGGCACTGATGCAGCGAAACCAGATGCTGGGCCTGGCGATGCGACAGCCGAGGCGGGTGCGGCCGATGTCGACGCTGCGCCTCCGGACGCAAGCGCGGCTGAAGTACCCGATTCAGGGCCATCGGCTGAGTTACCCAGCGAAGAGAACGAAGTCATCGGCGCGGACACCAAAACGTGCAAGGGTGATGCCGAGTGCGAGGACAGCAACGCCTGCACGACTGACACCTGCACGGCACAGGGCTGCCTCAACGTGGTCAAGAGTTGCGACGATGGGTTGGCATGCACTGCCGACGCCTGCGACAAAAACACTGGCAACTGCAAGCACAAAGCTCTGGCCGAGACCTGCGCCATTGAGGGCGGGTGCTACGCCGCCGGCGAGGCGCTTGCGACCAACACCTGCAAATTGTGCGATCCAAGCCAAAGTGCGACCGCGTGGTCCGAAGCTGCCGGCGGCACTTGCGACGATGGCAACCCGTGCACCGGCAAGGACCAGTGCGTGGGTGGCAGCTGTGTCGGCGTGGCCAAGCCGGGGTGCTGCAAGGCCGATAGCGACTGTAGTGTCACCGATGCCTGCACGGCTGCTAGCTGCGATGTCGGCAGCGGCGCCTGCCAATTCTCGCCCAAGCCCCAGTGTTGCAGCGATGGTGCCTGCTGCGACGTCGTCGCCAACACCATCAAGGGCGCCGGCCAACCGTGCGGCGGCGGTGTAGTCGCCACCCAATGGCAGTGCAGTGGTCAGGACGTGCAAGTCCGCACCGCGGTCGCCGGATGCACCGGGGGTGATGCCAGCGCGTGCTCCGAAGCAGCTGCGGACCTCATGTGGTCGTTTTGGGTCACGCAGGTCTCGTGTGCCGCCAACGCCAAGTGCGTCGCCAACGGCATCGCCAGTGCAGCCTGCGAAGTGACCGCGCCCACAGGGTGCCAAGGCATGGCCGATTGCGAGGACAAGAACTTGTGCACCGACGACAGCTGCTCGGCCGGCGAGTGTGTCCATCTGCAGAAAAAATGCACGGCCACCACGTCGTGCCAGCAGCCAGCGTGCACACCTGCGACAGGCGCGTGCACCGACACCGTGCAGACGGGCGCCTGCGAAATCGATGGCGTCTGCATGTTGTCCGGGGTCAAGAAAGCCGGCGACGCCTGCCTGACCTGCCAGCCCGCGGTCAACCCCAAGGCGTGGTCGATTGCGCCCGCATGCCAATGCACCGGCGGTGCGTGTTGCCTCAACGGCGTGGTCAAAGCCGCCGGCACCGCGTGCGGCACCACCGCGATTGCCACCGAGTACCAATGCAGCGCCGACAACAAGGATGTGCAAAGCCGGGTCGCCTTCGCCGGGTGCAGCGGCGCCGGCGGCACCTGCTCGACTACCACCACGTATGCCGCTTGGCAGCCTTGGGCCGACGAGACCGTGTGTGGCGCGGACCAAAGCTGTGAAGTCAAGGACAAGACTCAGCCAGGCACGTGCAAGACCATTGTCGATCCGGTGTGCAGCCAGGTCGATCCTTACGAGGATGGTCAGGCCATCGCCAGCGCCCATGGCGTGGGCACCTTTACCGATGCCTCAGCGAAAAAGACCTTAAGCCCCAGCATAGTCATGGGTGGGCCGAGCGACGTTGACGTGCTGAAGTGGACCATCAATGACGCCGCTTCGACATCTTCGCCGGTAGCCTCGGTCACCTGGTCGAGCGCGCAGACCGTCAAGGTCTGCCTCTATGCGGCTTGCACCACCGGCGCCGGCGGCAACCAGTGCCAGCCAATCAGTTGCCCGGCGGGCACGGTCAGTGTCACCGACATGGCGATCAGCGGCACGGCCAAGAATGGCTGCTGCGCCACGGGGAGCAAGGGCAACATCGTCTACGCGCCCAAAACCAACAGCGGCAGCAACAACAGCAGCGTGGTGTACCTCACGGTCGCCAACGCTGCACCGGTGTGCACGCTGGTCAATGCAGACATTGCTTTTGGCGCGCCCAACGCCCCCGCCTGCACCGCCGGGAGCACCTGCTGCGAGCTCGATGGCACATTTTCGCCCAAGAACAAGGCCTGCGGTGTCATCACCATGGCCAGCGAGTACAAGTGCGAGAGCAACTTGCCCGGCGGCAAGGTGTTGCAGCGCAAGGCGGTCCCGGGATGCGCTGGCACCGCCGCTAGCTGTTCTGCCGCCAGCGCCGATTACAGCTGGAGCGACTGGACGCCCCTGAAGACGTGCCTGGCGAGCGAAGCCTGCAGCGTGACGGCGCCGACCTCGCCAGGCACCTGTGTGCCGGCCACCGCCTGCGTTCCCAACAGCTCCTGTTGCACCGCCGAGGGCAAGTTCGCAGCCAACACCACACTGTGCGGCACAGCCGCGACGACGGCGTACCAGTGCAGCGGCGCCATGATTCAGGTCCGCAAGCAATTCTCGACGTGTGCCGGCACCAGTACGGGGTGCTACGGCACGTCGGCGTGGTCGGCCTGGACGACCGTCTTGACGTGTGCCACCTCCGACACCTGCACGGTGGGGGCGTTGACGAGCACCTTGCCGACTTGCAAGCCCAATCCGCCCAATCTGTGCACGGTCAGCGACCCGTTTGAGGGCCCCGAGTTCACGCCAGATAGCAAAGATCTTGGCACTTTTGGCGATGCCAGCGCGGCCCTGCACGTCGATCCCAAGGTGCTGTTGCAGTCGGCGACCGACAAGGACTACTTCAAGTTCGCGATTACCGATGACACCAACTTCTACGACCCGCAGGTGTACATCGGCTGGACGGCGGCCAAGGCAGTGACGGTGTGCGCCTATTACCGCTGCAGCCTCGGCGCCGGCGGTCAAGACTGTGCCGCGGTGACATGTCCATTCGGCAGCGACCCTTTCACCAATGGCGTAGTCAGCGCGGTCAAGCCCAACGGATGCTGCAAGACGGCGGCCAGCGGCACGCTCAGCTGGTACCCCGACGCGACAGGGCTAGACGAGACCGGCACCGTGTTCTTCAACGTCAAGAACGCCGATCCGGCGTGCCAGGCCGTCGCCCTCAAATTCGGATTTGGTGGCTCGACCACCACCAAATGCGACCCCGGCAACACCTGCTGCAGCGGCAAGGGCACCTACGCGGCGTCGACCGTCACCTGTGGCTGGGCCAGCAAGGTCCAGTACAAGTGCTCGACCATCAACGGAATTTCTAGACTCGACAAGCAGACCGCGCTGGGCCAATGCAGCGGGACGTCAACATCGTGCAACACCACGACCACGACGTGGGGCAGCTGGGCGCTGGACAAGCCCTGTGTCAGCCCTGAAGTCTGCACCGTCGGCGTGCCAGCGAGCGGCGGCACTTGCATGGCGCCCAAGTTGGCGGGTACCTGCGCGGGATCGTGCGGGGCCAAGTCCAAGGATGGTTGCTACTGCGACAACTTTTGCCTGACCAGCGGCGATTGCTGCAAGGACTTTGCCGCGACCTGCAGCGGTACGTGCGACGGCGCGTGCGGCGGGCCGGGCAAAGTCGGGGTGTGCTGGTGCGATACGTTGTGCAGCACCAAAGGCGATTGTTGTTTGGACAAGGGCAGCAAGTGTCCGTGAGGTGTGCGCAGTTCCGAGTCGAGTGGCAACGCCCGACTAGCCTGCCTTCACTCGGTTTTCCACCTGAATTGCCCGTCTCAAGTTGCTAATTTACGAAAAAAGCGCAAATATGGCCCGGTAATCAGATTTCTTGAGGGGTCTTGTCCTGGGGAGACCGCATGCTCGTCGAATTCCGGGTCGCTAACTTTCGGTCGTTCAAGGACGAAGTCGTGCTCAGCAGGGTGGCCTCGCCGGACAGCGAGCGGGCCGAGACTCTGCTGCCCATACCGGGAGATCCGAGTCTGAAACTGCTGCCTATCGCCGCGATCTTCGGTGGCAACGCATCGGGCAAGTCCAATTTGATTCGGGCGTTGGCGTTTATGCGCACCTACGTCTTGCAGTCGACGCGCGAGCGGTTGACACCCCAAGAGCGGGCACGTGAACCGTTTCGGTTGGATGCGACCGCGGCTGCGCAGCCGAGCCAGTTTGAAGTCACCGTCGTGGTCGGTGACTCGCGCCATCGCTACGGGTTCGCGCTTGACGAGCAAGGCGTGGCCGACGAGTGGTTGTTTGTGCGCAAGAAACGCGAGACGCGGATGTTTGAGCGGACGCGCGGCGAGCCGGTCAAGTGTGGCGACACGTGGCGCGGCGAGCGCGAGCGCATGGTCGCGAGGACTAGGGGCGATGCGCTGTTGTTGACGGTGGCTTCGGAGGCGGGGCAGGGCGAGGCTGCTGGGTTGGTGGGGTGGATGCACCCCTTGCTGGTGCTGCGTTTTGTCGCGCTGACGTTGGAAGCCATTGGTCGGCGCCGCAGCGGGCAGTTGTTGTTCACAACGCACACCAGCGAGGTATTTGGACCCAAAATCCGCTCGGGTGACGTGGCACTGCGTCGTGACGAATTGTGGTTGACCGAAAAAAAGAACAACGCTCGCAGCGAGTTGTTCGCACTTTGGCAGGTCAAGGGCGTGCGCAAGACGGAAGACATGCGCACGCGGTATCTGCGAGGATCCTATGGTGGCGTGCCGCGGTTGGTGCCGGTGCCCGGCTTGGCGGTACCATGAGACCCCGTCGTCATTTTGGCAGCGGACCCCTCCTGGGTCACCGTCCGCGGACCCGCGAACAGCGTCGGCGTGTCATCATCGTTTGTGAAGGTGATCGGACTGAGCCAAACTATTTTCGAGACCCAAAGCTGATGCTCGCCGCTGATACAGCCGAGACAATTAAGGCGGAGGTCGCGCCAGGTTCTGGGGCGTGCTGGCCAAGCCCAAGAACGCTGGTTGCCTACGCAGTCGAACTCCTAGCAGCAGCGCGACGAGAGGACAAACGTACGGCAAGCCAGCAGCCCGCGCAGTCTTTGCATCCGCTGTGGCGGCATTGGCAAGTCCGAAAATGGCAAGCCATGATTCCAGATCATGCGTCGCTGCGCTGAGTTCCGCGCCCGGCGAGCGGTGAGTAGCACCTGCGCATTAGCCATCGGCCCCATCGTCAAGGAACCAGACTATCGTGAGTGATCCCAACCTTTCGTCCTTCATCTGGTCCGTCGCCGATTTGCTGCGCGGTGATTACAAGCCGCACGAGTACGGCAAGGTGATCCTGCCGTTCACCGTGCTGCGGCGGCTCGATAGCGTGCTGGAGCCGACGAAGGCGGCCGTGCTGGTGGAACTCGCGGCACGGCAGGCTGCCGCCTTGAATCCAGAGCCGTTTCTGCTGCGCAAGGCGGGGCAGCACTTTTACAACACGTCAGTGCTGGACCTCAAGAAGTTGATAGGCGACCAGGACCACATCGGCGAGAACCTGCGCGCCTACGTGCAGGCATTTTCGCCGGCGGTGCGCGATATTTTCGAGAACTTCGACTTTCACACTCAGATCGACAAGTTGCAGAAGGCCAAGTTGCTGTACTTGGTGACCGAGAAGTTCGCGACAATTGATTTACACCCGGACCGCGTCAGCAACGCGCAGATGGGCGCGGTGTTCGAGGAGTTGATCCGCAAGTTCGCTGAATTATCGAATGAAACTGGCGGCGAGCACTTTACCCCGCGCGAAGTGATTCGGCTGATGGTCAACCTGCTGTTCATCGAGGACGACGAGGCGCTGACGCGACCTGGCGTGGTGCGCTCGATGTACGATCCGACGGCGGGCACGGGCGGGATGCTGTCGGTTGCCGGTGAGCATCTGGCCGGGATGAACGCCGACGCGCGGATGGTGATGTACGGCCAAGAGATGAATCCTGAGTCGTACGCGATTTGCAAAGCCGACATGCTCATTAAGGGCCAGGACATCGCCAACATTATTCTGGGCAACACCCTGTCGAACGACGGGCTACACGGCAAGCACTTCGACTATATGTTGTCGAATCCGCCATTTGGCGTCGAGTGGAAGAAGATCGAGGCCGAAGTGCGGCGCGAGGCAGAGCAGCAGGGATTCAACGGGCGGTTTGGGCCTGGCCTGCCGCGTGTCAGCGACGGTTCGCTGCTGTTCTTGCTGCACCTGTTGTCGAAAATGCGACCGGCGGTCGATGGCGGTAGCCGGCTGGGCATCGTGCTCAATGGGTCGCCGCTTTTTACTGGTGGCGCGGGTTCTGGCGAGAGCGAGATTCGCAGGTATTTGCTGGAGAACGATTTGGTTGAAGCGATTATCGGGCTGCCGACCGATATGTTTTACAACACGGGGATTAGCACGTATGTCTGGATTGTGAGCAACCGCAAGGTCGAAGCGCGCAAGGGCAGGGTGCAATTGATCGACGCCAGCTCGTTTTGGCAGAAAATGCGCAAGAGCCTCGGCAGCAAGCGCAAGGAGCTCAGTCCGGCGCACATTGACGATATCACGCAGTTGTTTGGGCGTTTCCAAGAGGTCACGCGCGACGGCGTGCCGATTTGTCGGATTTTCAAGAATACCGCGTTTGGGTACCGGACAATTACGGTCGAGCGGCCAGAGCGAGATGCGACGGGCAAGGTTGTGCTGGCGACAAAGGGCAAGCTGAAGGGACATCCTCAGCCGGATTCGGGTTTGCGGGACACAGAGAATGTGCCGCTGAGTGAAGATGTGGCGGTTTATTTTAAGCGCGAGGTGGTGCCGCATGCCGGTGATGCTTGGATCGACCATGAGAAGAGCAAGGTGGGTTATGAGATCCCGTTTAATCGGCATTTTTATGTGTTTAAGCCGCCAAGGGAATTGGCGGAGATCGATGCGGAGCTGAAGGTGGTGACGGAGCGGATTTTGGGGATGATTCGGGGGCTTGAGGGGTGAAGGCGAGCATGACGAAGGCCCAAGTCCAGCCGTCCGCGTAGGCGGACGACGCCATAATAGCCTGTCAATTTATTGGCTGGGCTTCTTTGCAGGAGCAGATCTATGGGGTTTCCGCGGTATCCAGAGTACAAGGACAGTGGGGTTGAGTGGTTGGGGGCGGTGCCTACTGGCTGGGATGTTTGGAAACTAGCTCAGGCATTTTCGGTTGTCGGGAGCGGTACAACGCCAAGGTCCGAGAACCGCGCCTACTATGACGACGGAGATATCGCCTGGCTTAACACGGGCGACTTAAATGACGGCGAACTGCTGGATTGCGAAAACCGCGTAACCTCAATCGCTTTAGCCGAGAACACGGCGCTCAGAATATTTCCAGCAGGTTCGCTCGTAATTGCGATGTACGGCGCGACCATTGGAAAGCTCGGCGTTTTGCGATTCTCTGCTACGGTAAATCAGGCGTGCTGCGTATTTGGTGGAGATTCGCCGATCAGTTGCGCGTTCATGTTTTACAGCTTCCTTGGCTTCCGACCGCAAATTCTGAGCTTGGCCACTGGTGGTGGGCAACTGAATATTAGCCAGGAGATTTTGCGCAATTTGCGCGTGCCTTGTCCGAGCGACGTCGAGCAAACCACCATCGCCACCTTCCTCGACCATGAAACCGCCAAAATCGACGCCCTCATCACCGAGCAACAGCACCTAATCGCCCTGCTGAAAGAAAAGCGCCAAGCCGTCATTTCTCACGCGGTCACCAAGGGCTTGGATCCGGCCGTGGCGATGAAGGATTCTGGGGTCGAGTGGTTGGGGCGGGTGCCGGGGCATTGGACGTGCCTCCAGGTCGGGAAAGTTTGCGACAAGGTCTCGGATGGACCGCACTTTTCGCCGAACTACGTCGAAGAAGGTGTGCTGTTCCTATCGGCGAGAAACGTCAAGGTGGACAACTGGGCGCTGGAAGACGTCAAGTACGTTTCAGCAAGTGACTGCGATGAATTTGATCGACGCGTCATCCCTCAACCCGGTGATGTCCTGTACACGAAAGGTGGCACCACGGGAATCGCCCGTGTTGTCGATTTTAATCAGCGTTTTCAGGTTTGGGTCCACATCGCTGTGCTGAAGGTCAAGAAAGACGCCGTTGATTCCCGATTCTTGGCACTGGCGCTGAACAGCCAAGCTTGCTACGAGCAGTCTCAGTTGTTGACCCGAGGCGCTACGAACAACGACTTGGGGCTGACGCGAATGGTCAAGATTTGGTTCGTGTTGCCGACGTTCGACGAACAACGGCAAATCGTACGAGTGGTGGAAGCGGACCTGGCCAAACTCGACACCCTCACCACCGAATCCACCCGCGCCATCGCCCTCCTCGTCGAACGCCGCATCGCCCTGATCTCCGCCGCCGTCACCGGCAAGATCGACGTCCGCAACCTCGCCCAGCAACCGTAAGCCGCCGGCAGGTATCGCTTGAGCGCAATGCACCAAACCTATCGCATTCTCTACTTTAGGGCCCCGGCGAAATTAAGTCGATCAGCAGTAGGTTTGGCACCGTTGC